>JBQCIG010000261.1:0-16279 GCA_051953975.1 Solirubrobacterales bacterium | reverse complement strand
CGTCTCGCATAGGGAGATTGCTCGTTCTAGGGTAGAGAAGTTGCTGTGGTCCGAGGTGTCGGTGGGCCAGTGGTAGTGGCCGGCCTGCTTGAGGTCGTTGCAGCTGCAGAGGACTGCGGTCTCGTAGCCGGCGGCGAGGGGCACCCTCGCCTCCCTGCTAACAGGCCTTGTGTGACGAATCCCTGCCTGTGACGAAATCCGACTACGCCCTTGGGTTCCGCGTGTATAGGCTTCCCGGCCGTGCCTACCCATGATGTTCTCGTAATCGGGGCCGGCTTGGCTGGCCAGAGGGCGGCTCTCGCCGCCGCCGAGGAGGGCGTGTCGGTCGGGATCATCAGCAAGGTCCACCCGGTCCGCTCCCACTCCAACGCCGCCCAGGGCGGGATCAACGCGGCGCTCAACCCCGGCGACTCCTGGGAGTCCCACGCCTTCGACACGATCAAGGGCTCCGACTACCTCGGCGACCAGGACGCGATCGAAATCATGACCCGCGAGGCACCGGAGGAGATCCTCCACCTCGAGCACCTCGGCGTCACCTTCCACCGCAACGAGGAAGGCAAGCTCGGGACCCGCGCCTTCGGCGGCGCCTCCGCCGCCCGCACCTACTACGTCGCCGACATCACCGGCCAGGCGATCATGCACGTCCTCTACGAGCAGCTGATGAAGTACTCCGAGCAGATCGCCCGCTACGAGGAGTGGTTCTGCAGCTCGCTGGCGCTGGACGAGAACGGCGAGTGCTGCGGCGTCGTCACCCGCAACGTCGCCGACGGGCAGGTGGAGCTGTTCGAGGCGAAGTCGGTGATCCTCTGCACCGGCGGCAACGGCCAGGTCTGGCGGCCGACCACCAACGCGCTGATCTGCACCGGTGACGGGATCGCGATGGCCTACCGGGCCGGGGCAAAGCTGATGGACATGGAGATGATCCAGTACCACCCGACGACGCTGGCGGGCAAGGGCTTCCTGATCACCGAGGGCGCCCGCGGCGAGGGCGCGCACCTGCTCAACGCCAAGGGCGAACGCTTCATGGAGAAGTACGCGCCGAACAAGATGGAGCTGGCCTCGCGCGACGTCGTCTCCCGCGCCGAGCAGACCGAGATCAACGAGGGACGCGGCTTCCCCGACGGCACCGTCGCCCTCGACATCACCGTCGTCCCGAAGAAGCGCGTGCACGAGGCGCTGCGCGAGATCGTCCTCGTCGGCCGCGACTTCGCCGGCGTCGACATCACCCGCGAACCGATCCACATCAAGCCGGGCAACCACTACACGATGGGCGGCGTCAAGACCGACGTCGACGGCCGCACCGACATCCCCGGCCTCTACTCGGCCGGCGAGACCGCCTGCGTCTCGGTCCACGGCGGCAACCGGCTCGGCGCCAACTCGCTGCTCGACACGCTGATCTTCGGCAAGCGCTCCGGCCACGACGCCGCCGCCCGCGCCAAGCGGATCGACCACTCGCGCGCCTCGAAGAAGGTGCTCGAGGACGAGGAGACGATGGTCGCCGACATCCTCTCGCGCGAGAAGGGCTCCGGCCGCCGCATCTCCGAGATCAAGCTCGAGCTGGGTCAGACGATGGACGCCAAGGTCGCCGTCTTCCGCGACGAGGCGGGGATCACCGAAGCGCTGGAAACGGTCCGCCGCCTCAAGGAGGAGGCGAAGAGCGCCTACATCGACGACCACGGCAGCGTCTTCAACCAGGACCTGATCGCCGCGATCGAGCTCTCCTACATGCTCGACAACGCCGAGTGCACCTGCGTCGCCGCCTTGGAGCGCAAGGAGAGCCGCGGCGCCCAGTACCGCACCGACTACCCCGAGCGCAACGACGACGAGTGGCTCAAGCACATCGACCTCGAGCGGACCGACGACGGCCCCGAGATCTCATACTCCGAGGTCACGATCACCCAGTGGGAACCGCAAGAGAGGACGTACTAATGGCCGAGTACACGATCAAAGTCCGCCGGTTCCAGCCCGAGAGCGGCGAGGGCCCCTACTGGGAGGAGTTCAACGTCGATCTCGACCCCTCGCTCTCGGTCCTCGACGGCCTCCTGCAGGCGAAAGACCGCGACGACGGCTCGCTCGCCGTCCGCTGCTCCTGCCGGGCGGCGATCTGCGGCTCCTGCGGGATGAAGATCAACGGCCAGTCCGGGCTCGGCTGCAAGACCCAGATCGGCGAGGCCCAGGAGCAGGCCAACAAGATGGCCACCGCGACCGGCGTCACCGCCGCCGAGGCCGACAGCCCGATCGGCGCCCAGGCGCCCGAAGCCCAGGACGCTGTCCGCGCCACCGGCCAGGTCGAGGCGGGACCGGGCACGACCGCGGTCACCACCGAGACCCTCGCCCCGATCGTGATCGAACCGATGGGAAACATGCCGGTGATCAAGGACCTGATCACCGACATGGAGTCGACGCACTGGACCAAGATCCGCCGCGTCACCCCCTGGCTCCTGCCGCACGGCGAGCCGCCCGAGCGCGAGTACGTCGTCGAGCCGGAATCGATGATCGACATCACCCAGTCGATGGCCTGCATCCAGTGCGGCGCCTGCGTCTCCTCCTGCCTCTCGATGGAAGCCGACCCCGGCTTCATCGGTCCGGCGGCGCTGGCCAAGGCCTACCGCTTCGTCGGCGACCCGCGCGATGCCGAGACGGTCGAGCGCCTGCACGACCTCGCCGAGGACCCGCACGGCATCTACGACTGCACCCACTGCTTCAGCTGCATCGACGCCTGCCCCAAGGGGGTGGCGCCGATGGACCAGATCATGCGCCTGCGCCGCAAAGCCGGCGAGCTCGGCGTCGAAGACCCCAACAGCGGCCACGACCACGAGATCGCCTTCGTCAAGATCATCGAGAAGAAGGGGACCCTGGACGAGTCGCTGCTGCTGCAGGAGTCCTTCGCCCCCGGCTTCAAAGGCAAGCTGAAACCGAACCGGCGCGCGATCCGCGAAATGCTCGGCTCGATCCCAACCGCGATCCGCGGGATCAAAACCGGCAAGATGCGCTCGCTCGCGAAGCTGATCCCCGGCGTCCACCCGAAGCTCCCGGGCGGCGCCCAGGACGAGGTGAAGGCGATCTTCAAGCACACCGAAGAGCACAGCGAGGAGCTGAACCTGTACATCCGTGGCGAGGAGGGCGAGGACGCCCAGCCCGACGGCACCGCGGCCGAGGAGGTCACCAATGGCTGAGAACATCAAAGTCGCCTACTGGCCCGGCTGCGTCTCGCGCGGCTTCACCTCCGAGTTGCACGGCTCGATGGCCTTGGTCGCCGAGCGGCTCGGGATCGAGCTGGTCGAACTCGACCGCGCCAACTGCTGCGGCGCCGGCGTCATCGCCGAGCACAACCAGGAGCTGGCCGACACGCTGAACGCGCGCACCTTCGCGCTCGCCCAGCAGACCGGGCTCTCGATGATGAACATCTGCTCGACCTGCCAGGGCGCGCAGTCGGAGTGCCAGCAGCGCCTCGACGCCGACTCCGCCTACCGCGCCCACATCAACGAAACGCTCTCCGGCCAGGGCCTCTCCTACGAGAAGGGCAAGGACGGGTTCACGAACAAGAACTTCCTCTGGCTGCTGGTCGAGGACTACGGCCTCGATCGCTTGGCCGAGAAGGTCCAGCGGCCGCTCAGCGGCCTCCGGGTCGGGCCCTTCTACGGCTGCTACATCGTGCGGCCGAAGGAACGGCTCGGCTACGCCGAGTTCCCCGATCGCGACATCTACCTGGAGAAGGTGATCGAGGTCCTCGGCGGCCAGGTCGTCGAGTACGACGGCGCCCGCAAGTGCTGCGGCTTCCCGGTGATCACGATGAGCCGGGAAACCTCGCTGCGCCAGGCCGGCACCCACGTCGGCGACGCGATCGACGCCGGCGCCGACTGCCTCGTCACCCCCTGCCCGCTCTGCCACCTCAACCTCGACCTGCAGCAGCCGGAGGCGGCCAAGGTCGTCAACCGCGAGCTCGGCCTCGCCGTCCTCCACCTGCCGCAGCTCGTCGGCCTCGCCCTCGGCGCCTCGCCGAAGGAACTGGGGATGGGCAAGCACATCGCCTCGACCGGCTGGGTCGAGGAGCGCCTCACCGCCGCCACCGCGGCCTAGCTTTCCGTCGTCAGCCCGACTCGGCGGGCCAACCATTTGGCCCCGACCGTGTCGGTGAGGCCGTGGGCGACGATCGAGGTGATGATCGCGATCGCGGCGGTGTCGAAGATCAGCTCACCGTTGCCGACATCGGACTTGAGGACGAAGAGGGCGAACAGCATCGAGGCGACGCCCTTGGGGCCGAACCAGGCCATGAACAGCTTCTCCGAGCGGGGGATGCCGGTGCGCAGGAAGGAGAGCAGCACCGCCGCCGGGCGGGCGACGAGCAGCGCGAAGGCGACGAAGACGACCAGCGGCGGCACGCTGTGGTTGAAGCCGGTGGCGTAGATCAGGCCGCCGAAGACGAAGAAGGTCAGCACCTGGAGGATCGCGCTGCCATTCTCGGCGAACTCGACGAACCCCTGCGGCACCGCGCGCTCGCTCGCCCCCATTGCGATCCCGCAGAGGAAGGCGGCGATCAGGCCGTTGCCGATCGTGACTTCGGCGAGGCCGAAGGCGGCGAGGGCGAAGCCGACCGCGTAGATCCCCTCGTAGCGAGCGGTGATGCCGCCGCCGGGCAGGGCCCAGTGCAGGCGGCCGGCCGCGACGCCGAGGGCGACCCCGATCGCCGCCCCGACCACCGCTTCCCCGAGCAGCTTCGCCGCTTCGGTGCCGGCGTCGCCCCCCGGCGTGGCGAGGACGAGGAAGAAGAGGACGAACGGCAGCGCCAGCCCGTCGTTGAGACCGGACTCGAGGTTGAGCGTGTGGCGGACCTTGCTCGGGACCAGCCGCGAGGTCACCACCGCCGAGGTGACGACGGGGTCGGTCGGCGCCAGCACCGCCGCCAGCAGGAAGGCCTGCGCCCAGGTGAGATCGGGGAAGAGCGCCTTCGCCGCCAGGCCCAGCAGGCCCATCGTGATCGGCATCGCGATCACCAGTGCCCGCGCCACCGGACCCCAGTGCCGGCGCAACAGCTCGCGCTCGACGAACATCCCGTCGGAGAAGAGGGTGAGGATCAGCGCCAGCTCGACCAACTCGACGATCGCCTTGGCGCCGACTTCGACGTGGACCACCCCGGCGACGGCGAGCCCGAACCCCAGCGCCACCGAAAGCACCGAGGCCGAGAGCACGGTCCCCCTCATCACCCCCGAGAGCGCCGCGACGATCGCGAGCAGGCCGCCGAAGACGAGCAGGCCTTCGGCGAAGCCGATGTCCACCGGCTAGGCGGGAACGCCGACCAGGCCGCGCTCGACGAGGACCTCGGCGAGCTGGACGGCGTTGGTGGCGGCGCCCTTGCGCAGGTTGTCGGCGACGATCCAGAGGTCGAGGGCGCGCTCGTTGCCGGCGTCGCGGCGGATCCGGCCGACGTAGACGTCGTCCTTGCCCGCCGCTTCGACGGCCATCGGGAAGCGGCCGCCGGCCGGGTCATCGACGACGGTCACGCCCGGCGCCGCTTCGAGCAGCTCGCGCGCTTGCGCGGGCTCAAGCGGCTCGCGGGTTTCGACGTTGACCGCCTCCGAGTGACCGGTCACCACCGGCACCCGGATGCAGGTGGCGCTGACCTTGATCTCCGGGTCGCCGAGGATCTTGCGCGTCTCGTTGATCAGCTTGCGCTCCTCGTCGGTGTGGTCGTCGCCGTCCTTGAAGCTGCCGGCCTGGGCGAGGGCGTTGAAAGCGATCTGGTGGGGATAGACCTGCGGCTGGGGCATCTCCTCGCCGGCGAGCAGCGCCAGCGCTTGCGCCCGCAGCTCGTCGATCGCCGCCTTGCCGGTGCCGGAGACGGCCTGGTAGGTGGAGATCACCAGGCGCTCGATCCCGGCCGCGTCGTAGAGCGGCTTCAGGGCGACGACCATCTGCATCGTCGAGCAGTTGGGGTTGGCGATGATCCCGTTGTGCCCCTCGAGCGCCTCCGGGTTGACCTCGGAGACGACCAGCGGCACGTCGTCGTGCATCCGCCAGTAGCTGGTGTTGTCAACCACGGTGGCGCCGGCGGCGACCAGCTTCGGCGTCCACTCGGCGCTGACCGAGCCCCCCGCCGAGGAGAGGACGAGGTCGAGCCCCTGGATCGACTCCTCGCCGACCGCCTGCACGGTCAGGCTCTGGCCCCGCCACTCGATCTGCTTGCCGGCGGATCGCTCGGAGGCCAGCGGCACCAGCTCGGCGACCGGGAACTCCCGGTCGGCCAGCAGCTCGAGGATCGTCGTGCCGACGAGCCCCGTCGCGCCCAGTACCCCGACTCTGTATCCGTCGCCAGCCATCTCAGTCGAGTATGACCGGCGCGCTCAGCCGGCGACCGTCGGCCGGTGGTCTGGGCCGGTCGGGTCCTCGGGCTGGATCGCCTCGGCGCCGAGCTCGAAGGCCTTGTGCAGCGCGTTGACTGCGTCGGCGACGCGGTCAGCGGAGATGACGCACGAGATTTTGATCGGCGAGGTGGAGATCATCTCGATGTTGATCCCCTCGTCGCCCAGGACCTTGAAGACTTTGGCGGCGACGCCGGGGTGCGAGCGCATGCCGGCGCCGACGATCGAGACCTTGCCGATCCGCTCGTCGGTGAGGACCTTGAGCGAGACGTCGCCGAGGGCGGCGATCGTGTCCTTGGCGACTGGCAAGTCGGAGCGGTCGACGGTGAAGGAGAGGTCGGCGAGCGCTTCGTCGCCTACCGGCTCGTTCTGGATGATCACGTCGACGTTGACGTTGGCCGCGGCGAGGGCGCCGAAGACGCGACCGGCGACCCCGGGCTCGTCGCGCAGCCCGTTCAAGGTCACGCGGGCCTCCGAGTCGGAGTGGGTCACTGCGGTTACGAAAGGGTTCTCCATCGTCTCTTCCTCTGAGACGACGAGGGTACCGGGACCGTCCTCGAAGCTGCTGCGGCAGTGGATGCGGACGCCGTGGTTGCGCGCGTACTCGACCGAGCGCAGCTGCAGCACCCGCGCTCCGGAGGCCGCCATCTCCAGCATCTCCTCGAAGGAGACGACCGGCAGCTTGCGCGCTTGGGGGACGATCCGCGGGTCGGCGCTGTAGACGCCGGAGACGTCGGTGTAGATCTCGCAGACGCTGGCGCGTAGCGCCGCGGCGAGGGCGACGGCGGTGGTGTCGGAGCCGCCGCGGCCGAGCGTGGTGACGTCGCGGCTGTCGGTGGAGACCCCCTGGAAGCCGGCGACGAGGACGATCCGGTCCTCCTGGAGCGCCGCGCTGATGCGGTCGGCGCGGACGTCGATGATCCGCGCCTTGGTGTGGGAGGAGTCGGTGACGATCCCCGCCTGCGAGCCGGTCAGCGAGATCGCCTCGTGGCCCATGTCGTGGATCGCCATCGCGCAGAGCGCGCAGGAGATCCGCTCCCCGGTCGAGAGCAGCATGTCCATCTCGCGGGCGACCGGGCGGTCGGAGATCTCGTGCGCGGCCTCGACCAGTTCGTCGGTCGTCTTGCCGCGGGCCGAGAGCACGGCGACGACGCGGTTGCCGGACTCCCGGGCGGCGACGATCCGCGCCGCGGCGCGCTTGATCTGCTCGGCCCCGGCGACCGAGGTGCCGCCGAACTTCATCACGACGATGTCTGAACCGTCCCCACTCATCGAAGGCTGAGGATAGTCATCCCGCAACCGATTCTCGGCCCACCCCGCTGTGTCGAAACTCCGATGGGGCTCGCCCTACTCGGCCGAGCCTCCGAGGTTGCCGAGCATCGCCTGTTCGGCCATCCGGATCAGGCCGAGGCCGCTGTGGGGGCGCATGTCGCTGCTGCGCACCCGCACATGCGAACCGTGCGGCCCAACCACCTCGACGATCGTGCAGACGTCGCCGATTTCGCAGTCGTCGCCGTAGTCGTTCTCGATCGCCTCCATCTGTTCGGCCACGACCCGGCCCACCTTGCTCTGATCAAGCGACATCCAGAACCCCCTTCTCCTTGCGTTTCGACCGGTGAGTCAGAGACCTGACCATAGGCGAAATTGAAAACGCGCTTGCAGATATATCTATTTGATATATAGTGGCGATATATGGAACTGAGCGCCACCGCCTACGTGATCCTCGGCATGGTCAGTAAGGAGCCGCGCTCTGGCTACGAGATCAAAGCCCTGGTCGACAACTCCACCCGCTTCTTCTGGGCCGCCAGCTACGGGCAGATCTACCCGGAGCTGAAACGGCTCTCCCAGGCGGGGCTGGTCGTCGGCTCCGAGCGCCCGACCGGGGGCCGCAAGCGGACCGTCTACGAGATCACCGCCGATGGCGAAGAGGAGCTGCGGACGTGGTTGCGGCAGCCGCCGCAGGTCTTCGAGACCCGCGACGAAGGGCTGCTGAAGCTGTTCTTCGCCGGCGCCCTGCCGCGGGAGGAGGCACTGGCGATCCTGCGCGAGATGCGCGCGCAGCGGCTCGCCGCCAACGCGCGGCTGCAGGCGATCAAGGAGATGCATGACGAGATGGAAGCCTGCCCCGAGATGGTCCTCGAGGGAGGACTCGAGTTCACGGCGTGGTTCGCCGACTGGTGCGAGCGGATGGAGGCACGCCTCCTCGGCCCCGCTCTCGAAGAAAGGAGCAGCTGATGTTCGACTCTCTGGCCCGGCTGGCAAACGGCAACGCGAAACGGATCGGCCTGCT
The DNA here is from genome assembly GCA_051953975.1 of Solirubrobacterales bacterium. Lineage (GTDB taxonomy): Bacteria > Actinomycetota > Thermoleophilia > Solirubrobacterales > 70-9 > VAYN01. The sequence goes on along the minus strand of JBQCIG010000261.1, from coordinate 7,630 downwards.
GGCGATCGCCTTCTTCCTCCTCGCCGGCGCGCTCGGCGGCGGCGTCGCCAACCGCCTTGACCCCTACGGCGCCGAAGACCCCTCGACCGAGACGGTGAAGGCGATGGACCGGCTCCAGGAAGCGGGGCTGCGGGTGCCGGCGGTGGTCGCGGTGGTCGAACACGCGCCGGTCGCCAGCCCGGCGACGCGGCGGCGGGTCGAGGCGCTGGAGAACGAAGTCCGCGAACGCGCCGACGTCGCCTCGGTGACGGGCTACTACGACACCCGCTCCCCGGCCTTCGTCTCCCGCAATCGCCAGAGCACCTACTTCGCGGTGGCGTTGAAGACGACCGAAGACAAGGCCGTCCAGGAAGACGGCGCCGACCTCGCCGACCAGCTCTCGGCCCACAAGGGCGTCCTCGTCGGCGGCCCGGCGGTCGCCCAGGAGCAGGTCAACAAGCAGGTCGAGAAGGACCTGCAGATGGCGGAGATGCTCGCCTTCCCGCTGCTCTTCCTGCTCTCGCTGCTCTTCTTCCGCAGCCTCGTCGCCTCGGTGCTGCCGCTGATGATCGGCGGCCTGGCGATCGTCGGCACCTTCCTGATCCTGCGCATCGCCAGCGAGGTCGCCTCGATCTCGATCTTCGCGCTGAACCTGACCACGGCGCTCGGGCTGGGGCTGGCGATCGACTACAGCCTCTTCATCGTCTCCCGCTACCGCGAGGAGATCGCCAAAGACGGACCGGGGCTGGCGGCGATGCGGCGCGTGCTCGCCACCTCCGGGCGCACCGTCTTCTTCTCCTCGCTGACGGTCGCCGCCGCGCTCGCCTCGCTGCTGGTCTTCCCGCAGCGCTTCCTCTACTCGATGGGGCTGGGCGGCTCGCTGGTGGCGCTGTTCGCGGCGACGATCTCGCTGACCGTGCTGCCGGCGGTGTTGACGCTGCTGGGGACGCGGGTCAACGCGGGGGCGCCGAAGTTCCTCCAGCGTCGCGCCGAGGCCGACGCCCGGCCGGCGCAGGCGGGCTTCTGGTACCGGCTCTCGCGCTTCGTGATGCGGCGACCGATCCCGATCGCGACCGCGAGCGCGACGCTGCTGATCCTCCTCGGCCTGCCCTTCCTCGGGATCAAGTTCAACACGGTCGACGCGACGGTGCTGCCGAAGTCGGCGAGCGCCCGGCAGGCCTACGACACGATCAGCCGACAGTTCCCGCCCTACCGCGAAACGCCGATCTGGATCGACGTCGAAGGGGGCGGGCCGAAGGCGGCGGCCGCGGTCGCAGCCGAGGTGCGCAAAGTCCAAGGCGTCGCCGAAGTGGCGCCGCCGCAGCGGCTGGCACCCGGGGTCACGGCGCTGCAGGTCACCTCGGCCCACCCGTTCATCTCCGACGCCAGCCAGGAAACGGTGAAGACGATCCGCAACCTGCCCGAGCCGGCGGGGGCGAACGTGCTGGTCAGCGGCGGCACCGCCGACTTCATCGACTTCCAAACGAGCCTCGCCCACCACCTCCCCTACGCGCTGGCGATCATCGTCCTCGCGACCCTGGTCATCCTCTTCCTGATGACCGGCTCGGTGGTGCTGCCGGTGAAGTCGCTGCTGATGAACTTCCTCAACCTCAGCGCCGTCTTCGGCCTGCTGGTGCTGATCTTCCAGGACGGCCGGCTCGAAGGGCTCCTCGCCTACAGCAGCCCCGGCGCGATCGAGCAGACGATGCCGATCCTGCTCTTCGCCGTCGCCTTCGGCCTCTCCACCGACTACGCCGTCTTCCTCCTCTCGCGGATCAAGGAGGCGCGCGACAACGGCGCCTCCGACTCGGAGTCGGTGGCGATGGGGCTGGAGCGGACGGGGCGGATCGTCACCGCCGCGGCGCTGCTCTTCGCGGTGGCGATGTTCGCCTTCGCCACCTCGAAGATCATCTTCATCAAGGAGAACGGCGTCGGCACGGCGCTGGCGGTGCTGATCGACGCCACCGTCATCCGCGCCCTGCTCGTTCCCTCGCTGATGGAGCTGCTCGGCACGTGGAACTGGTGGGCGCCGGCGCCCCTGCGCCGCCTCCACGACCGCTGGGGAATTAACGAGAGCGGCGGCGCGGGGCTGATAGAACCAGAGCCCGATGCCCGATCAGCCGGCCAAGCCTGATCCGAACCCCGCCCAGCTCGTCGACGCCAGCCGCCGCACCTACCTGGCGGGAGAGCGGACGCAGCTCGCCTGGTGGCGGACGGGGCTGACGGCGCTGGCGGTCGCCCTCGGGGTCGGCCGGGTGGTGCCCGAGCTGAGCGGGACGGCGGCGACCTGGCCGTACGTGGTCGCCGGCGTCGGCTTCGCCCTCTGGGGGATCTTCGCAATCGCCTACGGGACCGCCAACCGCGAGGCGATGCAGCGGGCGCTGCGCGAAGGCCACTTCCACGAGGCCGCAACCTGGCCGCTGCGGACCCTCACCTTCACCGGCATCGCCCTCGGACTGCTGACGGCGCTGCTGATCCTGCTCGATTGAACCGCGAGACCGCAAAAACCCGCCTAGAGGACGGATTTTTGCGGTTTCGCTAACTGCCGGCGTTGAAGATCGATTCGTCGAACCCGGTCAGCGCCGGTTCGGCGCCGTAACCGATCCGTTCCAGCCCGAACAGTTCCTCGATCGTGACCAGCAGCGAGTAGTGGTTGAAGTAGGTTTCGCTGGTCGTCCCGGCTTCGACGTAGGGCGAGAGCAGGAGGGCGCCGACGCGACCGCCGCCGCCCGTTTCGTGCACCGGCCCGCTCGCGGGCGCTTCGCTGGGGGGAGCCGGCAGGTTGGGGTAGACCGGGTCGATGCAGCAGCCGCTGGTGTCGGGTTTTTCGCCCCCCTGCGGCGCCTGGGCGGAGGTGATCACGATCATGCCGCCGTCCTTGTAGGCGAACGATTCCTGGATCTCGGGGACGACGGTTTTGAGGAATTCTTCCGGCGGGGTCAGGGGGCTGGGAGAGATGTAGGCGAGGGCGGGGAACTTTTCCGCTTTCAGCTTCAGATCGGCCGCGAGCTGCGGCAGGCCGACGTCGTTTCTGGCGCATTCGGGTCCGTCGACGATCGAGTGGACGTAGACGAAGGGGTTGCGCCAGGTGACGTAGGGACCTTCCGGCGTCGGCGCCTGGTCGGGATCGGCGGCTCCGAGCGCAGGGTGGCGGCAGGTCGCCGGTTTCCCTTCGGCGGCGCCGTCTTCGATGCCCTCGACATAGGCCCTCCACTTCAGCTTCGCTTCGGCCAACTCGCCGGGCAGGGTCTTGATGGCGGCGGGATAGACGCAGCCGTTGCCTTCGACCTGCCCTTCCGGCGATTCGGTGCCGGGGGAGATGTCGGTGTAGTTGGGGCAGTTGGCCGCCGTTTCCGGCGTCGGCCCCTGGCCGCTCAGCAGCGCGATCTGGTTCGCCAGCTCGCCCTTGGTCACCGCGAAGTAGTTGGTCAGGAGCTCGCCCTGGGCCGGCAGTTCTTCGCCGAGGTATTTCGAAGTCGAAGTTTTGCCGAAGGTTTCTTCGTAGCCGTTTTCGCCCAGCATGATCACGAAGACGTGTTTGATTTCGGGCAGGCCGGCGGGGGGTTCTTCGAGGACTTCCGGGACTTCCGTTTCCGGTTCTTCGAAGACGGGTTCTTCGATCGGCGGCACTTCCTGCGGGATCGGCGGCGGCGCCGCAGCCGGCGCCGGTTCACTCCCCGTCGTTTCGGCTTCCGGTTCGGCGGCGGCGACCTGAGGTGCTTCTTCTTCGGCCGGCGCCGAGGAGGATTCGAGCAGGATCGTGCTGAGGCCGGCGCTTTGGGCGAGCTGGTCGGTCGCCGAGCCGAGCAGGACGCCGAGCCCCAGCATCCCGATCACGGCTATCGCCGCCGCGCGCGGTGATGGCATGAACTCGGAGCGCTTGAAGGGCCAGCCGTCGTCTCGGGTCGGCCCGCCCGCTTGGGGGCCTTTCCCCTCGCTGCCGCTCCGACCGGCCCCCATACCGCGGGTCGCTGCTGCGACCGCCGCGGCCGCGCCGCCGGCGAACCGGCCGAACTGAGCCTTGATGGCCGCCGGCAGCGAACCCAGCCGGGCGCCACACTCGAGGCAGTACCGCTGATCGAGGGCGCGCGGGGCTCCACACTCGGGACAGGCTCGGGGGCCGCTTTTCTGGTCGTCTTTCGTCGTGGTCACCGGGCAGCGCGAGTATCACCTTGCGCCGTTACCGGGATGTGAAGATCCTGAGTTCGCTTCACAACTCTTAAACACGAGCGCCCCCGGCCGCCACAGAAGATGGACGCGTGACTGCCGGTCCCGAACGAGCCAGGCCACCGGTGACCCCTGTCACCTCCTCCGTACCCTCCGCAGGCGGGGACCAGTGCCCCGCCTGCGGCTCTCCCATGCTCGCCGACCAGCGTTACTGCCTCGGGTGCGGGCACCGGCGCGGCGATCCCCGGCTTCCCTTCATGGACGCAGTCGTCTTCATGGACGCGGCCAAGCAGCCGGCGGCAGCAGACGCCGTCGCCGCGCCGCCGCCTCCCCCCGACCGGCGCCCCTTCATGTCCGCCAACGCCTCGCTGGTGGCCGGCGTCGCCACCCTGATCTTGGCGATCGGCGTCGGCGTCCTGATCGGCCGCTCCGGCAACAGCGGCTCCAACGCCGCGGCCCCCGCCCCGCAGATCATCCACGTCGGCGGCGGATCGGGCGAAGCCGAAACCGCGAGCGCCGCGAAAGGGAGCGAAGGCAACGCTGCCACCGGCGGCAAGGCCACCAGCAAGTCGAAATCCGCAACCAAAAAGAAGGCGAAGGAAAAAACCAAAGTCACCAAGACCGGCGCCACCAAAGCGACCGAAGAAGCCTACCCGGTGAACCCGAACGTGCACCTCGCCGAACCCGAACAGGAACTGGGCGGCAAATGCGATCCCAAGGCCGCCGGTTGCAGCAAGAACGGCAAGTTCGAAGGGAACTTCTTCGAATGAGGCTGCCCCAGCGCCTGCGCCGCAACGGCTCGCAACCGGCCGCCCCGCCGGCTCCCACCGGCAGCGCCGCGCCGCCTTCGCTCAGCTCCGCCTACGGCGAAGAGTTCATCGTAGACCTGAAGCGCCGGCGCGAGCAGCTGGTCGCGCGGGTGGCCGAGCTGCAGTGGGACCTCGGCGGGCTCGTCTACGAGATGATCAGCCGCAACAGCGTCAACGTCGACGTGATCGTCAAACGGGCGGTGCCGCTGCAGGACGCCGACGCCGAACTTGGCGAGGTGGAACGAATCCTGCGGATGGAGGAGACCGGCACCGCCGGCGCCTGCACCAGCTGCGGCGCCCCCCACTCCAGCGGCGCCACCTTCTGCTGGCAGTGCGGCAAACCACTGATGGCCCAGGTCTCAGGAGACGAGATCCTCAAGCGCTGAGTTTCGCCGCGGGGGTGGGGAGAGCCCGGTGGGGGTCTCTCGGCACTTCTCGCCGAGCCAGCAACGTTTATGGGCTAACGCCTGAGCGCCTCCAGCTCGGACTCGAAGTTGAGTGCCGCGAGACCCCCGCCGGTCCCTCCTCCAACACGTTTTAGGGACTTGCTCCTATCCCTTGGCGTCTACCGGAGCTCTGTGGGGGAGGGTGCCGGTACCCCTCCGGAAGGATGTTCGGCGATATGCAATCTCGTTCTTGCGCGGCGGAGCCGCGCAGCAGATTCTCCCCGGAGCGAAGCGGAGGGGAGGTCAATCCTGGAGGAGGGGTACCGGTACCCTCCCCACGCAAGCCCCTAGCCGAAGCGGCCGGTGACGTAGTCGCGGGTCCGCGGGTCGCGCGGCTCGGCGAAGATTTTCTCGGTCTCGTCGACCTCGATCAGCGTCCCCACCGGCTTCTCGCCCCCAGTCTCGAGGCTGAAGAAGGCGGTGCGGTCGGCGACGCGCGCCGCCTGCTGCATGTTGTGGGTGACGATGACGATCGTGAAACGGCCTTTGAGGCTGTGCATCAGGTCCTCGATCGCCCCGGTCGCGATCGGGTCCAGCGCCGAGGCCGGCTCGTCGAGCAGCAGCACGTCGGGCTCTATCGCGATCGCCCTCGCGATGCAGAGCCGCTGCTGCTGGCCGCCGGAGAGACCGAGGGCGCTGTCCTTGAGCCGGTCTTTCACCTCGTCCCAGAGGGCGGCGCCGCGCAGCGCGTTCTCCACCCGCTCGTCGAGCCCGCGCCGCAGCCCGAGGTTGCGCGGGGCCCAGGCGATGTTGTCGTAGATCGACTTCGGGAACGGATTCGGTTTCTGGAAGACCATGCCGATCCGCCGCCGCACCTCGACCTGGTCGACGTTGCCGCCGTAGATGTCGTGCCCGTGGTAGAGGAACTCGCCCTCGATGCGGAAGCCGGGAATCGAGTCGTTCATCCGGTTGAGGCTGCGCAGGAAGGTCGTCTTGCCGCAGCCCGAGGGGCCGATCAGGGCGGTGATCTGGCCGCGGCGGATGCCGAGGTTGACGCCGGCCAGCGCCTGCTTGGCGCCGTAGAAGATCGAGACGCCGCGGGCGTCGAAGACGAGCTCCGGCCGCACCAGCGGCTGCACGCCGCCGGCCGTGCCGGTCACCGCCGTCGGGGCCGGGGTGGCGCCGGTCTGGATCCGCACCCGCGAGGGCACGCTCTGGTCTGGGTAGTTCATGAGCTCAGCTTTCGTTTGCTGCGGGCCAGCAGCGCCCGGGCGCCGAGGCTCGCGAAGAGGATGATGGCGACGAGCACAAGCGACATCCCCCAGGCTTCGGTGAAGCCTTCGGGGTTGCCTTCTTCGGAGAGTTTGTAGATCCAAACTGGGACGTTCGGGAGTGCTTCGGAGGGGTTGACGGAGAACGCTTTCGGGTCGAAGACCGAGGAGGCGAGGATCAGCGGCGCCGTCTCGCCTGCCGCGCGGGCGACCGCGAGCACGGTCGAGGTGATGATGCCGCCGAGCGCGGTCGGCAGCACGATGGTGAGGACCGAGCGCCAGCGGGCGACCCCGAGGGCGTCGGAGGCTTCGCGGAGCCCCTTCGGAACCAGTTGCAGAACCTCTTGCGACCCGCGCGCGATCAGCGGCAACTCGATGATCGCCAGCGCCACCGAGCCGGCGAAGCCGGACTGCTTCTTGTGGTTGACGAGGAGGGCGAAGACGAAGAGGCCGAGGACGATCGAGGGCAAGCCGTTGACCAGGTCGAGGGTCAGTTTGAGGATGCGCGCCCCCTTCGCACCCGAGTACTCCGAGATATAGAGCGCGATGAGGACGCCGATCGGCATCGCCATCGCGGTGGCGACGAGGGCGATCACGACCGTACCCAGCAGCATCGGCCCCACCCCGGTCGGCGCAGCGGTGGAGATGAAGTCGAAGCTGATCGCCTTGGCGCCGCGGGCGACGACGATCCAGATCACCCAGACCAGCATCCCCACCGCCGCCACGGCCGCGGCGGTGGCGGCGACCTCGGCCGCGCGGCTGACGAACTGCCGCCGCCGCAGGTTGCCGCTCGGGGTCAGCGGCGCAGCCGGATCGGGGATCAATGGCCCGTTCACCAGTTGACCGCCCCGCTGTAGCTAAAGCGGCGCCCGATCCAGCCCGCGGCCAGGTTGGCGAGCACTCCGATCACCAGCAGGATCACGCCGCAGTAGTAAAGGGAAGCCTGGTGCAGTTCGGTCAGGGCACCGGGAAACTGGAGGGCGATCTGGGAGGCGAGGGTGTTGCCCGATTCGAACAG
>JBQCIG010000260.1:0-19913 GCA_051953975.1 Solirubrobacterales bacterium | reverse complement strand
GGCGGGTCCTGTCGCCGCAGGGGACCCACCATCCCCGAGGAGTCCTCGGGGATGGTCCCCCCTACGACGCCACCCGCCCGTGGAGCGGATTTTGTCCTTGGCTCGGGCGTATCCGGAGGTGGTGCTGAGCGTCGGAGTCGCGCTGGCGGTTTGCGGCTGGGTCGCGGGGACGCAGGTCGAAACCGTGTCCGACATTCGGTCGTTGGCGCCGCAGAACATCAAGGCGGTTGAAGGGCTGAACGAATTGCAGGACACGACCGGCGTGTCGGGGGAGCTGGATGTGAGCATCAAAGCTCCCGATCTTGCCGACCCGGCGACGGTTGAGTGGATGGCCGGGTTCAAGCAGCGCGTCCTCGAAAGCAACGGCTTCGAAGGCGAAGATCCCAGCTGTCTCCAGGCTGAAGTCTGCCCCGGGCCGGCGTTGTCGGACTTCCTGATCCGTGGCAACGAAAAGCCGACCAAGGCGCGGATCGAAGCGACCTTGTCGGCGTTGTCGCCGTATGCGTTGAGGCAGGTCGCGCCGGTCGATCCCGAAACCGGGAAGGTCGGGCACTCGGCGTTGATCTCGTTCGGGATCAGGGCGCAGTCGCTGGAAGACCAGCAGGCATTGATCGAACGGGTGCGGGGCGAGATCGGCAAGCCGCCCCCCGGGGCGGAAGTGGCGCTGGCGGGGCTGCCGGTGATCGCGGCGCAGTCCGCCTCGGATCTATCGAGCAGTCGTTACTGGTTGACGCTGGCAGGGCTGGCGCTCGTCGCGGCGGCGCTGCTCTTGATCTACCGCTCATGGCGCCGGGCGCTGGTGCCGCTGGTGCCGACGGTCCTCGCCACCGGCTGGGCCTCGTTGTTGCTCTGGATCACCGGGATTCCGCTCAACCCGATGTCGGCGGCCCTCGGCGCCTTGACGATCGCGATCGCGACCGAGTTCGGGGTGCTGCTGGTCGGACGCTTCCATCAGGAGCGGGGTGCCGGTGCCGACGTTGAGGGGGCGCTGCGGCGGGCCTATGCGCGCACCGGGGCGGCGGTGCTGGCCTCGGGGATCACCGCGATCGCCGGCTTCGCCGTGCTGATCGCCAGCGACGTGCGGATGCTGCGGGACTTCGGCCTCGTCACCGTCGTCGACCTCTCCGCGGCGCTGATCGGCGTCCTCCTCGTCCTGCCGGCGACGCTGCTCTGGTTGGAGCGGGAATGAAAGATCGCTACTCGCTCGTCGTCGGCCTCATCTTCCTTGCGGTGATCGTCGTCGCCACGGTCAACACGATCGAGGGCGGCGGTCCGGGGAAGACGCTGGGGCTCGACCAGTTGCCTCCGCGCTGGGCGCTGCCTGAGTTCGCCGTCCCCGCCGGCGCGAGTCAGCTCGAAGGCGACGCCAACGTCGCCCAGGACGATTGCGAAACGTCGACGCTCCCCTGCCCGGAGGGCTCGCGGCGCACCCCCGCCTGCCGGATCGACACCGCCGGCGCGATCCGCATCTGCGATCTCTTCGGCAAGCCGCTGGTGATCTCGTTCTGGTTTAGCGAAGGCGACGGCTGCGTCGACCAGCAGGATGTGGTGGAGCGCGTCGCTCGGCGCTACCGTGGACGGGTGGGGTTCCTCTCGCTGGACATCCACGACGATCGCGACACCCTGCGCGACTTGATCCGCCAGCACGGCTGGACGATGCCGGTCGGCTACGACCGCGACGGCGCCGTCGGCAGCCTCTACGGGATCGGTGGCTGTCCCACCTTCGCCTACGTCTATCCCGGCGGGACGCTGCAGAGCGCCAGCATCGGCGATCTGACTGCGGGTCAGCTGAGCGGCCGCGTCGAGCGCCTGCTGAAAGCGACCGCGGCGGTGGAGGCGAGCTGAGGTGTCCGCGGGAGCAGCCAGCCAGCGGATGGGGTGGGACCCGGCGCCGCGGCAGGGCTGGGTTGCCCCGCACATCGCCGCCGAGTTCCCGGGGCTTGGCATCGCCTGGGTCGAGGTCGACGCGAGACCGGGCCGCAGCCCAGAGCCCGTCCGCCGCCGCCTCCGCGACCTCTCCGATCGCACCTACGGGGCGCAGGCGATCCGGCTGCGCGAACGGCCGATCCCCTGGGCCTACCGCGTCTTCTATCGCCAGATCGGCCTTGACCCCGATCGCACCCGCACCCCGGTCGAGCAGCTGGCTCTGGACCGCCTCCACGACGGCGGCTTCCGCAGCAAGGGCTTGCCCGCCGATGCCCTCGATATCGCGATCGTCGAGACTGGGGTGGCGTTGCGGGCCTTCGACGCCGACAGCGTCGTCGGCAGCCTCTGCATCCGCGACTCGGCCCCCGGCGAGGGGCTCGCCGGCCAGGCGAGCGAGCTGGCGCAGGGGACGCTGACGATCGCCGACGAGATGAAACCCGTGGGTCTGCTCTTCGGCCCCACCGCCGAGGGGTGCGCCGTCGGCCGCGGCAGCCGCCGCATCGCCGTCGCCGCGGTTCAGGTCAAGGGGGTCCCGCAGATCTCCGTCGAGGAGGCGCTGTGGATGGCCGCGGCGACGCTGGAGGCCGCCTGACTACACTTTCCGAGATGCCCGCTTTGCTGAGACAGGACCAGTTCGCCGGGCTCGACCTCCAGGTCGACGAGCGCAAGGCGCGGTTGCAGCTGCGCCGGCAGATCTCCCGGCTCGAGGCGGAGTTGGCCGGCCTCTTCGGAGACGCCTTCGGCCACACCAAGGTGCCCCACCGAGTCGAAGCCGTAGCGGCGGCCCCCCGCGTGCTCGGCCTCGGCGAGCTGGAGGCGGTCCGCGACAGCCTCGCCGACCGGATCGCCGAGGCGCGCCGGGCGCTGGTGGAGCGGAGCCGGGTCGAGGCCGACAATCGCGAGCTGCTGCGCAAGATGCTCGATGCCCCGCAGGAATACAAGTGGGTGCGGATCTCCCGCGCCGACGTCGGCGAGCCCGGCTGCGGTGCCTGGCACTCCCGTCCCCGGCTGGGACCGATCGGGATGCTGATGGGCTGGTGGCAGGTCAAGGTCTCCTCCGGATGCCCGTTAGCCGGGCGGCTTGCGGCCGTTGAGCACGAAGCAGAAGCCGACGCGGCAGAAGCCGCGTAAACCCGCAAAACGGGTCTCCGCCCCGGACGAGCGCCCGCCGGCTCCCTGGGGCTCGGCGCCGCTGGCCGAGCTGGTCATCCTCGCCGGCATCGTCTCGCTGGCGATTGGGGTGCTCGGCGCCCACCCGACCGCGATCGGCATCGGCGTCGCCCTCGCCGGGCTCGGTGGGATGGAGGTAGCGATCCGGGAGCACTTCGGCGGCTACCGCTCTCACACCACCCTGCTGGCGGGAGCGGTCTTCGTCTTCGTCACCGGCCTGGTCTTCTACGTCGGCAACACGATCCTGGCGGTGGCGCTAGCCTGCGGCGCCGTCGCCTTCCTCATCGCCTTCTTCCTGGCCCGCCGCGCCTTCCAACGAGCCTCCGGCGGCCTCAGCTACAGAATCGGCAGATCCAGCGGGTAGGCCTCGCGGTCTCAGCTACCGGATCAGCAGGTCTAGCGGGTAGGCCCCTCCGGCGGGTGGCGTCGTAGGGGGGACCCCCTCCTGCGGTGCAGGAGGGGGTGGGTCCCCTGCGGCGACAGGACCCGCCCGGCCTAGGCCGTAACCGCCTCGCGATCGGCCGAACGCGAGGCGAGCTCGGTGGCGAGCATGCGGCGCTGCCGGGCGGTGAGCGTCCCGAGCTGCTTGTTCTCGTTCAGCGCCAGCGGCACCAGGAACTTGCGGGCGCGGGTCCGACCCCAGCGCCGCTGGCTGGTGAGGAGCTCGGCGATGGTCATGCTCTCGGTCTCCCACGGGCAGTCGCGAACCACCTCCGCGGCATCTTTGTCCCCCCGCGCAATTGCGCGCTTCAGCTCGGCTCGGGCCAGCCGCACCATGTTGGCTCTTTCGAGTGCCCTCATGTGCTGTGGAGCCTCGGCTGAGGCGATGGTCATTGCGGGTGCCGTTGAGGCAGCTTCCACGGGACTCCTCCCTTCAAGGAACCGGTTTACTGGATATGTCCATCCGGCCGGGCGACCAACGCCTCCCAAGGCATCTGTCCTGCCGGACCGACTCTCTCTTTCCGAATGTCCCGCCGGGCGATCGGCGAGGAGGCCAAGCTATGGCTTCGAGGTGGTAGCCGTCAACCCGGAACTTACAAATTGACGTCCGACCCATTCGCTAAGAGCAACAATTTCGGACGCTGCTCTCGCTTGTCCAGAATCGGACAAGCCTAAAACTCCCCCCTGGGGGGGATGTCAAAAACCTGTTGCCCAAAAATTGGGTGTTTCTGGTGGGGCCTAGGTGCGGGGGAGGTCCGGGAAGTCGGCGATGACCTTCCCGACCGTCTCCAGGGCACGGTCGAGGTGGTCGCGCTCGTGGGTCGCCATCAGGCTGGTCCGCAGCAACGCCCCGCCCGGGGGAACCGCCGGGTGGATGGCGACGTTGGTGTAGACGCCGCCGTCGAAAAGCGCCTTCCAGAGCAGCACCGCCTGCCAGTCGTCGCCGACCATCACCGGCACCACCGGCGTCGTCGCCACCGTCCCGTCGGGCAGGCTCCCGGGCTCGACCACCTTCAGCCCGAGATCGCGCAGGCCCTCGCGCAGGTACTCGGCGTTGGCGAGCAGGCGCTCGAAGAGCTGCGGGCCGTCGGCGCGAATCACCCGCAGGGCCGCCAGCGCCGCGCCCACCGCGGCCGGGACCGCCGAAGCGCTGAAGACGAAGGAGCGCGAGGAGACCCGCAGGTACTCGATCACCTCGGCCGGCCCGGCGATGAAGCCGCCGCAGGAGGCGAGGCTCTTGGAGAAGGTCCCCATCCGCAGGTCGACCTCGTCCTCGAGCCCGAACAGCTCGCAGGCGCCGGCGCCGCGGGCGCCGAGGACGCCGGCGCCGTGGGCCTCGTCGACCATCAGCCGGGCCCCGTAGCCCTGGCAGAGCTCGACGATCCGCGGCAGGTCGCAGACGTCGCCCTCCATCGAGAAGACGCCGTCGACGACGACGAGGACGCCGCCGCCGTCCTCCGCCGCGCGCTGCAGCATCTTCTCCAGCTTGTCCATGCGGTTGTGGCGGAAGGGGCGCAGCTTGGCGCCGGAGAGGCGGCAGCCGTCGAGGATCGAGGCGTGGTCGCCGGAGTCGCAGATGACGGTGTCGCCGGGGCCGAGGATGGTGCCGATGCAGCCGACGTTGGACTGGTAGCCGGTCGTGTAGACGATCGCCTCCTCGGTGCGCATCCACTCCGCCAGCTCCTTCTCCAGTTCCAGGTGCAGCGGCGTCGTCCCGTTCAGCAGGCGCGAGCCGGTGACGCCGGTGCCGAAGGTCTCCAGCGCCTCGCGCGCGGCCTCCTTGACCCGCTCGTCGCCGGTCAGGCCGAGGTAGTTGTTGGAGCCGAGCATGATCGTCTCCCGGCCCTCCATCTCGACGACGGGGCCGGCCTGCGAGTTGAGCAGGCGGAAGTAGGGGAGGAGGTCGTGCTCCTTCGCGGCTTCGAGCTGCTCGCGGCGGTCGTGGTTGCGCGCCTTCTCGAAGACGTCGACGGGAGCCTTGGCGGTCTCGCTCATCGGCAGAAAGTGTAGGTTGCGGCTCCCATGGCAAGCCTGTCGGTGCGAGCGGTACGGAGCAGGGGCGACCTGAAGCGCTTCCTCGACCTGCCCTACCGCCTCCACGCGGGGACCCCCTGGGTGCCGCCGCTGAAACTCGAGCGCCGCCTCTTCCTCAACCGCAAGCTCAACCCCTACTTCAAGCACGGCGAGGCCGAGTACTTCCTCGCCCTGCGGGGCGAGCGGGTGGTCGGCCGGATCACCGCCCAGGTCGACCACGCCTTCAACGACTTCCACCAGAGCCGCTGGGGGATGTTCGGCTTCCTCGAGCTCGAGGACGACCAGGAGATCCTGAGCGCGCTGCTCGCCGCCGCCGAGGGCTGGCTGCGGGAGCGCGGCTGCGATCGCATGGTCGGGCCGATGGACTTCTCGATGAACGAGGAGAGCGGGGTGCTGATCGAGGGCCACGAGCTCGAGCCGCTGATCCGCCAGCCCTGGCACCCTCCCTATTACCAGCGCCTCTGCGAGGGGGCCGGGCTGGAGAAGGCGATGGACCTCTACTCGTGGTTCCTCGACGTCAGCGACCGCGAGGACATGCTGCCGGTCCTCTTCGAGCTGGACGAGCGCGCCCGGACCGAGCACGGGGTGAAGATCCGCAAGATGTCGCGGCGGCACCTGCGCCAGGAGATGGACCGCTTCGCCGAGATCTACAACGCCGCCTGGGCCGAGAACTGGGGCTTCGTCCCCTACTCGAAGGAGGACCTCGACGCCTACACGATGGACATGCACCTCGTCTTCGCGCGGGAATGGTTCATGGTCGCCGAAAAGGACGGCGAGACGATCGCGGTCGCGATCACCCTGCCGGACGTCAACCAGGTGCTGAAGAAGATGAAGGGCCGGATCCTGCCGCTGGGCTGGTGGTACTTCCTCAACCGCAACCGCATCGCCGACCGGGTGCGGGTCGGCTTCCTCGGGGTCAAGCCCGAGTACCAGCACACCGGCGTCGCCGCCTCGCTCTACGTCGAGCACTTCAACACCGCCGAACGGGTGCGGCAGGACCACGGCGAGGCGGGCTGGATCCTCGAGACCAATGAGGCGATGAACCGCGGCTTGGAGGCGATGAGCGGGGAGATCGTCAAGAAGTACCGTGTTTACGAGCGTTCTCTGAACGGCGACCAGCAGCCGCGCTAGAGTCGCCGGGGTGGACGAGCTGCAGCTAGACGGCGAAGTGATCGCCGAAGAAGACGCCGGGCCTGCAGACGCCGCCGACCCGGTCCGGCCGCTCCCAACCAGCTACGAAGAGCCGGAGAGCTCTTCCTTGCCGGTGCTGCGGCCGGAGGTGAAGACGGCTGCGATCGCCGCCGCCGGTGGGGTGCTGGCCGGGGCCGCCACCGTCGCCGCGGTGCGGGCGGTGAGCAACGCCGCCGGCAAAGCGCGGCCGTCCCGGCGCCTGGCCGGCCGCCGCCGCGAGCGCCAGAACATCGTCGCCAGCCGCTCCTTCCTCGTCGACGTGCACCTGCTCGGCCGCTGAGCTGCCGATGGGCCTAAAACCGGTCTATGTAACCGGGAATCGTCCCGTCGAGGTGGAGGTGCGGCCGCCTTCGCCGTTCCGGCTGCCGCGGGGGAGCGCCGACCGGACGCTGCGGGTGCGGGGCGGGGTCGCGACCCGCCTCCTCCACGTCGGCGGCAGCCCCGTCCTGGTGCGGGCCTGGCAGCCGGCGCGTGATCGCGTCCGCTTCCGCGCCGAGGCCGTCGACCCCAGTCGGGTGAGGAGGCCGCCGATCGCGATGGTGCCCTGCGACGGCCCGGCCGGGCGGGAGCAGCTCGAGCGGGCGATCGAGCGGATGCGCTGCGCGCTCTGGGTCGACCTCGACCTCTCCGACTTCCACCGCCGCTTCCGCCGCGACCCGCTCGTCGGACCGCTGATCCGGCGCCTGCCTGCCTTCCGCCCCCAGGGCCGGCCGTGGCCCTGGGAGGCCCTGGCCGCCGCCGTGGTCGGGCAGCTGATCGAGGCCAGGCGGGCGGCGCTGATCGAGCGCCGCATCGTCAGCCGCTGGGGGACTCGCCTCGGCGAGGGACGCGACGCCTTGCGCGACGTTCCCGGGTCGACCGCGATCGCCGGCCGGGCGCCGGCCGAAATCGAGTCGATGGAACTGGTCGGCAAACGGGCGGTAGCGCTGCGGCGACTCGCCCGCGACGTCGCCGCCGGCGGTTGCCGGATCGAGGACGCCGGCGGCGACAAGCGGCTGCTGGCGATGCCGCAGATCGGCCCCTGGACCGTGCAGTGCCTGGGCCTCTTCGGGCGGGGCGAACTCGATTCGCTTCCGGCCGGCGATCTCGGCTACGTCAAGCTGGTGGGCCGGTTGCGGGGGGAGGGGCGCCGGGCGACGATCCCCGAGATCGAAGACTTCTACGCTCCGTACGAGCCCTACCGCGGCCTGGTGGGGTCCTTGACCCTGGCGGGATTGCACTGGAAGCTCGCCCAGGGACCGCCGCTCCGCCTGCTGCCCGACGTTCAGCAGCATTGGCCTATGCAGCGGGCGATTTAGCTAAAGCGCGCCTTCGCATTGTCGATAAGCGGGGTGGATGCGTGACGCCGCGGACAGCAACTGGTCTGAGGGTGAAGTCAGGCGTTTCCTCGACCAGATCGCCGAGGGGGCGGATGACTTCCAGCGCCTGATCGAGTGCCTGCCCGTGATCGTCTACACCGCCGAGCTCGGCGAGCTCGGCCGCTGGCGTTACGTCAGCCCGCAAGTCGAGGAGATCCTCGGCTACCGGCCGGAGGAGTTCCTCTGCGATCCGGGCCTCTGGGTCAGCCTGATCCACGCCGAGGACCGCGAGCGGGCGCTGGCGATGGAAAGCGAGGAGCACCTCGGCAAGCGGGGGATGGCGCCGATCGAATACCGGATGCGCACCCGCGGCGGCGCCATCGTCTGGATGCAGGACGAAGCGGTGCTGGAGGCCGACGAGGAGGGCGTGCCGGTCTGGCACGGCGTGCTCTACGACATCAGCAGCCGCAAGGACACCGAGCAGGAGCTGCACCGCGCCCTCTCCCAGCAGGCGGTCGTCGCCCGGCTTGGCGAGCAGGCGCTGCAGGACGGCGACCCGCAGGCGCTGATGCAGCGGGCGACCGAGCTGATCGGCCGCGTGGACGGCGTTCACAGCGCCTGCATCTGGGAGCTCGGTCGTGACGGCCGTCGCCTCAACCTGCGCGCCGGCTTGGAGGAGGCCGCGGTGGGGGCGGGCCGGCGGGTCTCCGCCTCGCGCGACTCCCACGTCGGCGCGGCGCTCGACTCGGGCACGCACGCGATCGTCTCCAACTGGGAGGAGGAGACCCGCCACACGATGCCGCCGGTGCTGCGGTCCTTCGGCGCCGCCAGCAGCCTCGCGGTCGTGATCGACGGCAAGAACCGCCCCTTCGGCGTGCTCGACGTCCACGCCACCGAGGCGAGCCGCTTCGGCGCCAAGGACGTACCCTTCGTGCAGGCGGCCGCCAACGTGCTCGACGACGCGATCGAGCGCCACGCCGCCGACCAGGCGCTGCGCTACCGGGTCCTCCACGACTCCCTCACCGGCCTCCCCAACCGGCTCAGCTTCGTCGACGCGCTCGGCGAGGCGCTGACCAAGGCGGCGATCTCAGGCTCGCCGGTCGGGATCCTCTTCCTCGACCTCGACCACTTCAAGCTGATCAACGACAGCCTCGGCCACCACGCCGGCGATGCCCTGCTGCGCGCCGTCGCGCCGCGCCTGCGGGCACACCTGCGACCGGGCGACGTCGTCGCCCGCTTCGGTGGCGACGAGTTCGGCATCCTGGTCGACCGCCTCGCCGACGAAGGGGAGGCGATGGCGATCGCCGACCGGGTCTCCGCCGCCTTCGCCCAGCCCTTCTCGATCGACGGCGTCGACCATTTCGTCAGCGCCAGCATCGGCGTCGCGGTCTCCCGCCCCGGCGAAGAGCGAGCGGTCAACGCCGAGCTGCTGATCCGCGATGCCGATGCGGCGATGTACCGGGCCAAGGAAGGCGGGCGCTCGCGGGTCGTCCTCTTCGACGCCGAGATGCGGGCGGGGGCGGTGCGCCGGCTGGAGGTCGAACGCGAGCTCCGCCACGCGCTCGAGCGCGACGAGCTGGCGCTCTACTACCAGCCGGTCGTCAACCTGCGCTCGGGCAAGACCACCGGCCTCGAGGCGCTGGTGCGCTGGCGCCATCCCGAGCGGGGCATGCTCGACCCCTCCGACTTCGTCTCGATCGCCGAGGACAGCGGCCTGATCGAGCCGATCGGCCGCTGGGTGCAGGAGCGAGCCTGCCGCCAGGCCCTGGAGTGGCACAACCTGCGGCCCGACTCCCGCCCCTTCGACGTCGCCGTCAACCTCTCGGCGCGGCAGGTGGCCCACCGCGACCTGCCGGCGACGGTCGAGGAGATCATCGCCCGCACCGGCCTCGACCCCGTCCACCTGCGGCTGGAGATCACCGAGAGCGTCCTCGTCGAGGAGTCCGCCAACGCGATCTCCTCGCTGGAAGCGTTGAACGAGCTCGGCGTCCGCCTCGTCCTCGACGACTTCGGCACCGGTTACTCGTCGCTTGCCTACCTCAACCGCTTCCCCTTCCACGCGCTGAAGATCGACTGCTCCTTCGTCGACGCGCTCGGGATCGAGCAGGAGGCGACGGCGATCGTCGAGGCGATCATCGGCATGGCCCGGGCACTCTCGCTGGAGGTGACCGCCGAGGGCGTCGAGAACGAGATGCAGTTGTCGGAGCTGCGGCGCCTCGGCTGCGACTACGCCCAGGGCCACCTCTTCCACGCGGCGATGCCGGAGCGCGAGGTGAGCCGCCTGATCGCCGAAGGCGAGCTTGCCTATTCGGGGATTTCGCCCGAGGGCAGGTAGCTGTTGTCGAGCAGTTCGCTCGTCTGCGGCAGCGAGCCGATCAGGCCGTTGTCGCGCATCCAGCCGACGAAGGTTTTCCACTCCGCTGGGTCCATGTAGCCGTAGAGCTGCCCCTTGGCGCGGGCGGCCAGCAGCGGCAGCGTCGCTTTCACCTCCGCCGCCGTCAGCTTCGGTTCGAGGTCGTGGTTGGCTTCGGTGACCGCTTTGGTGGCGGCGCCGGGGTTCGCGGCGGCGGCGTCGGTGCCGCGCTTCAGCGCGGCGAGGAAGAGGCGGATCGTTTCCGGGTCTTCTTCCAGCTTCTTGCGGTTGGCGACGAAGACCAGCTCGTCGTAGGTGGGGACGCCGAGCTTGTCGACGGGGGTGACGACCGGGTCTTTGCCACGTTCGCGCAGGTCGATCCCCTCGACGTTGCTGTAGCCGCCGAGCATCGCCTGGGCCGAGCCGCCGACGAGGGCGGGGAGGAGGCCGAAGCCGACGTTGACCGACTTGACGTCTTCGGGGGTCAGG
The DNA here is from genome assembly GCA_051953975.1 of Solirubrobacterales bacterium. Classification (GTDB taxonomy): domain Bacteria; phylum Actinomycetota; class Thermoleophilia; order Solirubrobacterales; family 70-9; genus VAYN01. The sequence goes on along the minus strand of JBQCIG010000260.1, from coordinate 9,011 downwards.
TGGACCCGGGCGAGGATCGTCTTCAGGAAGGCGTCCTGGTAGGGGATGCCGGCGGTGGCGATCGTCTTCCCCTTGAGGTCGGCGACCCCTTTGATCCCGGACTTCCGCAGCCAGATCATCGAGGTAAGCGGCCGGTTGACCAGCGCCGCCACCGCGACGACGGGCAGCCCCTTGTCGTGGGCCAGAGCCACCTCGGGCTCGTAGGAGATCGCCAGGTCGGTCTGGCCGGCGGCCACCTGCTTGATCGGTGCCGAGGGATCGGAGGGGGCGTTGATGCTGACGTCGAGGCCGGCTTCTTCGAAGTACCCGAGTTTCTGCGCCATGTAGATCCCGGCGTGGTCGGGGTTGGGGTAGAAGTCGAGCGTGAGGCTGAACGGTTGCCGTTCGGTGCCGCCTTCCTCGGACTTTTCGCCGCAGGCGGCGAGAGCGAGGGCGAGCAGCAGCACGGCCAGGGCGGTGGCGGCGATGCGGAGGCGCGTCATCGCCGGGAGTTCTATCGCCAACGGACGACGCGCCGCTCGGCGACCACCGCGAGGCCCATCAGCAGGAGGGCCATCGCCGCCAGAACTACGATGGTGGCGAACTCGCGAGCGACTTCGAGATAGGCGACGTCAGACTGGATCAGGCGCCCCAGTCCCGCGGTCGAGCCCGCCCACTCGGCGAAGACGGCGCCGATCGGGGCGACCACGGCTGCGATCTTGATCCCGGTGAACAGCTGTGGGAGGGCGGTGGGCGCTTCGACGCGCCGGAACCGCTGCCAACGGGAGGCGTTGAGGCTGCGCATCATCTTCACCGCCTCGGGATCGACCGAGCGGAGGCCGTCGAGGGCGTTGATCGTCACCGGGAAAAAACAGATCAAGGCCACGATGAAGATCTTCGGCCCGAGCCCGAAGCCGAACCAGATGACGAGGATCGGGGCGATGACCATGACCGGGATCGTCTGCGACGCGACGATCAGCGGGTAGCTGGCATCGCGGATCACCCGCCACTGGTGCATCGCGACCGCGAAGCCGATGCCGACGACGAGAGCGGCCAGGAGGCCGAAGACCATCTCGCGCAACGTCACCCAGGCGTTTTCCGCGAGCAGGGCTCGGTTCTCCCAGAGCGAGGAGGCGATTTCCGCTGGCGAGGGGACAAGATACTTTTCGAGGCTGAGCGCTTCGGCGATCGCGCCGGTGGAGGCGGCAATCTGCCAGAGGCCAATCAGCGCCGCCAGCAGCAGTGCCGGCAGCAGCCAGCGCCTCATCGCGAACCCTCCCGCAGCGCCTGCATCGCTTCCTCGCGGGCGCTGACGAAGGCGGGGTCGGTGACGGCGGCGTCGCGCTCTGCGGCTCGTGGCGACGGCGCCTGCAGCTCGGCGACGATGCGGGCGGGGCGGGAGGAGAGGACGGCGACGCGGTCGCAGAGGTAGAGCGCCTCCTCGACGTCGTGGGTGACGAGGACGACGGTGCGGGGGTCGCCGCGCAGGGCGCTCGCCAGCCACTCCTGCATCTCCGCCCGGGTGATCGCGTCGAGGGAGGCGAAGGGCTCGTCCAGCGCCAGCACCGGCTTGCCGGCGATCAGGGTGCGCAGGAAGGCGACTCGCTGGCGCATGCCGCCGGAGAGCTCGGCCGGCCGCGCCGCCTCGAAGCCGGCAAGACCGAAGCGCTCGAAGAGGGCGGCGGCGGCCGAGCGCGCGGCCCCGCGGCGCATCCCCTGGTTGCGCAGGGCCAGCGAGGCGTTGTCGATCGCCGAGTACCAGGGCAGGAGGAGGTCGCGCTGGGGCATGTAGGCGCAGCGGGCAAGGCGGCGCTCGGCGGCGCTCTCGCCTCCCACCGCGACGCTGCCGCCACTCGGCTCGCGCAGCCCGCAGATCAGCTCCAGCAGCGTCGACTTGCCGCAGCCCGAGGGCCCGACCAGGCCGATCACGCCGTGGGCGGGCACCTCGAGGTCGAGCCGGTCGAGCGTGCGCAGCTCGCCGTAGGCGTGCTCGACCTCGCGCAGGAGGATCGCCTCCCCCGTCGTCTCCGCGGGGTGCGGCGGCGGATCGACGATTTGAGTTTTCCCAGTTTCGGGCTTGATCCTGGTATCCTGGCGCACTCTGCACTCCTGACCAAGAAGGTCAGGAAAGTCGAAATCGGGGATCATGCGGAGCCCCGGGAGTGGAAGCAATGGACCCGGCAATCGTCCTCTTCGGATTGGGCATCGGCGTACTCGTCGGTATGACCGGCATGGGCGGCGGCTCGCTGATGACGCCGCTGCTGATCCTGATCTTCGGGATCCAGCCGACGACGGCGATCGGGACCGACATCTTCTACTCGGCCGTGACCAAGACGGTCGGCGGCTGGCGCCACTTCCGGATGAAGACGGTGAACATGGAGCTGGTCCGCTGGCTGGCGACCGGCAGCGTGCCCGCCGCGGTGGCGGGGGTGGCCCTCGTCTCCTACGTGCAGGGCCAGGTCGGCGAAGACCGGCTGAACGAACTCGTCTACGCGGTGCTCGGTGGCACCCTGCTGATGGTCGGCGTGATCACCCTGACCCGGGCGCTGATCCTCCGCAACCTGATCGACGAGCGCGACCGCTTCGACGTCGAGCGCCGCCACAAGGTCGCCGCGATCGTGATCGGCGCCACCACCGGCTTCGTCATCGGCATCACCTCCGCCGGTTCCGGCACGGTGATCGCGATTCTGTTGATCGCCGTCTACCGCCTGGCGCCGAAGAAGGTGGTCGGCACCGACGTCTTCCACGCCGCGGTCCTGCTCTGGGCCGCCGGCATCGCCCACTGGGTCGGCGGCAACGTCGACTTCACCCTCGCCGGCAACATCCTCCTCGGCAGCATCCCCGGCGTGATCATCGGCGCCGCCCTCTCCGACCGGGCTCCCCAGGGCTTCATCCGCACCGCCCTCGGCCTCGTCCTGGTCGGCTCCGGCGTCGTCACGATTCAGAAGGGCGACCCGTCCGTCTGGCCGATCGCCGCCGGCGTCGCCGCGATCGGCCTCGGCCTGATCCTCTACGCGCCGCACTGGCTCAACCGCCGCCGCGAGAACCAGCGCCGCGAAGAGGAGGCGGAGGCAGAGCGCGTGCGGGGGCAAGAGCTTGACCAGGCGGCCACCCTGGGACGGACGCTCCCCGCCGACTGATTTACTAAATACATGCGAGTTTCCGCGAAGGCCGACTACGCGGTGCGGGCCGCTGCCGAGCTTGCGGCAGCGGACGACGGCCCGGTCAAGGGAGAGCGCCTGGCCGAGGCGCAGGACATCCCCCTGCAGTTCCTCGAGCACATCCTGCTCGAGCTCAAGCACCACGGCATCGTCCGCGCCCGCCGCGGCGCCAAGGGCGGCTACTGGCTCGCCCGCCCCGCCGACGAGGTGACGATCGCCGAGATCGTCCGCGCCGTCGAGGGCCCGATCGCCCACGTCCAGTCGACCCCGCCCGAGGACATCGAGTACCGCGGCCACGCGGAGCACCTGCAGGAAGTCTGGATCGCCGTCCGCGCCAGCCTCCGCACCGTGCTCGAGGAGGTCACCCTGGCCGATCTCGTCTCCGGCGAGCTGCCGAGCGTCGTCGGCGAGCTGACCGCCGCCCCCGACGCCTGGGTCGCGCGCTAGCGGGCTAGCGAAGCGTCAGTCGGAGCGGCCCGCGATCACGGGGTGCAGTCTCGCGCTCACCTTGACCGCTTTGACCGCGCCGGTCGCCCCCGCTTGCAGGATCGCTCCGACCGCGAGGAACGCGATGCCGGGCACGAAGAGGAGCTTCGAGCCGAGCATCAGGAGGCCGATCCGGCCGAGTAGGTAGGGCGGCGCGCTGACGAGGAGGCCGATCGCCGCGCCGATCGTGGCAGCCGAGAGGCGCTCGCGGGGGGAGTGCTGGCGGGAGGCGCCGATCAAGCGCGCCGGCACGGCGACGTAGGTGACCATCAGCACCGCGACGACTATCCCGAGGCTGAGCGCGAACCAGGGCGGCTGCGAGCGGCTGACCAGGGTAGTGGCGAGGGCGAGGGCGAGGCCGACCGTGCCGCCCCAGGCGACGATCGCCGCGGGGTGCGCTCGCGCTTCGCGGAAGGCGCGGCGGACGTCGGGTCGCCCTGGCTGGGCAACCGCGAAGGCGAAGACGGCGTTGAGGAAGTAGCAGGCGATCGTCCCGGCGATGGTCGCGGCGAAGATCGGCACCAGGACCGCCCCCCGGACCTCGGGCATCGTGTCGCCCTTCACGAGGTGCAGCCTCAGGTCGTACATCGCCAGCCAGACCCACATCGCCGGCAGCACCTGGACCAGCGTCAACCGCCAGTTCTGCAAGAGGACGCGCAGCCCGGCGAGCAGCATCGCCACCCCGCCGAAGGCGAAGGTGAACGGAGCCAGGCCCCGGTTCGCCCGGCCGAGGTCGAGCAGGATCGCGAGGATCCGCTCCTCGTCCCCCCTGCCGATTGCCTGCCCAAGGGGCCGCAGGCGCCGCCAGAGAACCGCCGAATCGTCGCTGGGCATGTGCGCGAGGCTACGGCGTGGTGCCTCGCGTCGGCGCCCCCGATCTAAATGTTCGTTGAGAAGCCCGAGATTCTCATCTTGGGTTTAGCCACCTCCTCCACCCTGCCGCGCCATGACTTCCGCGACGATGTCCCCAGCCGCAGTTCCACCCGGCGAGCGGGCCCGCACGCTCGGCCGCCGGATGCTGAACAAGGTCCCCGAGATCACCGTCTTCTTCTGGGTGATCAAGGTCCTCTGCACGACGGTCGGCGAGACCTTCGCCGACAACTTGAACGAAAACCTCGGCCTCGGCCTCACCAACACCAGCTACATCATGGGGGCGCTGCTGATCGGGGTGCTCGTCTTCCAGTTCCGCGCTCGCCGCTACATCCCCGGCATCTACTGGCTGGCGGTGGTGCTGATCAGCGTCGTCGGCACCCTAGTCAGCGACAACCTGGTCGAAAACTACGGCGTCGCCCTGGAAACGACGACGATCGCCTTCGGCGCGATCCTGATCTGCGTCTTCGCGAGCTGGTACGCGGTCGAGCGCACGCTCTCGGTCCACACCATTTTCACCACCCGCCGCGAGGCCTTCTACTGGCTGGCGATCCTCTTCACCTTCGCCCTCGGCACCTCCGCCGGCGACTTCCTCTCCGAGCAGCTCGAACTCGGCTACCTCGCCGCGCTGGGGATCTTCGCCGGGGCGATCGTCGTCGTCGCCGTCCTGCACTTCGGCTTGCGGATGAACGCGATCCTCTCCTTCTGGCTCGCCTACATCCTCACCCGCCCGCTCGGCGCCTCGATCGGCGACTACCTCGCCTCGCCAGTGCACGAAGGCGGGCTCGGCCTCGGCACCAACCTGACCTCGATCATCTTCCTCTCGACGATCCTGGCGCTGGTCGTCTACCTGGCGATCAGCAAGCGGGACGTGATCCGCTCCGGGCCGTTGCCCACTGCGGTGGCGGCGTCAGCGGATGGCGTGCCGGCGGTGCTCATCGTCCTCAACAAGGTCGACGCCACCGCCCCGCTGCTGGAGGCGGTGCGGGAGCGGGCGGCGAAGGGCGCGGCGCGCTTCTTCGTCCTCGTTCCCAATCCGGATCACCTCGCATTCGACCGCAACAGCCCCGACACCAGCGACGGAGAGGCGCTGCTGGCCAAAGCGCTACCGCAGATCCAAGGGTCGGCGGGCGGGGCGGTGTCGGGCCGCGTCGCGAACAGCCCCAACGCTTACGACGACGTCGTCGAAGAGCTCGAGGCCCGACCCTACGCCGAGATCATCATCGAGACGCCGCCGAGCCACATCTCGCACTGGCTCCATGTCGACCTGCCGCACCGGATCGCCGACCTCGGGTACTCGACGCTGGCGGTTGCGCCAGCGCAGTAGGAGCGCTAAAACCCTGAAGCGGGCGATCCGACGCTCACCGAGACGAGGAGGAGGGCAATGAGATCGACCAGCCGTCTCTTCAAAGGAAAGGCGCTCCTGGCGCTGGTGGTGTCCGGCGCCCTGGTCGGCGGCGCGGCAGCTGCGCCCGGCGTCGCTGGAGCAGCTGCCGGGACGTTCCCCTCCGGCGCCGGACCGGGATGGCCGAAAACGCTCAGCCCCGGCGACTTCGTCCGCGAGGTGACGAATCCGTGGTTCCCGCTGAAGCCCGGCAGCGTCTGGCACTACAAGGGCCTCAAGGAAGGGGTGAAGACGACCGACGTCGTCACCGCCACCCACCGGACGAAGAAGATCCTCGGCGTCGACACGACCGACGTCCACGACGTCGTCTCGTTCAAAGGCAAGCCCCAGGAGGTGACGGATGACTTCTACGCCCAGGACCGGAAGGGCAACGTCTGGTACTTCGGCGAGGAAACCGAAGAGCTGAACGCCCAAGGGAAGCCGACTAGCACCGAAGGCTCCTTCGAAGCCGGGGTCGAAGGCGCCCGGCCCGGCGTCCTGATCCCGGGTCGACCAAAAGTCGGACTGGTGGGCCGCCAGGAGTTCCTCAAGGGCGAAGCCGAAGACCATTTCCGGGTGCTCGACCTGAAGGCGAGCGTCTCGGTTCCCTTCGTCTCCACCCGGCGGGCTCTGCGAACGAGGGAGTGGACGCCGCTCGAGCCGGCCACCGTTGACAACAAGTACTACGTGCGTGGGGTCGGCAGCGTCCGCGAGATCGCCGTCAAAGGCCCGGTCGAGAAGCTGGAGCTGGTTGCCTACAAGGCTGGCTGAGCCTGCCGCAGGCGGCTTCTCTCATCTTTTTTTCATCTTCTGAGGTAATCGTGCTCACATGCACGTGCTCGTCGTCGAGGATGAGGTGAAGATGGCCGCCCTGCTGCGTCGAGGCCTGAGCGAGCAGGGTCTCGCCGTCGACGTCGTCGGAACCGGGGAGGTGGGGATCGCGATGGCGACGGCAAACCCCTACGACGCAATCATTCTCGATGTGATGCTGCCCGGCATCGACGGCTTCGAGGTCTGCCGTCAGATGCGTGAGCAGGGAGCTTGGTCGCCGGTCTTGATGCTGACCGCCCGGAGCGCGGTCGACGACCGCATCGCCGGGCTCGACGGCGGCGCCGACGACTATCTGACCAAGCCGTTTTCCTTCGCCGAGCTGCTTGCCCGCCTGCGCGCGCTGGCGCGCCGAGGCGAAGCAGAGCGGCCGACCGGAGTCGAAGTCGGCGACCTTCGCCTCGACCCCGCGACCCGCCAGGTGTGGCGCGGCGAGACCGAGATCGAGCTGTCGGCAAAGGAGTTCGCGCTGCTCGAAGCCTTCATGCGAAATCCGGGCCACGTCCTCACCAGGGCCCAGTTGCTCGAACACGCCTGGGCGTACGACTACGAGCACCGCTCCAATGTGATCGAGGTCTACGTCCGCTACTTGCGCCGCAAGATCGACCAGCCCTTCGGCGTCAAATCGCTGGAGACGGTGCGCGGCGCCGGCTATCGCCTGCGAAAGGATGGGGGCCGCTGAGCCGCCTCCCCTTCAGCCGACTTTCGATTCGCCTGCGCGTCACCTTGGTCTTCGCCGGGATGATGGCGCTCGTGCTCGGCGCCACCGGCGTCTTCGTCTACCTGCGCTTCGCCTCGGAGCTGGACAACGCCCAGAAACGGAGCGAGTCGCTGGAAGACCTGCTGCAACTGCTGCTGCTGAGCGGCCCGGTGGCGCTGGTCTTGGCTTCGTTCGCGGCGTATTGGGTCGCCGCAGCCGCTCTGCGCCCGGTCGAGGCGATGCGGGCGCGGGCGGCGACCATCTCCGCCGCCGAGCCCGGCGAGCGGCTGCCGGTGCCCCCGAGCCACGACGAGGTCGCTCGGCTCGGCGCGACGCTGAACGAGATGCTCGAGCGGCTCGGCGAAGCGCTCGAGCACGAGCGCGCCTTCGTCGCCGACGCCAGCCACCAGCTGCGCACCCCGCTGGCGATCCTCCGCACCGAGCTCGACCTCGCGCTCGCCGAAGGCCGCTCCCCGGCGGAGCAGCGGGCGGCGCTCGCCTCGGCGGCCGAGGAGGCCGACCGCCTCACGCAGCTCGCCGAGGGCCTGCTGACGATCGCCCAGACCGAGCGGGGCGAGCTGCCGCTGCGGCTTGCGCCCGTCGATCTGCGCGAGGTGCTGGAGGGAGTGCGGCGGCGCTTCGCCCGGCGGGCGGAGGAAGAGGGCCGGACGATCTCCCTGCGGGGCCGCCCGCTGGAGGTCGAGGCCGACCGGCTGCGGATCGACCAGGCGGTCGGCAACGTCGTTGACAACGCCCTGCGCTACGGCGGCGGCGGGATCGAGATCTCCCTCGCCCTGGCCGTCGACGAGGGGGTCGAGATCCGCGTGCGCGACCATGGACCCGGGTTCCCGCCGGACTTCCTACCCCGCGCCTTCGAGCGCTTCAGTCGCCCCAGCGCCCCTCGCGGCGACGGCGGCAGCGGCCTGGGGTTGGCGATCGTGCGCACCGTCGTCCGCGCCCACGGGGGCGACGCCGATGCCGCGAATGCGGACGGCGGCGCCGAGGTGCGGCTGTCGCTGCCCCGTTTGAGCCGCCGGGACCCTTACTCGCCGGCGACGTCGCGGCGCAGGAAGACGACCGACCCCACCACCAGCGAGGGCACGGCGTAGAGGGCGCAGGTCCAGAGGGCGCGGACGATCGGCGCCCAGTCGACCGGCACGCGGAGGAAGCCCTGCCAGGCCTGGAACTGGGTGCTCAGCAGGTAGGGCTGCAGGCCGCCGAGGCCGGGCAGGATGCCGATCAGCTGCAGCAGCAGTGAGAACATCAGGGTGCCGACGATCGCCGCGGCGCTGTTGCGAAAGACGGTCGAGAAGAGCAGCCCGATGCTGGCGACGGCGAGGATCGGCAGCAGGTAGACGAGGAGGCTGGCGCCGACGAGGGCGAGGCCGTGGGGGGCGGAGACCCGAGCGCCCGAGAGGGTGACGATCGGGTTGAAGCCGGAGGCGAGGATCCCGGCGACCAGGGCGACGACGCCGCTCAGCGCGATCGCGGCGACGGCGTAGGTGACCGCGGCGAGCGCCTTCGCGGCGAACACCTGCTGGCGCTCGACCGAGCGGGTGAGGATCGTCTTCAGGGTGCGGTCGCGATCCTCGGCGGCGACGAT
>JBQCIG010000259.1:0-16720 GCA_051953975.1 Solirubrobacterales bacterium | reverse complement strand
CAGCAGGTGCTGCGCGAACTAGCTGCCGGCGATGAAGCTGAGCCCGGTGAGGATCGCGGCTTCTTGTTCTCCCTCGGCGATCACGAGGCCGGAGATGTCGGTTCCCGAGATCACGACGTTGGAGCCGACGATCAGGATCGTGTTTTCCTCCGCTTCCTTGAGCAGGTCAATGGTCCCGCTCGGCGGGCGGAAGCCCGGGGGCAGCTGGAAGAGCGTGCCCGGAATAGCTCCACCGGTTCCCTTTTTGACGATCCCTTCGAGGTGGACGACGTTGTCGTGGTCCTTGAGGAAGCTGGCGTTGGGAACGTTGATTCCTTCGCCGATGGTGCCGAAGTTGCTGGAGCCACCCTGGAAGCCCGGCTCACCTGACGCGCCAATCACGTGCACGGCGTTGGGCGGAACCGTGCCGGCGATGTCGGCCGACGAGGCGTGGGCGGCGTTCGGTATCACACCCAGTTTTTTCAGGTTCAGTTTTTTACCGGTGATGGTGCCGTTCTTGATTTTCGCGTTAGTGACGGCGCTGCCCTTCAGCTGCGCGGTGCCGACGCTCTTCTTTGGCAGTTTGAAAGCCGCGTAGCCGGTTCCCACCATCGCCAGGACGAGCGCGGCGATGGCGACCACCATGGCGGGCGATGGCCGTCCGATCCTTCTGGTTTTCACGATCCCTCCTTCGGGTACTGGAGCTAATTGGTCTTCAACCTATCCCTTTAAAGGGCTCCTGTGGGCTCAAACAGGAACTCGTTGTTTCATAGAATCCGTAAGTGAGCCGCCGGGACCAGATCAAGCTCAGCGACAGCGAGCTGCTCGAGCTGCTCGACGAAGAGCGGGTGGCGGTGGTCTCCAGCCTCGGCCCGCGGGGCTGGCCGCACTCGATGCCGCTCTGGTTCGTGCCCCGCGAGGGCGTCGTCTGGATCTGGACCTATGCCAAATCGCAGAAGGTCCGCAACCTCGAACGCGACCCGCGGGCGACGGTGCTGGTCGAGGCCGGCCACGAGTACGGCGAGCTGCGCGGGGCGATGATCGAGTCCGAGGCGGTGATCCACCGCGACTTCGAGACCGTGCTTGGGTTTGCGGAAGAGCTGACCGTGCGCTACGCCGAGGGGATCTCCTCCGTCGAGGGGGACGCCAAGGCGGCGCTGGAAGCACAGGCGCCGAAACGGGTGGCGATCAGCTTCCCGGCGCTCAGAACCGCAACCTGGGACCACCGCAAGCTCGGCGGCACCTACTGAGCCGAGCCGACCGCTAACTTTCTCCGACTTGATGAAACGCCGTCTCCTCGCCGTACCGGTCCTCGTCTGCCTGCTGGTCGCCGCGCTCGTCGCCGGCAGCCAGTCCGGCAGCGCCAAGCCGCTGCCGCGGCCGCCGGCCGGCTTCTTCGGCATCGTCCCGCAGACCGTGGTGACCCCCGCCGACGCCCGCTACATGCAGGCGGGCGGGATCGAAAGCATCCGCCTCTCCCTGCAGTGGGCCGCCGTGCAGCCGACGCCGAACGGCCCCTACAACTGGGCCGGCTTCGACCAGGAGATGGAACTCGCGGCCCGCGCCGGGCTGCGGGTGCTGCCCTCGCTCGGCTCGCCGCCGCGCTGGGCCACCCGCAAGGAAACGACGATGCCGGTCGCCACCGCCAAGCAGCGCAACGCCTGGGCGGCCTTCCTGCGGGCAGCGGTCGAACGCTACGGCCCCGGCGGCAAGTTCTGGGAAGAACACGCGACGGTCGGGGTCAACTACGAACCGGCGATCACCAACCCGACGCCGATCCGCAACTGGCAGATCTGGAACGAGCCGAACTTCTTCTACTTCGCCTATCCCGTCTCCACCTCGGCCTACGCGAAACTGGTGACGATCTCCAGCAAGGCGATCAAATCGGTCGACCCGAGCGCGAAAGTGCTCCTCGGCGGCCTCTTCGCCCGGCCGAAGGCGCGCGACGTGCGGGGGATGCCGGCGACGACCTACCTGCGCCAGCTCTACAGGAAGCCGGGCTTCCGCAGCCGCTTCGACGGCATCGACCTCCATCCGTACGCGATCGACAGCGGAGAACTGGAAGAAATGACCGAGGAATTCCACGACGTCGCGGTCGAAAACCACGACCGCCCGGCGCTCTACATCACCGAGATGGGCTGGGGGTCGCAGAACGACTTCCACAAGGTCGCCTTCGAGCAGGGGATCCGCGGCCAGGTGCGAGAGCTCAAGTCCGCCTACAGCTACCTGTTGCTGAACGCCCGCCGCCTCAACCTCAAGGGGACCTACTGGTTCTCCTGGAAGGACCTGCCGGGCTCCTGCACCTTCTGCGACTCGGTCGGGCTCTTCCGCGCCGGCCCCAAGTTCCACCCCAAGCCCGCCTGGCGCGCCTTCGTCGCCCTCACCGGTGGCCGCCCTCGCCCGTGAGCGGCTGAGCAGGAACGCCTCCCTCGTCCTGCTCGCCGCGCTGCTCGCCGCCGCCGCCGTGGTCCTCCTCGGCTACGGCGCCCATCTCACTTTCTTCCAGGATTCCTGGGAGTTCCTCATGCACCGGCGCAGCCTCAGCGCCGACGCCCTCTTCGAGCCCCACAACGAGCACATCGTCCTGCTCCCGGTCCTGATCAACCAGGCGCTGCTGCGGATCTTCGGGATGAGCTCGATGACGCCCGAACTGGTGACCTTGGTGGCGCTGCTGCTGGGCGTTGCGGTACTCGTCTTCGTCTACGTCCGCCGCCGCCTCGGGCCCTGGCCGGCGTTGCTGGCGGCAGCACTGCTGCTCTTCCTCGGCCCCGCCTGGCAGGACCTGCTCTGGCCCTTCCAAATCGGCTTCGCCGGCTCGGCCCTGTTCGGCCTGGCGACGCTGCTCGCGTTCGAGAACGAGGAGCCGCGCTGGGACATCGCCGCCTGCGCCTTCCTGACGCTGGCGATCGCCTTCTCCAGCCTCGGCCTGCCCTTCGCGGCGGCGGCGGCCGTCCAGCTCCTGCAGCAACGGCGGCGGGGCGGCCTGCGGCGGGCCTGGATCGTCGCCGTGCCGCTGGCGCTCTACGCCGCCTGGTGGCTGGGTTGGGGGCACGACGCCGAAAGCCACCTCAGCGCCCACAACGTCCTCGTCTCGCCCCGCTACGTCTGGGAAGGCCTCACCGCTTCGCTCGACTCGCTGCTGGCGCTGGGGACGATCGCGGGCGAAGTCGTCGGGCGCTCGAAATACGGGGCGCCGCTGCTGATCGTCCTCCTCGCCCTTGTCGCCTACGGCGGCTACCGCCGGCGCGGCTTCCACGCGGGGCTCTGGCCGGTCCTCGCCGGCGCCGCGACCTTCTGGTTCCTCGCCGCCTTCAACACGTTCCCCGGCCGCGAGCCCTACTCGAGCCGCTACCTCTACGTCGGCGCCCTCTTCCTCATCCTGATTGCCGCCAACCTCCTCCGGGGCGTCCGCGTCAACCGTTGGGGCCTGCTCGGCGCCGCCGCCGTCACCGCGGTGGCGGTCGGCTTCAACCTCGTGCCACTGCGGGAAGGGCGGGACTTCTTCGAATCGCAGACGGTGCTGACCCGCGCCGATCTCGGCGCGATCGAGATCGCCGCTCGCAGCGTGGAACCGTCCTTCGGGCTGCCGCCGGAAATCTCCGGTACCCCCTTCCTCAACGAAATCGAAGCCGGCAACTACCTGGAAGCCGAGCGCGAATATGGCTCGCCCGCCTACGACCCGGCGGAGCTCGCCACGGCGCCGGAGGAGGGACGGCTGCAGGCCGACCTCGTCCTCGCCAACGCGCTGCCGCTGGGGATCGAAACGAGCGCCGGCGTCGATCCCGGGCGCGGCTGCACGCAGGTGGCCGGCTCCGGCGAAGCCGCGCCGTTGGCCCTGCGACCGGGGACGACGACGATCGAGCTCGGTCCCGGCGGCAGCGGCACGATCAGGCTGCGCCGCTTCGCCACCGGCTCCTACCCGCTGGTGACCGAAGGGGTGCCGGCGAACTCGACCACGCGGCTCTACGTCCCCCGCGACGAATCTTCCCGGCCCTGGCGGCTGCTGGTCCAGGCGCCCCAGGGCGCCCGCGTCTGCCGCGGCTGAGCGGGCGAACCGTTAGTGGTGCCGGTGGCGGCGCAGCGGCTTGATCGTCAGCTTGCGCGAGGTCGCGGCGTCGAAGGGAGCCTCGGCTTTGACGGTGGCGCGGAAGCCGGAGCGGTGGCCGATCCGGGGCCGGAAGCGGGCCGAGCAGACGCGGTCGAGGTGGCGGGTACCGACGAGCGCGCGCCCGCGCCAGAGCGAGACGGGGTCGCCGCGGCGGCTTTCCTCGCAGGGCGCGACCCAGACGCCGATCAGGGCGCGGCGCCCCCGCAGCACCTTGTGGCTGAGCTTGCGGATGCCGACGAAGGAGGGGGTCAGGGGCGGCGGCGCCGGGGTGGCGATGGGGCAGGCCGTCCCTTCCGGCCCGACGAGGCGGTAGACGGGGCCGTTGCCGGAGACGGCGTAGAGGCGGCCGCAGGAATCCTCGCCGAAGGAGTTGAGGTTTTCGACTTTCAGCCCCTCGGAGCGATCGCCGCCAGCCAGCGGCAGCGCCGGCAGCAGCGAGCGGATCTGGCCGGTGCAGAGGTCGCCGTAGACATAGCGGCCGTAGAGGTCGCCGAGGGCGGGGCCGCGGGCGACGTAGCCGCCGATGATCGCGCAGCCGAAGGCGCCGCCATCGCCGGGGTCTTCGTGGGGATAGTCGAAGATCGGTTCGGTGAAGGCGCCGGCGGGGGCGGTGCTGCAACCTTCGTCGGTCGCCGGCCCCGCGATGAACCCCTCGCGGCAGTTCCAGCCGTAGTTGGCGCCGGCGCCAAGCCCGGGAGCAGGGGCGTAGTCGACCTCCTCGCGCGCGTCCTGGCCGACGTCGCCGATCACCAGGGCGCCGGTGAGACGGTCGAAGGAGAAGCGGAAGGGGTTGCGCAGGCCGTAGGCCCAGATCTCGTCGCGGCCGGGTTTGCCGACGAAGGGATTTCCGGCGGGGATGCTGTAAGGGAGCACCCCGGCCGGGTCCGGGTCGATGCGGAGGATCTTCCCCAGCAGCGATTCCAGGTTTTGCGAGTTGTGGTGCTGGTCGTTGCTGCCGCCACCGTCGCCGGTGGAGATGAAGAGGTCGCCTTCGGGGCCGAACTGGAGCTGCCCGCCGTAGTGGTTGTTCTCTTCCGGGTGGGGGATCGTCAGCAGGTTGCGGAGGCTGGAGAGGGGGGCGCTGGCGCCGCTGGCGCGCATTTCGGCGACGTGGACCTCGCCCGGTTCTTCTTCGCCGGTGTAGTCGAGGAAGAAGCGACCGCTCTGGTCGAAGTCGGGGGAGAGGGCGATCGAGAGCAACCCGCCCTCGCCGACCGCGGCGGTTTTCGAGCTGATGTCGGCGAAGGTCGTCCGGGTGCCGTTTTCGATCTGGATGACCTGGCCTTCACGCTCGACGACGAAGAGGCGGTCCGGGTTGCCGGGGTCGGAGGTGACGTAGATCGGCTTTTCGAAGGTGCCGATCTTCTGCAGCGAGAGCGCCTGGGCGCTGCCGCTCCACAGCGCCAGCGCCAGCGCGCACGCAAGAGCGATTTTCCCCGCTGCCCGGATCAACACGTTCAAATTAACCAACCCACTACCCGTCCTCGCGGAGCGGTAGGCCGAACGTCCAGCAGCGAAGCGGTAGCGGTGCCGGCGCGGCAACCGCGACCGCCGCCGCGTACCCGTCGCCCACTTCGACCGTCTCGACGGCTGGCCGAGGAGCGTCCTGCGGCAATGGCTCGCCCAACCCTGCTCCCAGGCACTTGAGCCGCGCCTCGTGTCGGCTCCAGAGCTCGTAGAAGGTCACGGTCCGCCCCGGCTCGTCCGCCTCCCGCACCGCCGCCGCGTCCGCGGGCTCCAGCGCCCGCTCTGCCAGGGAGACCAGATCCCGAGCCGGCTCGATCCGCTCGACGTCGACGCCCACCTCGCGGTCTCGGCAGACGGCGACGAGCGCGAGCGCCTCGGAGTGGCTGAGGTTGAAGCGAAGCGGACGAGGCTCCCTCGCCAGTCGCGGCTTGCCGCGCTCGTCCTCGGTCAGCTCGATCGTCTCGGGTTTCTCGTCCAGGTAGCGGGCCAGCGCCCCGCGCAGCCCCCAGCGCGCGGCCGTCCAGCGCGCCCCGAGCTGCGCGCGCAAGAAGCCCTCTGCCCGCTCCCGCTCGGCGGCGGGAAGGCGCTGCGGTCCCGGCCAGCGGGGATCGTCGAGCTCGAGGCGCCAAACGTGCACCTCCCCTGGGTGCAGGTCCGGATGCGCGGGGGCCGGCAGGGACAGCAAGTTTTTAGATTTTAGGCATAGCATCCCGGCCATGCCCGAGTCCGCGGGAACGGCTCCCGCCTGGTTGGTGCTGCCCACCTACAACGAGAGCGCCAACCTCGAGTCCATAGTCGCCGCAGCGCAGGAGAACCTGCCGGCTTCGGCCCGCGTCCTCGTCGTCGACGACGGCTCCCCCGACGGGACCGGGGAGCTCGCCGACCGCCTCGCCGCCGCCGACGAGCGGATCGAGGTCCTGCACCGGACGCGCAAGGAAGGGCTGGGCCCCGCCTACGTCGCCGGCTTCCGTCGAGCGCTTGCCGGGGGGGCGGGCTTCGTCCTGGAGATGGACGCGGACTTCTCCCACGACCCCGCCGACCTACCTCGCCTTCTCGCCGCCGCCGAAGGCGGCGCCGGGGTGGCGATCGGCTCTCGCTACGTGGACGGGGGCGGGGTGGAGAACTGGACGCCGCTGCGCCGGGCGATCAGCCGCGGCGGCGGCGCCTATGCCCGCCTCGTCCTCGGGGTCCGGGTCCGCGACCTCACCGCCGGCTTCAAGTGCTTCCGCCGCGAGGTGCTGGAGGCGATCTCCCTCGAGTCGGTTCGCTCGCGCGGTTACGCCTTCCAGGTCGAGATGACCTACCGCGCCCTCGAGGCCGGCTTCGAGGTGGTGGAGGTGCCGATCGTCTTCCACGAGCGGCGGGCCGGCGCTTCGAAGATGAGCGGCACGATCGTCGGCGAGGCGATCTGGCAGGTCCCGCTGCTGCGATACCGTCGCGGGACTTGAACCGCGTCCTGATCACCGGTGGAGCCGGGTTCGTCGGCTCCAACCTCGCCGTCTCCCTTGCCACCCGACACCCCGATTGGGACGTCATCGCCTTCGACAATCTCTACCGGCGGGGCTCCGAGTTGAACCTGCCGCGGCTCGAGCAGGCCGGAGTCGAGTTCGTCAAAGGGGACGTGCGGGAGCCGGGCGACCTTGCGGCCCTGCCGCCGCTCTCGGCGCTGATCGAGTGCTCGGCCGAGCCCTCGGTGATGAGCGGGGTCGACGGCGACACCGGCTACCTGGTCCACACCAACCTCACCGGTGCTTACAACTGCCTCGAGCTGGCCCGCCGCGACGAGGCCTTCGTCGTCTTCCTCTCGACCAGTCGCGTCTACCCGGTGGGGCCGCAGCTGGAGCTGAAGCTGAAGGAGGCGGAGACGCGGTTCGAGCTCGCGCCGGAGCAGGAGCTTCCCGGCGTCTCCCCCGCCGGGATCTCCGAGCGGTTCCCGCTCGAGGGCGCCCGCACCCTCTACGGCGCCACCAAGCTGGCGGCGGAGATGCTGATCGAGGAGTACCGCACCGCGCTCGGAGTTCCCGCGGTGATCGATCGCTGCGGGGTGATCGCCGGGCCCTGGCAGATGGGGAAGGTCGACCAGGGAGTATTCACGCACTGGGTGCTGGCCCATCACTTCCGCAATCCCCTCACCTACATCGGGTTCGGGGGCCATGGCAAGCAGGTTCGCGACCTCCTCCACGTCGAGGACCTGGTCGACCTGGTCGAGCGCCAGCTGCTCGACCGCGAGGCCTGGGACGGGCGCACCGTCAACGTCGGCGGCGGCCGCGAGTGCAGCCTCTCGCTGCGCGAGACGACCGCGATCTGCCGGCGGCTGACCGGCAACGAGGTGCCGATCGCCCCGGTGCAGGAGACGCGGCAGGGGGACGTGCCGATATACCTCTCCGACTGCACGAGGCTTTTCGGCCTGGACGAGTGGCGGCCACGGCGCAGCGCCGAGCAGGTGCTGGCCGACATCCACGAGTGGGTCGCCGCCGACGAGGAGCGAATCGCCCAGGCGCTTGACATCGACGCCCCAGCGGCGGGAAAGGAGTGACAGGAGCAAATGCCGGTTGCGATCATCACCGGGGCCGGGGGCTTGATCGGCTCCGAGGCCGTCGACCACTTCGTCGCCCAGGGCTTCGACGTGGTCGGGATCGAGAACGACATGCGGGCGCGCTTCTTCGGGCCCGAGTCCTCGACCTCGCACGTGACTGAACGCCTGGTCGAGTCCTACCCTTCCGAGTTCCGCTGGGAGAACGCCGACATTCGCGACGCGGAGAGGATCGAGCGGATCTTCCGCGACCATGCCGGCCAAATCGAGCTGGTCGTCCACACCGCCGCCCAGCCTTCGCACGACTGGGCCGCGAGCGAGCCGCAGACCGACTTCGGCGTCAACGCCAACGGCACCCTCAACCTGCTCGAGGCAGCGCGCGCCCACTGTCCGGACGCGCCCTTCGTCTTCTGCTCGACCAACAAGGTCTACGGCGACACGCCGAACCGCCTGCCGCTGCAGAGCCTCGAGAAGCGGCTCGAGCTGCCCCAGGACCACCCGTACTTCAAGGGGATCGACACCTCGATGTCGATCGACTCCTCGACCCACTCGCTGTTCGGGGTCTCCAAGTGCGCCGCCGACCTGCTGGTGCAGGAGTACGGGCGCTACTTCGAGATGCCCACCGTCGCCTTCCGCGGCGGCTGCCTCACCGGCCCCCAGCACGCCGGCGCCAAACTGCACGGCTTCCTCGCCTACCTGATGAAGTGCGTCGTCACCGGCACGCCCTACACCGTCTTCGGCTACGAAGGCAAGCAGGTCCGCGACAACATCCACAGCGCCGACCTGATCGCCGCCTTCGACGCCTACCGCCGGGCGCCCCGCCCGGCCGCCGTCTACAACATCGGCGGCGGCCGCTTCAGCAACTGCTCGATGCTGGAGGCGATCGAGGTCTGCGAGCGGATCGCCGGGCGCGAGCTGCGGTGGGAGATGGGCGAGGAGCCGCGGATCGGCGACCATCGCTGGTGGATCTCCGACCTCGGGCCGTTCCAGGCCGACTACCCCGACTTCAAGCTGCGCTACGGGATTGAGGAGATCCTGCGGGAGATGTACGAGCAGAATCTCGAGCGCTGGGTCGGCGCCACGGCCTGAAGCTGGCGATCATTTCGTACGGCAGTGGCCCAGGCCCGTCCTCTGGAGGCGCAGCTCCAGCATTTCTCGACGAAGTTCGCGGATGTTCTCTTCGAGACGGGCGATTTCTAGTGCGAACCTGTCCCTGAGGTCAGCGACCCTCAGATCTCTTGACGCTGTCATGCCACGATCATAGCGTAACGTTTTGGCTGTAAGAGGACATGCGCAGGAACAAAAATCTGTCGCGCGACTCCGTGGAAATCCTGCGACTTCCGCTAGCGTCGGGTCCATGGCTGAGGGGATGAAGCTCTCGGTGGTGATGCCGGCCCAGAACGAGGAGGGCTCGGTCGGGGCCACCGTCGAAGACGTCGTCGCCGCGCTTGAGCGCGAGGGCATTGACTACGAGGTGATCGTGATCAACGACGACAGCACCGATTCGACCGAAGCCGTGGTTGCCGCGATCGGCGAGCGCAACCCGCGGGTCAAGGTGCACCGCTCACACCTCGAGCGCGGCTTCGGCAACGCGATCCGCGCCGGGCTCGACGTCTTCGAGGGCGATGCGGTGGCGATCGTGATGGCCGATGCCTCCGACGATCCGAACGACCTCGTCCGCTACCACCGCCTGCTCGAAGACGGCTTCGACTGCGCCTTCGGCTCGCGCTTCATGCCCGGCGCCGAGGTCTACGACTACCCGCGGCTCAAGTACGTGATCAACCGGCTCGCCAACCAGTTCATCCGCGTCCTCTTCCGCCACCGCTACAACGACACCACCAACGCCTTCAAGGCCTACCGGCGCGAGACGATCGAGACGATCCAGCCGCTGCTCTCCAAGCACTTCAACCTCACCGTCGAGATGCCGCTGAAGGCGATCGTCCGCGGCCACAGCTACGCGGTCGTGCCGACCTCCTGGACCAACCGCACCAGCGGCGAGGCGAAGCTGGCGATGAAAGAGATGGGCAGCCGCTACCTCTTCATCGTCCTCTACGTCTGGCTCGAGAACGCGCTCAGCCGCGGCGACTACCAGGTCCGCCGCCGCGAGGCTCACGCCCTGCCCGGCGGCAGCGGCAACCGCGAACGCGCCGCCTCCCAGAGAGGTCGCAGTTAGCCGATTTTCTGCTTCGGGGCTCGCCGCCGCCGCAGCTGCGGCCGCCGCCTTTTCATCCAGACGAAGGGCGCGATCAGCCTTGGCGAGCCGAAGCGCATGTTGGGGTTGGAGAAGGGGTCGACCGCCGTCAGTGGCCCCCAGCGGTCCAACAGGTGTTCCTTCTCCCATGCCTCCACCTCGGTCGAGCGGCTGGAGGACTCGAAGTGGTAAAGGACGAGGTCGGGGTCGTAGACGATCCGGCGTCCCCGGGCGTACTGCTTGAGGCAGTAGTCGATGTCGTTGTAGTTGTTGGGAAAGACGGTGCTGAGGCCGCCTACCTCTTCGAACAGCTCGCGCTTGGCCATCAGGCAGGCACCGGTGACGGCGAGCGCGTTCTGGGCGACGCGGACGTTGTTGCCGTAGCCCTTGAAGTCGCCCGCGTAGCCGCGGTAGAGGTGGCCCGGCAGGCCGCCTTCGAAGCGGACGACGACGTGCTGAAGGCGGCCGTCTTCCCAAAGCAGGCGGCCGCCGACGGCGCCCACCTCGGGAAGGCTCGAGTACATGACCATGCGCTCGATCCAGTTCGGGGTGGCGACCTCGATGTCGTCGTTCAGCAACAGAAGGTGCTCGCCGCTGCTGCGGACGACGCCGAGGTTGATCTTGGTGGAGAAGTTGAAGGGGCGGTCCCAGGGGACGATTCGCACCTGCTCGTGCTCGTCCAGCCGGCGCAGCACCTCCCTCGGCGTCTCGGCGGCGGCGACGATGACGATCTCGTAGTTCCCGTAGGTCGAGCGCTCGAGGATGCTCTCGACGCAGTGCTCCACCAGGGTCACCGGCTGGTAGCGGACCTCGCGCACGGAGCCGCGGGTCGGGATGACGATGCTGACCGGGGGCTCGCTCTCGAGCTCCGGCTCAAGGTGGTAGACGCCGGCGTCGGCCGCGTCTCGCTCGACCCGCGCCTGCAGGCCGATCCGGTCGCAGTGGGCCTGCACCGCCCGCCTGCCGGCCTCGAAGGCCCACGGTTTCGCCGCCTCCCCCCCGCCGGCGACGGAGGTCTCGATCATCCGCCAGTGGTAGAGGATGCGGGGCACGTGGAGAACCCGCCGGGCGCGCTCGGTCACCTTCAGGACCAGGTCCCAGTCCTGTGAGCCCTCGAACTCGGCGTCGAAGCCGCCGACCTCTTCGACGAGGGAGCGTCGCAGGACGCTGAGATGGCAGGTGTACATCTGCGTCCGCATCCGCTCCGGCGACCAGTCGGGCTTGAAGAAGGGGCCGGAGTGATGTCCGTGGAGGTCGATCTTGTCCTCGTCGGTGTAGACATAGTCGGCCTCGGGGGTTGCGAGGAGCGCCTCGTGGACGTGGGCGAGCGCGTCGGGGTGGAGCTCGTCGTCGTGGTCGAGCAGGGCGATGAACTCGCCCTCGGCCATCTCCAAGGCGTCGTTGGAGGCGGCGACGATGCCACCGTTTTCCTCGCGGAAGCGCGCCCGCACACGCGGGTCCTGACGGGCGGCGTTCTCCAGCATCCGCCGCACGTGCGGCTCGCTCGAGGCGTCGTCGACCAAGCAGAGCTCCCAGTCCCCGAAGGTCTGGGTGCGGACCGACTCCAGCATCTCCCAGAGGACGCCGGCCGGGGTGTTGTAGACCGGCGTTACAACCGAGAAGCGGGGGGCGGCCACGCCGCCTAGCCCCGCCTGCCCTGAATCCTGCGCAGCGCCGCGCCGCCTAGCCGCATCGCCCCGGGGATCCGCGCCTGGACCCGGCTGACCGCTCCCATCAGGCGCCGCGACTGGTCTTCGTGCGCGGCAAGGGCGCCCCGTGCCGCCCCCAGCTCGGCGTCCTTGCCGAGGAGGAGGTCGCGGAGTCGCAGGTTCTCCTCGCGCAGGCGATCGAGCTCCGCGAGCAGCTCCGGACGGTTCTCCGTGCTCGCTCTGCCCTCGAGCTGCGACAGCTGTTGCTGGACACCCAGCAGGGACTGGCGAACCTCCGCGACCTCGCGGCGCAGGCGCGACCAGGCGCGGTCGTAGCGCCGCACCGTCTCCGCCGGCTCCTCCTCGCGGCGGATGTAGAGCGCGGCCCACGGCGAGAGGTAGGAAAAGTCCCGCTCGACGTCACGGTAGAAGCCGCGGCGGGCGAGGGCCGCGGACCAGTTCTCCGGCGGCTGCACGTTGAGGTGGGTGGGCTCCCCGAAATCTTGCGGGGTGGTCGAGAGGAGGAGGCGGTCGGTCGAGGCGCAGAGGTTGTCGAGGACCCGGTCGGTCTCCGCCGGCGCGATGTGCTCGACGACCTCGATGCAGGTGATCAGGTCGTAGCGGCGCTCGAGCGGGACCGTCAGCGACTGCACCTTGCAGCGGTCCCGTACCGACTCGTGCACCTGCGAGATCGCGTACTCGGAGACGTCGAGCCCGTGAGCGTCCACTCCTCGTTTTGCCAGCTCCTCGACCAGGAAGCCCATCGCACACCCGGCGTCGAGAACCGAGGTGGGGTGGAGGTCGCGAACGATGCCGTCGGCGACTTCGCCGAAGAACTTCAGCCAGCGTTCGTTGCGTTCGTAGGCCCCCCCGCTGCCCCAATAGTGCTGGTAATAGGACGCTCCGTAGCTGCTGTCTGCGTCCGGCTGCGGTGGCGCCACCGGCGTCGTCTGTTCAGCCATCGCCGCCAGTCTACTCGGGGCCGGTCGATCGGCTAAGCCGGAGAAGGCGCCGGCTTCGCCTGCACGGCGTCGCCCTCCACCTGGTCGGGAGCGGCAGCATCCTCCGGCGGGGGCGGCTCCCTCCAGACCAGCCAGCCGAGCAGGGCGCCGCAGCCGAGCATCGTCGCGAGGGCGATGAAGTCAGACAGCTCGAAGGCGTCGCCGAAGAGTTCGTGCCTGGTGGCGAGCGTCGGGACGAAGGTCATCGCCAGGACCTCCACCACCCGCAGCATCAGGACCACCCGAACCGCGCGTGAGCGCAGCCAGCCGAACCCGCTCGCGGCCTGCTCGCAGGCAACCACGACGAACAGCGTCAACACCCAGGTGTGCAGCCCCTCCCGCGTCAGGCCCGACACCGACGATCCCCAGTAGACGACGAAGAAGATGAACGGGAAGATGACCGTCGCCGAGATCGCCCACGGCCAGCGGCGGAGACTGCGCCAGAGGCTGAGGAGCAGCAACGGCAGGAAGGTGATCGCCACCCCGAACGGCACCGTGTCCCAGTACATGAAGAAGAAGTGGATGACCGGAGGCGAGATGCCGCCGTAGACGTTGATCGATGGGCTGTCGGCGGAAGCGAACGGGAGCAGGAAGGGCACCACCGTGTTGGCGAGCGATTTCGCCCGGTAGACGATCCAGCCGCCGAGCGTGGGATGGAGGTTCAGCCCGGTCATGTGGAAGTAGTCGATGAATCCGCTTTGGTCGTAGTGCGAGCCGTTGACGAGGCGCCAGGCGATCAGGAAGCCGGCGAGGCCGAGGCCGAGCAAGACCGCCTGGCCGATCCGAGGACGCTTCCAGTTGGCTCCGATCAGGGGCCAGAGGGCGATCAGGCCGAGCACCGGCACCGATAAGAGGGCGACCGGGTGCATCAGATAGCCCAGTCCGACGGCGCAGCCGGCGAGGAACGGGCGACGCGAGATGACGCAGATGGCCCCCATCAGGACAAAGGCCGCCGCGAGGAGCTTCGGCCAGGTGAACCAGACCTCGTGGACGAGGAAGGGGGTGGTCGCCGCCAGCAGGAGCCCGAAGCGGGCTGCCCGGCCTCCGGCCAACCTCCGGATCAGGTCCCAGAGCGCCAGGAAGGAGGTGGTGGCGAAGACCATCATCGCCGCGCGGTAGGCGGCGAAGCCCTGTTCGTCGAACGGCTGCCAGGGCTCTTCCGGGTAGACGTTTGGTGGGTGCCCCCCGGTGAGGAAGACGACCGGCGAGCTGGCGAGGCCGGGCAGGGGACCGCGGCTGGAGAAGTTGTAAGGGGCGTAGAGCGCTGCCCCCACCGGGCCGAAGGGCGCCTCGCCGTGGGCCGTCAGCTGGGGGATGATGTAGGAGATCCGGGAGTCGGAGCGGTCGCCCACCTCGAGGGTCCGCGAGACCGTCCCCCCGTACAGCTCCCCCGCCGGCCCCAGCGACCAGAGCGCTTTGCCGACCGCGTACCCGAGGACGATCCCGACGATCAGCAGGCAGCGGCGCTCTTCGGGCGAGAAGAGCGGCTCCCGTGGAGTGGTCAGGAGGATGCCGGCGAGGCCGAACTGAACCGGCAGGAAGACGCCGAAGCAGATCGAGCGGGGCGTGATCTGGTCGTGCAGGCCCCAGGCGGCACCGCCGACGGCGGCGAGGAGAAGCAGACCGGGAACGGCCAGAAAGGCCAGGCTGGGAGACGATGATCCGGGGCCGTTGAGGGCCCGCCAGGCGGTTCCCGGCCCGAAGACGAGCGTGATCGTGAGGGCGACGGTTCCGAACAGGCGGACAACGTCGAGCAGCTGGACCGCCTCGTCCCCCGTCGCCGGTGCGGGCCGGTCGACCAGTCCGAGAAGGGACGCGACCGCGCCTGCCGCCAGCAAGGCGAGCAGGACGATCCGCTCGCGCTTCCAGTCTTCTATCCCCGCCAACGTCACAGAGAGGGAATATCGCAAAGGCAAGCGATGTCAGTTGCCTGAGCGGAGCCGGCGGGTGGCGCTGCGCAGAGGGGCGGTGAGGCGCCACGAGCGACTGGTTTCGAGCGACTCGACAAGCTGCTTGGCGCGCTCGGCCTCCGCCTTTCCCTCCGCCTCGAGCGCTGCCAGCTGTCGCTCCAAGGCCTTATGGCTGCGTCGCAGATCGCGGGCGTCGGCTTCGAGCTGGCGGACGTGATGGCGCAGCGCCGCGATCTCGCGTGGCTCGTCGGGCTCGAGGCGTTCCAGCTCCTCCGCGGTGATCTCGACCGCTTTCTTACGGGCGACGACGAGGCCGTGGCTGGGACGGTCCGGTTCGAGCCGGGGCACTAGCTCGAGGATCTCGAAGGCCCGGCCCCAATGGGCTTCGATCCACCACCGGGAGTTGACCGCGATCGGGCCGCCCTCGTCCCAGGGGAGGCCCTGCATCAGCGGGTTCATCCCGATCCGGTCTTCGTCCCATCTCTCGCCGGTCAGCGGCTCGAGCATCCCCTCCCCGAGGAAGGTCGCGAAGAGGATGCCGCCGTCGGCGAGGACGCGATGGTGCTCACGCAGCCAGGCGGCCCAGTTATCGGTGAAATGCGTGTAGACGCTGAACGCGTAGATCAGGTCGAAGAAGCCGTCCTCTTGCGGCAGCCCGGCCTCTTCGGCGCTCTCGAAGACCTGGAACGGAGGCGAGAGGTTTTCCCGCAGCCACTCGACGCTGGGCCGGTCGAGATCGCAGCCGAAGATTTCGCTCTCGCCGCTCTCGGCCGCGAACTGCCGCAGCATCCGCCCGACGCCACAGCCGAAATCGAGGATCCGCTTGCCGCCCCAGCTCCAATCCGCCGGCAGGTGTTCGTCGAGCAGGCGCCGGTGCAGCTCGCCCGTCTTGACGAACGCGGCTTCCGGGTCGCGGTCCTGACCGACGCCGATCCTGCGCAGCAGGTCGAGCGGGGGCATCGGGAGGTCGGCTGGCGTCCGCACCGGCATCGGGCCCGAACCCTACGCGCTAGAGATCCTCGGCGATCCGGGGGGCCTCGCGGTTGAAGATCCAGATGCCGAAGCCGCAGACGGCGAGGTAGATCAGCGCCGCCGGCAGCAGGTGGAGCTTGCCGCCCGCGGCCTGGGCGGCGGTGGGAGCCGCGGGTTCCAGCAGCCAGACCCGCACCTGCTCGAAGATCACCCCGAGCGGGTTCAGCATCAGCCACTTTTCGATCGAGGGGTTTTCTAGGCCCTGGTTACCCAGGGGGTAGAGGATCGGGGTCGCGTAGAAGAGCATCTGGGCGGCGACCAGCCAGATGATCGAGACGTCGCGGAAGCGGACGTAGAGGGCCGAAAGGGCGACGCTGACGGCGGCGCTGAAGACGAAGATCGCCGCCAGCGCGAACGGGTAGAGCAGCCAAGTCCATTTCGGTTCGACGCCCCAGGCGAGGATGAAGACGAGGACGATGATGAGGTTGAGGAGGAAGTTGAAGAGGGCGGTGAGCGTGGTCGAGAGGGGGATGACCAGGCGCGGGAACTGGGTCTTGCGGACCACCCCCTCCTGGGCGACTACCGAGGTGACGGAGTTCGTCGTCGCTTCCTGGAAGAAGGTGAACTGGACGATCCCTAGCAGGAGCAGGACGGGGTAGAAAGGAAGGGTATGACCGACCCGGAAGATCTTCGTGAAGACGAAAAGCAGGATCGCGAAGAGCATCAGCGGCCGCAGCAGCGACCAGATGTAGCCGAGCGCGGTGCCGAAGTAGGTCCGCTTGAATTCGGTCACCGACATCAGCCAGACCAGGGCCCAGACGCGGCGGCCGCCGCCGCCGAGGGCGCTCGGGCCGCGCACTTCGCGCAGCGGCAGGTTGCGGACCGGGGCGCTCATCGCTCCCGCGGGGGT
>JBQCIG010000258.1:0-3905 GCA_051953975.1 Solirubrobacterales bacterium | reverse complement strand
ATCGCCGACCAACACAACCCCGCCCCGTTCACCCCCCCTAACCCTTGCTAAACCCGTATAAATCTCCGACGCTCACCGGGGGGGGGGGTCGTTGGGGGGACCCCCGCGTGGTGCGCTGGTGGGGGTGGGTCCCCTGCGGCGACAGGACCCGCGGGCCGGTAACGCCAGTACATCGGCACAAG
Organism: Solirubrobacterales bacterium; assembly: GCA_051953975.1. GTDB lineage: Bacteria > Actinomycetota > Thermoleophilia > Solirubrobacterales > 70-9 > VAYN01. The sequence goes on along the minus strand of JBQCIG010000258.1, from coordinate 3,723 downwards.
GGGTGCGGCGACGAACTTGGCCCAAGTCGCGGCAGCCAGCGCCGCCCCGCGAGCCAGGGGTCTGGCGGCGGCCACCAGCGTCAACACCAGGAGTGCTGCGACCAGCGAGTCGTTGGAGTTCGACTCCAAGACATATGCGGTGTAGGGGTAGGCGGCCCAGCCGAAGGCGAGGGTGGCGGCGAGGCGCTGGCCGGCCGGCCCGGGCCTGATCCGGATCCCCAGCCAGAGCAGCAGCGCGAAGGTGGCGACGTCGAAGATGACGGCGGCGGCGTGGGCGGCGGGGAGGTCGTCCCAGCTCCCCGACCAGGGCCAGATCCGCTCGAAGGGGACGTAGGCGAGGTAGTTGACCGGGCCGTAGGTGTCGCCCTGCGAGATGTCGGGCGGGAAGTTGCCGTAGATCGGTTCCCCGTGGCTGATCCGGTCGGCCCCCACCACCCCGGCGTAGCCGACGTCGATCACGCCCGCGTCGGCGACGTTGAGGCCGACGCGGAAACCCATCAGGAAGAGCGCCGCGACGACAATCCAGGCGACCGGCCAGACCGGCCGCAGGCCCTCCCCCCTCCCCCGCAGCCCGATCCAGAGGCAGCGGCCGAAGAGGTAGAGCAGGACCGGGTAGACGAGCGGGACCGAGACGCCGATCTCGGCACGGTTGAAGAAGTAATGGGAGACGCCGAAGCCGAGCAGGACCAGCAGGTCGAGGTTGGCGACCCGCCAGAGCCGCCGCCAGTCGATCAGGCCGAGGAGGAAGATCGCGCAGAGGGGGAGGAAGACGTAGGGCGCGTTGAGCTTGTGGCCGAAGGCGCCGGAGTAGCCGCGCGCCATCTTCCAGTTGACCTGGTAGCCGGTCCAGGACTCGAGCACTTCGCCGCTGTGGCGGTCGACCTGGACCACCGCCAGCTCCTTGCCGGCGGCAAAGTAGGCCACTTCCCAGTGCCCTTCGTTCAGCGTCGCGCTCGGCGCCAGGTGCGGGTGCTCCTGCCTCTCTTCGCGGACCTTCGAGTCGCGATCCGCGGCGGCGATCGCTTCGCCGCGGCCGATCTGTTGCGGGGCGGCAGCGGCCGCCTGCACCGGCGGCAAGGCCAGCGCGAGCAGGAGGATGAGGAGCGCCGCCCGCTTCACTCGCGCGCCGCCACCCCGAAGTGCTCGCGGACGGCCGGGGCGACGTCGCGCAGCGTCCACTGCTCTTTCTCCTCGGCCGACTCCGGACCGCAGCCGACGAAGAGCAGCGGCCCGAGCGAGTCGCCGGCGTGCAGGGCGCCGTGGCTGCCGCCGCCGGCATGACTGACCCCGCCCCAGTCGACCGCCTCGAAGCCGGGCGCTAGGGAGACGACGAAGTCGCCCGCGTGCGGTGCGGTCAGAGCCGCCCAGACGCGCGCCAGCGGATCGGGGTATTCCTCGCTGTCGAGGCGGCCGTCGGCGACCGAAGCCGCGAGCGCCGCCAGGTCCCCCTCGAGCTCCCAGCTGCCGCCGCGCAGGTCGGTGACGCCGGCGCCGGGACGGAACCGCAGCACCGCGTCGCCGCGCTCGACCGCGGCCCACTCCCCGCCGGCGAGCGGCAACCCGGGGGCTTCGCGCCGCAGCGGCAGCCCGTCGTCGCCCTCCAGCCGGCAGACCAGGTCCACCCCCTCGATCACGCTCAGCCGCGCCCCCACCTCAGCCGGCTCGGCGCGCTCGCCCTCGCCGGGCAGCAGGTAGACGTGGGCGGCGCGGCCGGTCGGGCTGACCGCCAGCTGCGCTCGCTCCGGCCGCTCCTCGGAGGGCTGCAGCACCGACCACTCCGAGGCGAGCAGCTCGGCCAGCGGCAGCCCCCGGTGGACGTCGGTCTGCGCGTGGTCGGCGAGCAGGATCACCGCGTGGTCGGCGAGGAACTCGTCGAGCCCGCCGGCCTCCTCGACGAAGTCGGCGAAGCAGGCGTCGGCCTTGGCGATCGACTCGACGCTCGCCTCCGGCCCGTAGCGGTGCGAGTAGTGGTCGTTGTCCGGCAGCGAGAGCAGGAGGAAGTCGTAGAGGTCCTCGCGCAGCAGCTCGGCGGCGCAGCAGGCGGCATAGCCGTCGCGATTGCCGGGGATCGAGGTCGAACGGCAGGGCACCTCGCGGCTGGCGTAGAGGTCGCCGTAGAAGAGGTCGCTCGGGCCATAGGTGTGGTGGTGGAACTTCAGCTTGGTCGCGTCGACGGCGCGGCGCAGCAGCCCCTCCAGCGTCACCTCGTGCCGCTGGCGGCCGCGGTAGATCAGGAACGGCGTGCAGGCGGTGCGGGTGCCGGCGTCTTCGAGGCTCTCGAACACGGTCTCGACCTCGGGGCTGAGGTGGCCGAGATTCATGTTGTAGACGAGGTCGTAGAGGGCGCGGAAGACGCCGAAGGCCCGCGTCGCCTCCAGCGAGGAGCCGTACTCGACGTAGCGCCGCTCGAGCCGGTGGTACCAGTTCATGCCGCTGATCCAGTGGCGGTCGGCGCCGACGCCGGTGACCATCTCCGCGCAGGCGACCGGGGTTACCGAGGGAAAGCTGGAGACGCAATCGGGGACGAGGACCCCGCGCTCGAGCAGGGCGGCAAAGGTCGGCGCCCGGTCCTCGGCGACCGCGCGTTCGAGCATGTCGGTGCGCAGCGAGTCGACGTAGGTGAGGACGAGCTTCCGCGGAGAAGCCATGGTCGAATGATGCCCGCCGCGGGCGCGTCTAGCGGAGGACGCGCAGGCCCGCGTGTTTGCGCTGGGCGCGGCGATGGCGGGCGATCCCGAGCCAAAGCAGTCCCAGCACGACGACGACGTCGAGGATCGGCACCAGCAGGGCGATCGCGACGACGACCAGGGCGGCGAGGGCGACGATGAAGCCGAGCGCCCCGCCGCGCGAGCCCTCGCGGCGGCTGGCGCCGTAGACGATGTCGCTGACGACGATGCAGGCGATCGCGGCGCCGACCAGCGCCACCAGCGCGCCGACGGCTCCGTCGACCAGGAAGCCGGCGACGATCCCGATCACGGCGGCGAGGACGGTCATCCGCCCGCGGGCGGAGCCGTGGGTGCCGGCGGTGCCGGCGAGCATGCCGATGGCGAGCCCGATTCCGAGAGAAGTGAGAATGTCCACGTGCGAAAACCTAACCGCCGCGGCGACCGCGCGTCGATCCGCCACACTTCCGGGATGAGCGAAGTGCCCGAGCCGACCCACAGACGCCGCGCCCACGCCGGCACCCGCGACCTCGAGCGCTACGCCGGCCTGTTCGCGGAGCGCACCGGGATGATGCGCTCCTCGGCGATGCGGGACCTGATGGCGATCACCGCCCGGCCGGAAGTGATCTCGCTCGCCGGCGGCCTCCCGACACCTCGACCTTCCCGCCGCAGAGCTTCGCCGCCCAGATGACGCGGATCGCCCAGGAGTCGGCGGCCGAGGCGCTCCAGTACGGGCCGACCGAGGGCTTCGAGGAGACCAAGGACTGCATCCTCGAGGTGATGGGCAGCGAGGGAATGCTGCCCGACCCCGACGACGTGATCGTCACCACCGGGGGGCAGCAGGCGATCGACCTGATCTGCAAGACGATCATCGACCCCGGCGACGTCGTCATCTCCGAGGCGCCGACCTACCCGGGCGCGCTCTCGGTCTTCTCCAGCTACCAGGCCGACGTGGTCCAGGTCGAATGCGACGAGGACGGCATGCAGGTCGAGCTGCTGGAGCGCCTGCTCGGCGAGCTGCGCGAGCAGGGCCGGCGGCCGAAGTTCATCTACTCGGTGC
>JBQCIG010000257.1:0-8231 GCA_051953975.1 Solirubrobacterales bacterium | reverse complement strand
CGCGGACTTCGATCCCCTGCGCTTCGTACCACTCGGCGCCCATCGGCAGCTCCTCCGGCTGCGAGCGCCGCCCGCGCGTGTAGACGGGAGGGTGCTCGAGCAGCAACAGCACGTCCGGGACCTCGTCCCGCTGGCGCCGCGCCTCGAGTTGCCGCAGCAGCTCCCGCGCCTCTTCATAAGGGACGAGCCCGCAGCGCACGACCAGGATGTTGTCGGGCATTTACCAATCGTTGCAGGAGCGCGCCGTATTCTTTGACCGCGCCTATGGTCCCCCAGTCCAAGGCCCTCCGACCCGAATGGCTCCCGGCCGTGGCGCTCAGCTCTGCGCTGGCGTTGGCGATGCTGATCTGGAGCCCGCCGGTCGGCGACCTCGCCGCCCAGGTCTTCCGCACCGAGCTTTTCCAGCAGGTCGGCCTGGCGATCTGGAACGGCAGCTGGTACGGCGGCCACTACACCCTCACCTACAGCCTCCTCTTCCCGCCGCTGGCGGCGCTACTGGGGCCGCAGGTTGTGGGGATGCTCGCCGTCATCGCCTCCTCCTACCTCTTCGATCGCCTGGTCCGCGACCGCTGGGGCGCCGAGGCGCGCTGGGCGACCCTCTGGTTCGCCGCCGGCGTCGTCACCCTGATGGCCGACGGCCAGCTCACCTTCGCCCTCGGCGTCGCCTTCGGCCTGGCGGCGCTGCGCTGCCTGCAGACCGGACGGACGCCGCTGGCGATCGCCGCCGCGGCCGCCTGCCCGCTTGCCAGCCCCGTCGCCGGCGCCTTCCTCGCCGGGATCGCGATCGCCGGTGCCATCGAACCGGGCCGCCGCTTCAACCGCCTTGCGATCGCCGCGGGCGCCGTGGCCCTGATCCTCACCGTCGCCCCCAACCTCGCCTTCCCCGAAACCGGCCAGTTCCCCTTCGCCTTCTCCTCCTACATCGCGATCCCGCTCTGGTGCGCCGGCGCCTTCCTCCTCACCCAGGGGGTGCGGCGGGAGGAGCGGCAGTTGCGGCGGGTGCTCGCCGGCTACCTGCTCGCCTCGACCTTGATCTGGCTTGTCCCCAATGCGCTCGGCGGCAACGCCGTCCGCCTCGGAGCCCTCTTCGGCGGACCGGTGCTGGCGGCGGTCCTGCTCTCGCGCCGCCCTCGTCCCACTGTCCCCGGTTGGCTCTTCGCCCCGGTCCTGGCCCTGGCGATCGCCGGCAGCCTCTACTGGCAGCTGAACGCGAGCGTCGCCCAGATCGCCCGCTCGGTCGACGACCCCTCGACCAGCCCCGCCTACTTCCAGCCGGTGGCGCGCTGGCTGCACGCGCACGGCGCCGAGGGGACGCGGATCGAGGTGCCGCCGACCGCCAATCACTGGGAGTCGGCCTACCTGGCGCCGAAGTTCGAGCTGGCCCGTGGCTGGCTGCGGCAGCTCGACACCACCCGCGACGACCTCTTCTACGACGAAAAGGGTCTGACGGCGGCGACCTACGGCGCCTGGCTGCGCTCGAACGCGATCTCCTACGTCGCCCTGCCCGACGCTCCGCTCGACTACTCCTCGGAAACCGAGCGCAAACTGATCCTCGGCGAACCCTCCTACCTGACGCTGCGCTTCCGCTCGCAGCACTGGCGGATCTACGAAGTGAAGGATCCGAAGCCGCTGGTCGCGCCGCTCGGCGCCGCCCGCGCCCAGACGCTCTGGTTCGGCCGCGAGGGCTTCGCCCTCGACGTTAGCCGCCCCGGCGAGTTCCTCGTCCGCGTCAACTTCACGCCCTACTGGTCGATCTCCCGCGGCTCCGGCTGCATCATCCGCCACGGTGACTGGACCGTCGCCCGCGCCGCCCGTCCCGGCGTCTTCCGCGTCGCCGCCGACTTCTCCGTCGGCCGCGCCTGGAACGCCGTCACCGGTGCGCGCAAGACCTGCTGAGAGCCTTACCCGCTTTTCGGCGGATTCCGCACCAGATCGGCGAGTTCTTTGTTCACGCTGGCCGAAGCGTTGGCGGTTGCCCTGATCCCCAGGAAGGCGGTGACCACCGTCGAGACGATGCCGAATGCCGAGGTGGTGATGGCGACGATCGCATCTTTGTTGTCTTCGGTGCCCAGGAGGTTCACCGTGACGACGGTGAGAGCCGCCACGGCGATGATGCCCGTGACCACGGCGACCAGGCCGGTGATCGTCCGCAGCTGGTCCGAGGTGAGCGAGTCGTCTCTCCTTTTGACGCCCTCGTCCTCCTCCGGGGCGCCTTTCTGCTCACCGCGCTTCGGTTCGAAGTCCATTCTTTACTCCCTGTTCAGCGGTCCCACCAGGGAGATCGCGGCTCCGATCGCCAGCGCGACGGCGAGGGCCAGCAGCACTCCGCCGACCGCATTCATGTTCACCGGCCCGACCGATGCCTCGTTGCTGTAGAGGGCGAAGGCGAGAATCCCGCCAATCACACCCGCGACGAGCGCCCAGCCGAGTAGGCGTTTCGTAGTTCCATACATAGAGCCACACTCTCACAGCGCCGCCGGCTACACAGGAGTTCTTAATGAATAGTCAGGTGTTAGTCAGGTTTTATCCCAGATGAGTACCGAAAAGAAGTGAGTAACATATTTGTCCATTCTCATCGCACGCCTAGCGTCGCCAGCGCCGCGCTCACCACGTGCTCCTCGTGCGGGATCGCGGCCTGCTCGAGACGGCGCGAGTAGGGCATGTGGACGTCGGCGCCGGTGACGCGCTGGATCGGGGCATCGAGGTAGTCGAAGGCCTGCTCGGTGATCAGGGTCGAGAGGTTGGCGCCGACGCCGCCGTGCGGCCAGCCCTCCTCGACGATTACCGCCCGGTTGGTCTTGCGGACCGAGGCGAGGATCGTGTCGAGGTCGAGCGGGCGCAGCGTGCGCGGGTCGATCACCTCCGCCTCGACGCCGTGCTCGCTCGCCAGCTTCTCGGCCGCCGCCGCGGCGACTTGAGCCATCTTCAGCACGCCGACGATCGTCACGTCGGCGCCCTCGCGCCGCACCGCCGCCTCGCCGAAGCGCAGCGGCTCGCCCTCCCCGTCTGGAACCTCGCCGCGCACGCCGTAGAGGCTCTCGTGCTCGATGAAGATCACCGGGTTGGGGTCGCGGATCGCCGCCTTCAGCAGCGCCTTGCCGTCGGCCGGGGTCGAGGGGCAGGCGACCAGCAAGCCCGGCACCTGCAGGTAGAGCGCCTCGAAGCTGTGCGAGTGGGTGGGGCCGAGCTGGTGGCCGCCACCGCCCGGCATCCGGATCACCATCGGCACCTGCGCCTGGCCGTTGAACATGTAGGGGATCGCGGCGGCGTGGTTGACGATCTGGTCCAGCGCCAGCAGGCTGAAGTTGACCGTCATCAGCTCGACCACCGGCCGCAGCCCGTTCATCGCCGCGCCGATCCCGGTGCCGACGATCGTGTTCTCCGAGATCGGCGTGTCGCGCACCCGCCGCTCGCCGAACTCGTCGAGCAGCCCTTCGGTCACCTTGAAGGCCCCCTGAAAGACGGCGACGTCCTCGCCCATCACGAAGACGCTCTCGTCGCGGCGCATCTCCTCCGCCATCGCGTCGCGCAGCGCTTCCCGCATCCGTAGCTCGGCCATCAGCTCTGCGCCTCTCCCTCTTGGACGTCGCCTTGAAGCGCCGGATTGGGCCGCGGACCCTCGTCGTCCTGGGCCGCGTAGGCGGCGCCGGCCTCGGCCAGCTCGCGCGCCGCCGCCGGCATCTCGGCCTCGTCCTCGCCGCGGTGCGGCTCGGGGCTGCGCTCGTCGACCGCGTACCAGCCGCCGGGATCGGTGCGGGCGTAGAGCCCTTCGTACATGGTGTCGAGCGGCGGCTCCGGCGAGGCCTCGGCGAACTCGACCGCCGCTTCGACGTCCTTCTCAGCCGCCTCACGCGCCTGCCCCACCTCGCGCTCGCCCAGCACCCCGGCCTCGACGCAGCGCTGCGCGAAGCTCTCGATCGGGTCTTTCTCGCGCCACTCCTCCACCTCCTCGCGCTCGCGGTAGACCTCGGGGTCGGCGGCGGAGTGACCGCGGTAGCGGTAGGTGAAGGCCTCCAGCAACGTCGGCCGCTGCTCCTCACGCGCCTGCCGGATCCCCTCGGCGACGCCCTCGCGTACCGCTACCACGTCCATTCCGTCCACTCGCGTGCCGGGGATCCCGTAGCCCTCGGCCTTCTTCGAGAGGTCGGTCTGGGCCGAGTGGCGCTCGACCGCCGTCCCCATCCCGTAAAGGTTGTTCTCGACCAGGAAGAAGAGCGGCAGCTTCCACAGCGCCGCCAGGTTCATCGTCTCGCCGAAGTTGCCGGTGTTCGAGGCGCCGTCGCCGAACATGCAGACGGTAACCGCGTCTTCGCCCTTGTACTGGGAGCCGAGGGCGAGGCCGGCGGCGATCGGCAGGTTGCCGCCGACGATCCCGTAGCCGCCCATGAACCGCTTCTCGGCGTCGAAGATGTGCATCGAGCCGCCGCGGCCGCCGCTCGTCCCGTCGACCTTGCCGAACAGCTCGGCCATCACCCGCTTCGGCTCGGTGCCGCGGGCGATCGCGTGGCCGTGGGTGCGGTAGGTGCCGATCAGGAAGTCTTCGTCGCGCATCACCGAGGTGGTGCCGACGATCGTCGCCTCCTCGCCGATCGCCAGATGGAGAAAGCCACCCGCTTTGGCCCGCTGGTACTGCCGCCCCGCCTCCTCCTCGAATCGGCGGATCAGCATCATCCGGCAGAGCAGCTGGTAACAGGTGGCGGCATCGGGCAGATCGGCCATCGAACCCACCTTAGCTGCGGCCCGCCGCCTCCACTGCTTCCTCGAGGCGGTCGTCGCCCCAGAAGACCTCGTCGCCCACGACCACCGCGGGGACGCCTTCGACGCCGAGGTCGCCGGCGCGCTCGGTCGCCTCGCGCAGCGCTCCCTTCACCGCTTCGGTTTCGACCGCTTTCAGCAGCGCCCGCGGGTGCAGCTCGCAGGCGGCGCCGGCGATCATGACGTTGTCGGCGTCGCCGAGGTCGCGGCCGGCGGCGAAGGCCTGGCGGAAGGCGGCGAGGGAGAAGGCGATGGTGCGACCGGTCTGCTTGGCGAAGGTCGCGGCCCGCATCGCCACCAGCATGCTCCCGGGCCACGGCTGCGGCCAGGCGATCGGCGGCAGCCCGTAGGCGGCGGCGCGGCGCTCGATCTCCGCCATCCCCTCCGCCCGCGCCGGCGTCTCCGCCCACGAGCCCCGGTCGAAGCGCCGGAACAGACCGCCGAGCAGGATCGGCTGCCACTCCGGCTGCTCCAACCCGGCCCTGGCGAAGAGACCGCTGATCCGCTCGGCGGCGAGGTAGGCGTAGGGGGACCCGAGGTCGTAGTAGAAGGTCGCGCGCTCGCTCACGCCTAGGCGTGGATCGCCCAGCCGTCGACCGCGCGGGCGGCGTCGAGGATCGCCTCGGAGACCGTCGGGTGCGGGTGCACGATCCGCGCCAGCTCCTGGTAGCCGCCCTCGAGCGCCATCGTCGCCACCAGCTCGGCGATCATGTCGCAGGCGCGGTTGCCGACCGCGTGGGCGCCGAGGATCTCGCCGTATTTGCTCTCGACGACGAGCTTGACGAGGCCGTCTTTGTCGTCGTAGACGGTGCCCGCGCCCTCGCCGGCGATTTTCTGTTTGCCGACCTTGACCTCGTGGCCGGCCTCCTTGGCCTGCGCCTCGGTGAGGCCGACGCTGGCGACCTGCGGCTGGCAGAAGGTGGCGCCGGCGACGAGGTCCTGGTTGACGGGGTGCGTTTCGACTCCGGCCGCCGCCTCGACCGCGACCACGCCCTCCTCGGAGGCCTTGTGGGCGAGCGCCTTGCGGTTGACCAGGTCGCCGATCGCGAAGACCTTCTGGTTCGTGGTTCGCTGGAACCCGTCGATCTTGATCTTGCCGTTCTCCTCCAGCTCGACCCCGGCCTCCTGCAACCCCAGCCCCTCGACGTCGGGCCCGCGGCCGCCGGCGATGCAGAGGTAGTCGACCTCAGCGGAGTTGTCGCCGTAGCTGAACTTGACCGAGGCCTCACTTGCTTCGACGTTCTGCACCGGCGTCCCGGTCGAGATCTCGATCCCCTGCCGCTTGAAGACCCGTTCGACGACTTTGGCCATGTCGCGGTCCTCGGCGGGGAGGATCTGGTCGAGCATCTCGACCAGGAGCACCTCGGTGCCGAAGCGCGCGTAGGCGGAGGCGAGCTCGGCCCCCGAGGCGCCGGCGCCGACCACGGCGATCTTGCCCGGCCGCTCGGAGAGCGACCAGGCGCCCCAGGTGTCGAGGACGCGACCGCCGAACTCGACGCCGGGGATCGGCAGCGCCACCGAGCCGGTGGCGAGCGTCACCGCCCTGGCCTCGTAGACGGTGTCGCCGACCTTGACGTTGCCCTCTGCGGTCAGCGAGCCCTCGCCCTCGATGAAGTCGACCTTGTTTTTCTTCCACAGCCCTTCGACCCCGCCTGAGAGCGCCGCCGAGACGTCGGCGCGCCGTTTCTGCAGCGCCTCCCAATCGAGCTGCACGTCGCCGGCGACGACGCCGAGCTCGGCGCTCGAGCTCGCCTCGTGGAAGATCTCCGCCGTGCGCAGCACGGTCTTGGCCGGGATGCAGGCGTAGTTGAGGCAGCGGCCACCGGCTTTGTCGCGCTCGACCACGGCAGTTTTCTGGCCCAGTTGGGCGGCGCGAATGGCGGCGACGTAGCCGCCGGGGCCTCCACCGATGACGATCTGGTCGTAGGAGTCGGCCATGCGTGCGGAGCCTATAGAAGGCGCGGCGCGGGCATTCCCCCGCGATTAACCCTTCTTCTGCCCCGGCACGCGGCCAGCGAGGCGGCCGAGCGGCCCGACCGCGCCCTGCAGCGTCTCGACGCTGGAGTTGAGGCCGTCGATGCCGACGAGGATCCGCTCCATCAGCTCGTTGAGCTGGGTGAGGCCCTTGTCGAGGCTGGTGAGGCCCCTGTCGATCTTGCCGATCTCGTCCTCCAGCCGGCCCATCGTCTCCGGCAGCTGCGCCAGATGACCCTGGACCTCGACCAGCACCGGCATCGCCTCCTCGATCGTCGCCATCCGCGCGTCCATCGTTCCCAGCGCCGCGGTGTCGGCGGCGACCTGGTCGAGCGACTTCGCGACCCGCTCCAGCGCCGCCGTGTGCTTCTGCATCGCCCGCGTGTTCTCGGCGATCTCCGGCAGCTTGCGCAGCGCCGCGACGGCGTCGGCGGGGAGGGAGGTCATGCCGCCGAGGGAGGGCAGGCTCGGGGGCGCCACCGCTACTCCCGCGGCAGCCGGGTCGGCATCTGGATGCGTGCCATCGCCTTGACCATGAAGTAGAAGAAGCTACCGGCGACGGCGAGCAGGCCCAGCGTTGCCGCGAACTGGGGGAGGGTCGAGGCCTGCACGGCGAGGCCGAAGACGGCGCTGAAGATGAGGAAGACGAGGATCACCTGGAAGCCGAGCACCGCCCAGTAGCGGGCGCGCCACATCCCCCAGGCCATGAAGCCCATGATCAGCGCCGGCGCCGCCACCTGGGCGAATCGCGGGGTTTCGCCGTTGACCTTCGTCCCGGCCAGGTAGGCGCCGACGATCGAGAGCGCGATCAGGGCGGAGATGACGGCGCCGATCGTGACCACGAGCGGGCGCTCGCCCTCGGCCAGCGGCTCCAGCGCTTCGCGCGCTTCCCGGTTGCGCTGCTCGGCGCGGGCGTAGCCGCGGGCCATCGAGCCGGCGCCCCGCTGCTTGCGCTTGGTGCGTTCCTCAGCCACCGGGCGCCACGCCCCTCGCTTTGACGGCGAACGTCTGCCGCAGCGCCACGGCCGCGGCTCCCGGGTCGGCGGCGTCGCGGATCGCCCGCACCGCGCACAGCCGCTCCGCCCCCGCCTCGACCACCTCGCCGGCGTTCGAGGGGTCGATGCCGCCGATCGCGAAGAAGGGATGGGGGGCGTTGCGGGCGGCGTGGGCGATCAGCTCGAGCCCGACCGCCGGGCGTCCCTCCTTCGTCGGCGTCTCCCAGATCGGGCCGACGGATATGTAGTCGACCGGGCGCTCGGCGCTGGCGGCGATCTGCGCCTCGGAGTGGGTCGAGAGGCCGACGATCGCGTCGGGGCCGAGCAGCTCCCGCGCCTCCTCGGCGCTGACGTCGTCCTGGCCGACGTGGACGCCGTCGGCGTCGCAGCGGCGCGCCAGCTCAGGATCGTCGTTGAGGACGAAGAGGGCGCTGAAGGTGTCGGCGACGCGGCGGAAGGTCTCGGCGGCGCGTTCGATCTCCCCCTTGTCGAGCTCCTTCTCGCGCA
>JBQCIG010000256.1:0-44087 GCA_051953975.1 Solirubrobacterales bacterium | reverse complement strand
CAACAAAGAAGTTTTATAGGGTGGGGGGGGTTTGGGGGTTTGTTTTTTTTTTTTTTTTTTGTTTTTTTTTTTTTTGTGTGGTGTGTTTGTTTTTTTGGCCGCGGGCGCCCCACCCCCCCCCCCACGGAACTTGGTTTCCCTCTCACCGGGGTGGGGTACTAAGGAGCCGCGGAACTAATTCGCGAGGCCGAGTTGGAGTTGGCCAGTGGTCCTCTCCGGTTCGGCCTCGTCCTTCTCGAAGGAGGCGACGCGGACGCCGAGCAGTCGCACCGGCCGCTGCGGGTCGTAGGCGCGCAGCAGCCCGAGGGCGACCGGTCCGACCACCTCGGGGTCGTTGGTGGGCCGCTCGACGGTGTGGGAGCGGGTGACGTTGGTCCAGTCGTCGAGGCGGACCTTGATCCCGATCGTGCGCCCCTCCAGCTCCTTCTTGCGCAGGCGCCGGCAGAGCTCCTGCGCGAGCTCGGCGAGGTGGCGCTCCAGCTCCTCCCGGCGCTTGACGTCGAAGTCGAAGGTGATCTCAGCCGACTGCGACTTGGTCTCGTGCTCGGGTGTGACCGGGGTCTCGTCGCGGAGGTGGCCGCGGGCGTGCAGCCAGGCACCGGAGCGGGGGCCGAAAGTCGCTTCCAGCTCCTCCCGGTCGCGCAGCTGCAACTCGAAGAGCGTGCGGATGCCCATCGCCTCCAGGCGTGAGACGGTTTTCGGCCCGATCCCGGGGATCAGGCCGGGGGAGTGGTCGGCGAAGCGCTCCAGCGCCTGCGCCCGCGAGAGGACGACGAGGCCGGCCGGCTTGCCGAGCTCGCTGGTGATCTTGGCCAGCATCCGGCTCTCGGAGATCCCGACCGAGCAGGTCAGCTGCGTCTCCTCGCGGATCTCGGCCGCGATCCGCCGCATCGTCGCCTTCGGGGAGAAGAGGCCGGTCAGGTCCAGATAAGCCTCGTCCAGCCCCACGACCTCGACCACCTCGGCATTGCGCCGCAAGACGTCCATCACCTGCCCCGAGGCCTCCCGGTAGGCGGGAAAGTCCGGCTTCAAATAGATCGCATCAGGCAGCCGCCGCCGGGCGACCGCCGCCGGCATCGCCGAATGGATCCCCGCCAGCTTCCGCGCCTCATAGCTGGCCGTGGTCACCACCGCCCGCGGCCCCGACCCGCAGACGACCACCGGCTTCCCCTTCAAATCTGGTCGCCGCCGCAGCTCCACCGACGCGTAGAAGGCATCCATGTCGAGATGGGCGATGGTGCGCTCGAAGGCCACTGCACCGATCGTAGGACGGCGAAGGGACGGGACGCCCCTGCCTCAGCGCGACCTTTCGAGGCGGGCTCACGGTGCGGTAACCTCGAAGCGGACCGCGCCGCAGTTGCACCCGCCGGTGAGCGGAAGATCGCGCATCGTGGAGATTGTCCCCCAATCTCTAGGCTTTGGACATGGCGTCCCCGGAGGCGAAGAACCTCGAGGCGATCTCGAAGGCGATCGACCAGCACAACGCGAACTGCCCGTTCCCGGCGGCGGAGGTGCGGATGAACCCGTTCGAGGTTGAGCGGCTGGGCTGGGACACGATCCGGGGATTGCCGGTGGTCCCAGATGCCGAGATCGGCACCGGGCGCTTCCGCATCGTCTGCTCGCGCGACCTCGAGGACGACGGCCTGGAGATCGTCGAGGCGGTCGGCCAGGAGCTCGAGACCGTCGCGCCGACCCGGAACTGATCGCGAAGCCGCGAAAACGCTCCTTGAGGATGCTTTTTTGCGGCCTCGGCGCTAGACGGAGTTCCAGAAGTCCAAGCCGAGGTTGCTCAGCCAGTTCTGGGCTTCGATGTTGAGCTGGAACAGCTCGCCGGTCCAGATCAGGATGCCCATCGCGATCAGGATCAGGCCGCCGACGGCGACGATCGCCTGGTAGTGGCGCTTGACGACGGCGAAGGCGGTGGTCATCTGGGAGAAGGCGAGCGCCGTCAGCAGGAAGGGGATTGCCAGGCCGGCCGAGTAGACCGCCAGCAGAAAGGCTCCGCGCGCGGCCGATTCGGTCAGCGCCGCCGCCGAGAGGATCGCGCCCAGGGTGGGGCCGATGCAGGGCGTCCAGGCGATCGCGAAGGCCGCCCCGGCGACGATCGGCCCGCCCTTGCCGGCCCGCTCCAGTAGCGCCTCGACGTGCCACTCGCGGTTCAGCCGCGTGATGAAGAGGGAGGCGACGAAAAGGACGCCCATGGCGATGATCAAGGCCGCCGAGATCTTCGTCAGCAGCGCCTTGTTTTCGTCGAGGAAGGAGCCGAGGCCGGTCGCAGTCAGCCCCAGCAGGATGAAGATCACCGAGAAGCTCGCCACGAACAGAAGGCTCGGACCCAGCACGCGGCGCCAGCCGACCTCGTCGAGCTCGGCCGCCGAGACGCCCGTCACCGCCGAGAGGTATCCGGGCACCAGCGGCAGCACGCAGGGGGAGAGGAAGGAGACGATCCCCGCGGCGAGCGCGGCGAGGATTCCTACCCCCGCGGCGGGGTCGGAGCTGACGGCGGCGATTACCACGACCCCTCAGATTACCTTCAGGACCGTGTCGCCCGGGCCTCGCCGGAGTGCCCCTTCCACGCCGAATCCCCGATCCGCGCTAGATTTGGCCAGCCAGCCAAACATGGGAGGAGCGAAGAGTTGAGCAACCGCACGTTCGTGATCGGGGTCGGGATGACCAAGTTCGAGAAGCCCGGCAGCAAGGAGGGCGATTACCCCGACTGGGCCAGGGAGGCGGGGGAGAGGGCGCTCGCCGACGCCGGCATCCCCTACGAGGACGTCGAGCAGGCTTTCGCCGGCTACTGCTACGGCGACTCGACCTACGGGCAGCGGGCGCTCTACCAGCTCGGCCTTACCGGCATCCCCGTCGTCAACGTCAACAACAACTGCTCGACCGGCTCCTCGGCGCTGTTTCTGGCCCGGCAGGCGGTCAAGGGGGGTCTCGCCGACTGCGCCCTGGCGCTTGGCTTCGAGAAGATGGAGCCGGGCAGCCTCGGGGTCAAGTACACCGACCGCACCAACGCGCTCGACAAGCACGCGATGCGGATGTTCGAGCTGCGCGAGCCCGAGCCCTCGCCGCCGGCGCCGCAGATGTTCGGTAACGCCGGCCGCGACCACATGCAGAAGTACGGCTCCGAACCCGACCACTTCGCCTGGATCGGCTGGAAGAACCACAAGCACTCGGTCAACAACCCTTACGCCCAATTCCAGGACGAGTACTCGCTGGAGGACATCAAGGCGGCGAAGATGATCCACGACCCACTGACCAAGCTGCAGTGCTCGCCGACCTCCGACGGCTCGGCCTGCGCGATCGTCGCCTCCGAGCGCTACGTCGAGGCGCACGGCCTCTGGGAGCAGGCGATCGAGATCGCCGGCCAGGCGATGGTCACCGACCTCAGCTCGACCTTCGACGAGGACGCCAACTGCATGACGATCGTCGGCTCCGACATGTCGGCGACGGCGGCGCGGATCGCCTACGAGGAAGCGGGCGTCGGCGCCGAGGAAGTCGACGTCTGCGAGCTGCACGACTGCTTCAGCGCCAACGAGCTGATCACCTACGAAGCGCTCAGCTTCGCGGCCGAGGGCGAGGCGCACAAGCTGGTCGAAGCAGAAGCGACTACCTACGGCGGCAAGGTCGTCGTCAACCCCTCCGGCGGGCTGATCTCCAAGGGCCACCCGCTCGGGGCGACCGGCCTGGCGCAGTGCTCGGAGCTGACCTGGCAGCTGCGCGGAGAAGCCGGCAAGCGCCAGGTGGAGGGCGCCGAAGTGGCGCTCCAGCACAACATCGGCCTCGGCGGCGCCGCCGTGGTCACGGTCTACAAACCGGCGGCCTAGGGGTCGCCACGGGTAAGGAGGAGCACGATGGCGAAAGAGCGGCGTTCACTCGGCGGCAAGGTGGTGGCGATCACCGGCGGCGCCCGGGGGATCGGCAAGGCAACCGCGGCGGCGCTGGTCGCGAAGGGATGCCGCGTCGCGATCGGCGACCTCGACCTCGAGCTGGCGGAGCGCTCGGCGGCTGAGCTCGGCGGCGGCACCGTGGCGCTGCCGCTCGACGTCACCGACCGCGGCTCCTTCGGGCGCTTCCTCGACGAGGCCGAGCGCCAGCTCGGACCGCTCGACGCCCTCGTCAACAACGCCGGGATCATGCCGGTGACGCCGTTCGCCGAAGAGGGCGAGGACTCGATTCGCCGTCAGGTCGAGATCAACTTCCTTGGCGTCATCACCGGCACCCAGCTGGCGATCCAGCGCCTGCGTCCCCGCGGCAGCGGCTACATCGTCAACATCGCCTCCCAGGCGGGCAAATCCGGAATCCCCGGGATCGCCACCTACTCGGGGACCAAGCACGCCGTCGTCGGCCTCAGCGAGGCGGTGCGGGCGGAGCTGCGCGAGACCGGGATCGAGGTTCTCTGCGTGATGCCGACCGTGGTCAACACCGAGCTGACCAGCGGCGTCGGCCAGAAATGGGTGAAGCCGGTCGAGGCCTCCGACGTGGCGAACGAGATCGTCGCGGCGATGGAAGTGCCGCGGTTCGACGTCTTCGTGCCGCGCGCCAACGCCGCCATCTACAAGATCATCGGTCTGCTGCCGCGCTCCTGGCGCGAGGCGATCGGCCGCGCGATGGGGGTCGACAAGCTGATGATCGACGTCGACCACGGCGCCCGCCGCGCCTACGAGGAGCGGGCGGCGCACAGCGCCGGCGCCGAGCAGCCGCTGGACGAAGAGGTGGCGCGCGAGCACGACGCCGCCTGATGGGCCGGCTCTACGACGCGACCTGGGGGCGGCTCTTCTCGGCCTGCTACGACCGCGGCTTCAAGGCGACCGAGGAGGCCGGCCTGCGGGAGATGCGCCGCGAGTTGCTGGCGGGAGCGCGGGGGAGGGTGGTGGAGCTCGGCGCCGGGACCGGCCTCAACCTCGCGCACTATCCAGAGGGGATCGAGAGCCTGACGCTGACCGAGCCCGACCCGCACATGATCAGGCAGTTGCGGCAGAAGCTCGCCGAGGCCGATCGTCGGGCAGAGCTGGTCGAGGCCCCCGCCGAAGATCTTCCCTTCGAGGACGACTCGTTCGACACCGCCGTCGTCACCCTGGTGCTCTGCACCGTCCCCGACCAGGCCGCGGCGCTGCGCGAGATCGGCCGTGTCCTCAAGCCCGACGGCCAACTGCTCTTCCTTGAGCACGTCCGCTCCCGCCATCCCGGCCTTGCCAAGTGGCAGGACCGCCTCGAGGGTCCCTGGCGCTTCCTCGGCGACGGCTGCCACTGCAACCGCGACACCGGCGCCGCGATCGGCGCCGCCGGGTTCCAGGTCGGCGATCTCGAGCACGATGCCCTACCGAAAGGGCCGCCGATCGTGCGCCCATTGATTCGCGGTTCGGCTCGCCTATAGTCGAAGCGTGAGCGACATCGAGCGCTGGGACGACTCGGAGGAGGGCCTGCGCCGGCGCGAGTTCCTCCAGCGCGCCGCGGTCACCGCCGGCCTCGGCGCCGGCCTGGCCGGGGTCCTCAGCCCCGACACGATCCTCGCCGAGGTCTCGCGGCGCACGCGGGCGAACGTGCCGAGCCCGCGCAACCTGCCGCTCGACACGATCGTCGTGCTGATGATGGAGAACCGCTCCTTCGACCACTACCTCGGCTGGCTGCCCGGCGCCGACGGCCGGCAGGGCGGGCTGACCTACCGCGACGCTGCCGGCAACCCGCACGCCACGCACCGGCTCACCCCCGACTTCCAGGGCTGCGCCCACCCCGACCCGGATCACTCCTGGCTGGGCGGGCGCCAGCAGCTCGACGGCGGCCGCATGGACGGCTTCCTGCGCTCTGGCGAAAACGACTCCTTCTCGATCGGCTACTACGCCGAGCAGGACCTGCCGTTCATTCCCGCGGCGGCGCGTGCCTTCACCACCTTCGACCGCTTCTTCTGCTCGCTGCTCGCCTCGACCTATCCGAACCGCGAGTACATGCACGCCGCGCAGTCCTACGGGATGATCGACAACACCCTGCCGGTCGGCCCGACCGGCCTCGGCTTCCCGGACACGACGATCTTCGCCGCCCTCTCGGCCGCGGGCGTCTCCAACCGCTACTTCTACACCGACATCCCCGTCTCCGCCCTCTGGGGAGCGCCGGGGTTGGCCCGCTCCGGCCAGGTGCAGGAGTACTACGAGCGCTGCGCGACCGGGACGCTGCCGGCGGTCTCCTTCGTCGACCCCGCCTTCAACGGCGAGGAACAGGGCACCTCCGGCGACGAGCACCCCCACGGCGACGTCCGCCTCGGCCAGGCCTTCATGGCCGACGTCGTCCACGCCTTCATGGAGAGCTCGCAGTTCAGGCGCGGCGCCCTCTTCATCGTCTACGACGAGTGGGGCGGGTTCTTCGACCACGTGCGCCCGCCGCGGGTGCCCGACGACCGCGCCAACGCCGACGTCAACCAGGACTTCGGGCAGATGGGGATCCGGATCCCGGCCGTCCTCGTCTCGCCCTACGCGCGCCGCGGCCACGTCGACCACAACATCTACGGCTTCGAGTCGATCCTGAAGCTGATCCGCTACCGCTTCGGCCTGCCGCCGCTGACGACGCGCGACAAGTACGCGCGCAACATCGCCCGCTCCTTCGACTTCGAATCGAAGCCGGATTACTCGATCCCGAACCTGCCCGACCCACCGCAGGTGGTCAGCCAGGCTTGCCAGGGCGGCGCCCCGGCGCCGGCCGTCGGCGCGCAGCCGCTCACCGGGCGGCCGAAGGAGCACGACCTCGCGACCCTGCACACCAGCGGCTACCTGGAGCGTCTCGGCTTCCATTACCGGCCCGCGACCCCGGGTCGGACCTTCCGCCACCCTTCGAAGCTCGGGTTGAAGCCTTGAGGAGAGCGGCGGTCCTGTCGCTGGCGGCGCTGGGCGCGCTGCTGCTCGGTGCGCAACCGGCGGCAGCCGCCCTCGACGAGCCGGTCAGCGTGACCGCACAGGCGCCGGCGGTGGTGGCGGCGGGGACCGCCTTCCCGCTCGAAGTCGGCGTCGAAGCCGAAGCCGGCGCGCTCGACATCGCGGACCAGCCGCTGCGTCTGCGGGTTCGCTTCGCGCCGGAGTGCGGGGGCTCGTTCGCCGGCACCGAAGGGCCGACGGCGATCGACCGGGTCCTGCCGGCGCCGAGCGCCGGTGCTCCCTACGCGCAGTCGGTCTCGATCAAAGCGAAGATCGGCGCGCCCGGCCCCGAGACCGTCTGCGCCTTCCTCGAGGACCGCGATGAACGCCAGTTCGCCACCGACACCGAAGAGACCCTGACCGTGGTGCCGCCGTGCCCGGTGGCGGAACGCAAGGTCGGGCAGCTGAAGCGCCGGCTCGCGCGCATCGACCGCCACCTCCGCAAGCTGCGGCGGGCGAAGCGGCACGCGCACGACGGCAAGCGCCGGCGCCTGGCGAAGCGGATCGGCAAGCTGCGCAGGCAGCGCCACCGGGTAGTCAGGCAGCTGCGCCGCGCCTTTCGCGAAGCGCGGATCGCCTGCGGGAGCGGGGGAGGGGCGCGTGCATCGGCGGCCGCGGTGAGCGCCCCGCCGGCGCCGAACCTGCCGGCGGGCGTCCCCCAGATCAAGCACCTGTTCGTGATCGTGCTGGAGAACGAGAACGCCGAAACGACCTTCGGCACCAGCCCGCCGGCACCGTACCTGGCCACGACCCTGCGCGAAGCCGGCGCCTACATCCCCAATTACTACGGGATCGGCCACGAGAGCCTCGACAACTACATCGGGATGATCAGCGGCCAGCCGCCGAACCCGCAGACGCAGTCCGACTGCCAGATCTACACGGAAATGCTGCCGGGGACGCTGCGCGAAGATGGCGTCGCACTGGGGCAGGGGTGCGTCTTCCCGCGCGGCGTCCGCACCGTCGCCAACCAGCTTGAAAGCAACGGCTTGCGCTGGCGCGGCTACATGCAGGACATGGCCAACTCGGTCGCGGCCGGCGAACCGGCCAGCTGCCGGCATCCGGCGATCGGGGCGATCGACCCGACCCAGAAAGCGCGGGCGGCAGACCAGTATGCGGCCCGGCACAACCCGTTCGTCTACTTCCACTCGATCATCGACTTCCCGGCCTGCCAGGAAAACGACGTCGACCTCAGCCACCTGCCGGTGGACCTGGCAAGCGAAGGCAGCGCGCCCAACTTCGCCTTCATCACGCCGGACCTCTGCTCCGACGGCCACGACGAAACCTGCGCCAACCCGGCGCTGCCGGGCGGCTTCGCCGGCATCGAAGCCTTCCTGCGCGAATGGGTGCCGCGGATCAAAGCCTCCTCCGCCTACCGCGACCAGGGGGCGATCCTGATCACCTTCGACGAGTCGGCCAAGGGGGCCGGCTCGTGTTGCAACGAGCCGACCGGACCGAACACGCCCAACAACGGCGGCCCGGAATCCGGCAGCGGCGGTGGCAGGGTGGGGGCGGTGATGCTCTCGCCCTGCATCCAGCCAGGGACCGTGACCCAGACCCCCTACAACCACTACTCCTTCCTGCGCTGGACCGAGGACGACTTCGGCCTCTCGCACCTCGCCTACGCGGGGGCCGAAGGCCTCAAGCCGTTCGACTCCGACGTCTTCACCAAGCCCAGCTGCGACCCCGAAGTGCAGCGCGCCGAAGAACGGGAAAAGGCGCGGGTGCGCCTGCGGGTTCGTCCGCGGCGTGCGGTAGCCGACCACAAGCGCACCTTCCGCTTCCGCATCCTCAGCAACGTCCCGGCCTGCCGCAGCAACGTCCGCATCCGCTTCGCCGGCGGCAGCACGAGGACCAACTCCCGCGGCCGCGCCCACCTGCGCCTCCGCATCAGCCGCCCCGGCAAGCGCTTCGCCTACGCCTTGCCGCAGGGATGCGCCCGCGCAAAAGTTGGGGTGCGCATCGTCTGGAAGAAGTAGACGAGTTATGTCTACTCCGGTGGATCGATCCGCCCTTGACGGGACCATTCGTAAGCAAAGTAGACGAGGAAAACCAGGCAGATCCCAAGGAAAACAAGCGCGCTGCTGGCCAACGAAAAGGCGAGGCGATCAGCCCAGATCCAGTGACCTGCTTCGGCGCGCTCTGAGAGCGCTAGTGCGACGACGATGCCGAGAAATCCACTGGCGGCGATGCCCACGAACGATCCAACGATGGACTCCTGGTTTGCGTCTCTGTAATGGGATGCCCGTATTAATAGGGCGGCTTGAATCGACCACGCGATAAGAAGAGCTCCTCCGATCTGGGCAACGGAGCGGAGCAGGCCTGCAGATGGCTCAGTCGCCAGGTCGGACAGCGCTGGGAAGAGGCAGAGCCCAAGAAAGAGGATGGCAGCGATGGCGCCGAGAGCTCCTTTCTCTAAGGGCGAGAAGCTGCGTTTTCTCCATCTCCAACGCACGATAATGGCGGTTATGTCAACTCAGGCGAAGCGGCCGAGAAGGCTCCGGCGATGAGCGGTCCGCGCCTCCCCTCGAGGTGGCCGATTAGCTGGCTTCTTCGATGGATTCTTCGAGAGCGCTGGCCGAGCCGGGCGTACCGAGCAGTTCCATGCCGTTGGCGTGCGGGCCTTCGATCGCAAACGATGGCGTCCCGGTGAAGCCGAATTTCTGGGCTTCCTGGGTCGTTTTTTCCATTTCGGCCACGATGGCTTTGTTTTCCCGTTCTTCGTTCCACTTGGCGAGGTCTTTCACGCCCGCGCCTTTGGCGATGGATTCCATGAATTCCGGCGTCACGTAGCCGGAGTTCTCGGTGCCCTGGTTGCGATAGAAGAGCTCGAGGTAGAACCAGCCACGGCCCTGTTTCCCGGCCGCGATCGTCGCCGCGCCCGCCGGCGTCGAGTCCGCGCCGATGATCACGAAGTTGCGGAAGACGATCTTCACTTCGCCGTTTTTGACTTTGTTTTCGATGATCTGGGGAAGGACTTCTTCGGAATACGCTCTGCAGACCGGGCACTGCAGGTCTCCGTACTCGTAGAGGGTGACCGGCGCTTTCTGGTCCCCGAGTTCGAGGTTTTGCTGCGGGATGCCGCTGAGGAGTTTGTTGACGGAGGCGACTTCCTCGAGTTCAGTGTCGCCGCCGCTGTTGCTGCTGGAGGAGTTGGCGACGATCAGCACGACCACGGCGACGATCACCAGGAAGACCGCGCCGGCGCCCATCTGCAGCAGCCGCGTGCGCCGATCGGTGGTGTCGACCCGTTCTTCGGCCGCCAGCCGTTCTTCGCGCCGTTTTTCCCGCTCCCGCTTGTTGCTCATCGGTCCTCCCTGTGTCGTTGATCGTGTCGCTGTCCCGGCCGTCCCGGCGGCCGGCACTGACTATGCCGCTTCCGCCTCGCCCCTGCTCCGCTCTGGAACCGCCGGCCCGTTCGTGCCCGCGTATCCGATCAACCGGGTGGCATTGAGGAGGAAGAGGATCGTCATCAAGACCGCGCTGGAGACGCACCACTGGCAGATCGCTTCGATCTTGAAGATCTCGAGGTAGGTCAGGTAGACGCTGAACCCGAAGCCGCCGAGCGCGACGGCGAAGCCGCCGAAGCGGGCCGCGTCGTTGGCGAAGAAGGCGCTGATCAGGAGCAGGATGTAGCCGACGATGCCGAAGACGGCGATGTTGACGCCGGCGATGTGCGAATAGGAGCTGTTGGCGACCGTCTCGCAGCCGCCGCCGCCGGCGAGGCAGGCGGGCGACCCCCCGCTGGAATCGGCGATCGTGATGTAGGTAGCGACCCCGATCCCGAGCGCCGCGATAAAGGCGATGATGCGCCTCAGGGTTGCCTCGCTCGGGAAGTTCATCGATATGAAGATAGAGCCTTTGATTGAACGACGCTGACTGGTTCTTCAGCCTCGCGGGTGACCAATTTCCTCACAGAAGGCAGCGATCTCCCTCGAAAGCTTGCCACCCTGCCAGGCTAGCGGGGACTCTCCCTCGGCCTCGGTCAGCAGCCGCGCCCGCGGCAGCGCCTCCGCGTAGGCCGCGGCCGCCTCGAAGGGATGACCCGGGTCGGCATCGTCGTTGCTGGCGACGACGAGCGCGGGAACGTCGAGCGCCGCCAGCTCCTCGAGCGAGCCGAAGGGACGCGAGCGCGGCACCTCCCGCAGGGCCTGAGCCAGCGCCTGCGGGTGGCGCTGCAGCAACATCCGCTCGCGGGTGAAGCGCAAGACGGAATCGCGCCAGCGCGAGTCGATCCCCTGCTGCTCGCCGATGTAGGCGACGAAGCCGTCGACCCCGCCCGTCTCCAGCGCCGTTGCCAAGCCGTCCCAATAGCGCAGCGAGGCCTCACGGATTTCTCCCCTGTAGACGGGTCCGATCACGACCAGACCTGCCAGGCGCCCCGGGTGCCGCAGCGCATAGGCCACGGCCGTGTGCGCTCCCATCGAGTGCCCGCCAAGCACGAACCTGGCGCCGCCGAGCCGTGCGTCGACCACCCGCGCAAGGTCACCTACCAGCTGCGGGTATCCATAACCCTCCCCCGCCGGGGCGGGGTCGGACTCCCCGTGGCCGCGGGCGTCGTAAGTGACGACTTCGTAACCGGCGCGCGGCAGTGCCTTCGAGCCGTGCAGGACGTAGCGCCTGGTGGCGGTGATTCCGTGGCAGAGGACGATCGGCGCCCCCTCCCCCACCGCTTTCCCGTAAAGGCGCGGCAGCCCCTCGACGCCGAACTCTCGCGCGTCCGCCGGCGTCAAGCGACCGCGGTGAGAGCCCGCTCGAGGTCCTCGACGGACTCGTAGCTGAGGCCGGTCAGGCTCACCTTCTTGTAACGGACGATGCCCTCCTCATCGACGATGAAGATCGCCCGCCGCACCATCGGGCCCGCCTTGACACCGTAGGCTCGCGCGACCTCACCGTCCTCGTCGGCGAGCAGCGGCACGTTAAGACTCTTCTCCTTCGTGAAGCGCTCGTGCGAATCCACCGACTGGGCGGAGATCCCCAGTACCTCCGCCTCCAGCTCGTCGAGGCGGTCCCCTTCGTCACGGTAGGAGCAGAACTGCTTCGTGCAGACCATGGTGAAATCGCCCGGATAGAAGGCGAGGATGACTTTGTGGCCGCGGTAGTCGGAGAGGCGGTAGGTCTTGCCGCCCGTTCCGGGCAGCTCGAAGTCGGGGGCGCGATCGCCTGGCTGCGGCTTGGCCACCCGCCGAGCTTACCCGGCGCGGCTAACCGTGTTCGATCGTCACTTCTTCGATCAGCACGGTCTGTTTCGGTTTTTCTTCCGGGCCGCCGAGCTTTTCGATCCTGGTGACGGCGTCGAAGCCCTTGCTGACCTTGCCGACGAGGGCGTATTCGGGCGGCAGGCCGGCGTCGGGGCCGGTGACGACGAAGAACTGGCTGCCGGAGCGCCCGGGCGGATCGGCCGAGCTCTTCGCCATCGCGACGATGCCTTTGGTGTAGGCGAGGTTGGGCGGCGGCTTCTCATCGACGGTGTAGCCGGGGCCGCCGAGGCCGGTCCCTTCCGGATCGCCGCCCTGGATCACGAAGCCGGGGACGACGCGGTGGAAGGTGAGGTCGTTGTAGAAGCCTTCTTCGGCGAGGAAGGCGAACGAGTTTGCCGTCTTCGGCGCCCGCTTGGTGTCGAGGGCGATCTCGAAGGTGCCGCAGCTCGTCTTCACCACGGCCGTGGCTTCTTCGCCTGGTTTCAGGACCTGCTTCGGCTTCTTGAAGCTGACGTTCTTCGGCGGCGGCGCTTTGACCTTCTTGCAGCCGTTGGCGCTTTCCGCGGTCGTCGAGCCCCCGGAGCCCGAATCGCTCGACCCCCCGCTGCGGGAGATCAGGATCGCCGCGACGACGACGATCGCGATCGCCGCGAAGACGGCGAGGATGATCCAACGGCGATCCGGCTGTTGCTCCTGCTCCACGGCGCGGAACCCTAATGCAACGGGCCGAGGAAAAGCCGCTGCTGCTTACGATCCGCGTGTGCCCTCCTCCCCCCTCCTCACTCCTTTGGCCGCCGCGGTCCTCCACGTCGGCGAGCCGGAACGGATCCTGCAGGTTCGATGCGGGGACGGCGAGGGGGCGTTGTTCCTGGCTCGCGAGTTCCCCAGCGCCCGCGTGCGCGGGATCGATCCCTCCGCCGAGGCCGTCCGCCACGCCACCGCCCGGGTCGGGCTCGATCCCGAGGGCCGCGTCGCCTTCAAGCAGGGCGACTCTCGCGCGCTGCCCTTCCCCGACGATCACTTCGACCTGCTCGCCGCCGTCGACGCCCGCCCTTCTGTTGTCGAGGCGGCGCGGGTGGTGCGCCCCGGTGGCTTTCTGGCGCTGGTGGCGACGGTCGCGTCGCAGGCACCGCCCGGCCTCGCCGGTCGCCTTCTGCGCCGGCGGCTGGCGCGGCGCGGCTTCGAGTCGATCTGGGCCGAGCGCGCCGGCGACGGCAGCTTCTTTGTCGCCCGCCTGCGCGGGGGTAGACCGGCGGTGCGCTCCCTCTAGGCTGAGGCGCGAATGGAGATCGCCGGGACGCCGCTGACCCTGCTCGTCAACCCCTCCTCGGCGGGAGGCAGGAGCTTGAAGCTGCTGCCGCGGATCGAGGCCGCGCTCGACGACCGCCGCGCCGTCTTCCGGGTCGAGAGGACCCGCAGCCTCGAGCACGGCGCCGAGCTGGCGCTGGCGGCGACGGAGCTGGGCGAGGTGCCGGTCGTGGTCGGCGGCGACGGATTGCTGGGCGCCGTCGGCGGCGCGATGGCGGGCTCGGACGCCCCCCTCGGCCTGGTCCCGGCCGGCCGTGGCAACGACCTCGCCCGCGCCCTTGGCATCCCGACCGAGTCCGAGGCAGCGGTCGCCGCCGTCCTCGACGGCCGCAGCCGCCGGATCGACGTCGGCGAGGCCAACGGCAAGCGCTTCCTCGGCATCGCCAGCGTCGGCTTCGACTCCGAATGCAACCGTCTCGCCAACGAAACCCATTTCCTCCATGGCAACCTCGTCTACGCCTACTCGATGCCGCGCACGCTGATCGGCTGGCGCTCGGCTCGCTTCACGATCGCGGTCGGCGAGGAGCGCAAGCGGCTGACCGGCTACTTCGTCGCCGTCGCCAACAACAGCGTCTACGGCGGCGGCATGTGGATCGCCCCCGAGGCCGAGATCGACGACGGCCTCTTCGACGTGGTCGCGATCGAAGAGGTCGGCAAGCTGCGCTTCCTCTGGGGCCTGCGCGACGTGCTCAGGGGGGCCCACCTGGACAAGGAGGAGGTCAGCGTTTTCCGGGCGCCGCGCCTGCAGATCGACGCCAGCCGCCCCTTCCCCGTCTACGCCGACGGCGACCACCTGACCGACCTGCCGGTCTCGCTGCGGGTGCTGCCGCGCGCGCTCTCGATCCTCGTCCCCGCCGGCGAGGAGGGCTGATGGCCTCGAACGGTGCCTCCCCCCTCTTCGGCGCCAAGCTCGCGCTCTCGCGGGCGATCGGCGCCGCCAGCCGGGCCAGCGGCCGCGGCGGCGGCACGACCCTGCCCGGGCGGGTGCTGCTGCGGCTGGAGCCGGAGGCGATCGCGCGGCTGGGGGCCGGCCTCGACCGCGGCACCACGATCGTCAGCGCCACCAACGGCAAGACGACGACGGCGGGGATGATCGCGGCGCTGCTCGCCGCCGACGGCCGCCGCCCGGTCCACAACCACGCCGGCTCCAACATGACCTGGGGGGTGGCGACGGCGCTGCTCGAGCAACGCGGCGAGGAGGGGCTCTTCGAGGTCGACGAGGCCTGGCTGCCGCGGGTGGCCGAGCAGCTCGACCCCTCCCTGATCGTGCTCGGCAACCTCTTCCGCGACCAGCTCGACCGCTACGGCGAGATGGAGGCGCTGGCCGAGGAGTGGGCGAAGACGGTGGCGGCGCGCAGCGGTCGGACCCGCTTCGCGCTCAACGCCGACGATCCGCTGATCGCCGACCTTGGCCGCGACGCCGCCGGGGAGCGACGCGAAGGCGTCGCCTACTTCGGGATCGAGGATGCCTCGCAGGCGCTGCCGGAGCTGCAGCACGCCTTCGACGCCAAGCACTGCCGCCGCTGCGGCCATCCCTATGCCTACGCGCGCGCCTTCGTCGGCCACCTCGGCCACTACTCGTGCCCGAACTGCGGCGCCGAGCGGCCCGAGCCGGAGGTGGCGGCGACGGCGATCGAGCTGCACGGGATGGAGGGCTCGGCGGTGACGGTCCGCACTCCCGCGGGCGAGATCCGGCTTGAGCTGCCGCTGCCCGGTCTCTACAACGTCTACAACGCGCTGGCCGCTGTGACCGCGGGGATCGAGCTGGGCGTCGCGCCGGAGCGGATCGCCGCGGCGCTGGGCGAGCTACGCGCCGCCTTCGGCCGGGTCGAGACGATCGAGGTCGGCGGCACCCCGGTCTCGATCCTGCTGATCAAGAACCCGGCCGGCGCCAACGAGGTGCTGCGGACGCTGATGCTGGAGAGCCGTGAGGGCGAGGGGATCGACCTCTGGCTCGCCCTCAACGACCGCATCGCCGACGGCCGCGACATCTCCTGGATCTGGGATGCCGACTTCGAGCTGCTCGCCGGCGGCGTCAGGCGCGTCGTCTGCAGCGGCACCAGGGCGCCGGAGATGGCGCTGCGGCTGAAGTACGCGGGTTGGCCGGAGGGGGCGATCGAGGTCGTGCCGGGGATCGCGGCCTCCCTCGATGCGGCTGTGGAGGGTGCGCAGGGCCGCCTCTTCGCCCTCCCCACCTACACCGCCCTGCTGGAGCTGCGCAAGCTGCTCGCCGATCGCGGGCTGGCGAAGGACTTCTGGCGATGAGTGACGCCACGACGGCGATCTGGCACGACGTCGAGTGCGGCAGCTACGAGGCTGACCTGCCGCTCTGGGAGGAGCTGGCCGAGCGGCACGGCGGCCCGGTGCTGGAGCTCGGCTGCGGGACCGGGCGCGTGGCGTTGCACCTGGCCCGACGCGGACACCGGGTGATCGGCGTCGATCGCGACTACGACTTGATCCTGGAGCTGGCCGAGCGCGCCGGAGACCTTCCCGTCGAGCCGATCTGCGTCGACGCGCTCGACCTCGACCTGACCGACGCCGCGGGTCTGGTGCTGGCGCCGATGCAGTTCCTGCAGTTGTTGCGTAGCTCCGAGTCTCGGGTGCGCTGTCTGCGCCGGATAGCCGCTGCCCTGCGACCCGGCGGCCTGCTCGCCGCCGCGCTCGTGGCGCGCCTGCCAAGGCACCAAGTTGGCCTTCCGCCGCTGCCGGACGTGCGCGAGGTAGACGGCTGGGTCTACTCCAGCCGCCCCACCGGGATCGGGCTGGTCGGGCGACGGCTGAGGCTGCGACGAACCCGGGAAACCGTCTCTCCGGCGGGCGATCTCAGCACCGAGTTCGATGAGGTGCAGCTACTGGTCATCGATCCCGAGGAGCTGGAGGCCGAGGCGGCGCCGGCTGGGTTCGTCCCTGCTGGACGGCGCCTGATCCGGGAGACCGAAGACCACGTCGGCTCGACCGTCGTCCTGTTGGAAAGGAGGCCGTGATGGAGCTGCGCGTCCTCTCCCTCTATCCCGACCAGATGAACATCTACGCCGACCGCGGCAACATCCTCTTCCTGCAGCGGCGCTGCGAGTGGCGCGGGATCGGCTTCGTCCACAGCGGCGCTGGCCCCGGCGAGAGCTTCGACCCCACTGTCCACGACATTTTCTACATCGGCGGCGGCCAGGACCGCGACCAGATCGCCGTCGCCGCCGACATGGTCGCGACCAAGCGCGAGGCGATCGGCGCGGCAGCCGACGACGGCGCCGTCCTGCTGGCGGTCTGCGGCGGCTACCAGCTGCTCGGCCACAGCTATCAGCTCGGCGAGGAGACACTGCCGGGGCTGGGGATCGCCGACCTGGAGACCGTGCGCGAGCCGGGGCCGCGGCTGATCGGCAACGTCGTGATCGAGACCGACCTCGGCGCCGGGCCGAAGCTGATCGCCGGCTTCGAGAACCACGGCGGGCGCACCTATCTGGGATCGGGCGCCCAGCCCCTCGGCCGCGTCGTCTCCGGCCACGGCAACAACGACCGCGACGGCTATGAGGGCGTCCACCGCGGCAACCTGATCGGCACCTACCTACATGGACCGCTGCTGCCGAAGAATGCCTGGCTGGCCGACCACCTGATCGCCCTGGCGCTGGAGCGTCGCTACGGCACCCGCCCCGAGCTCGAGCCGCTGCCCGACGAACTCGAGGCGGCCGCTCACGAATCGGCGCGGCGGGCGGCGGCCTCGAGCGCCTGACGAGCCTCGCGGTCGAGCCTGGCGAGGACCTCGGCGGCGGGCTCTTCCCGCGCCAGCGCGTGCGCCTGTCCGGCCCAGAGGTTGATCGCCTCGGCATCGCCCTGCTGGCGCGCCGCAGCGCGGATCGGCGCGGTCGCGTAGTGGACCTCCGGGTAGGCCGACGGCGCCTGCGGATGCTCGCGGAGGAAGCGGTTGACGATGCCGCGGGCGCGCCGGCCCGTGAAGGCGCGAGTCAGCTCGGTCGCGCCGCCAGTGGCGACCGCACGACGGTGCGGCTCCGAGGTCCCGGCCTCCGGGCAGAGGAGGAAGGCGGTGCCGATCTGCGCGGCCCTCGCCCCCGCCGCCAGAACCGCGGCAAGTCCGGCCCCGGTGGCGATCCCGCCCGAAGCGATCAGCGGCAACTCGGTCTCCGCGGCGACCAGCTGCAACAGCGCCAACAGGCCAAGGGCCTCCCCCGCGCCGGCGTCGTCGA
The DNA here is from genome assembly GCA_051953975.1 of Solirubrobacterales bacterium. Classification (GTDB taxonomy): domain Bacteria; phylum Actinomycetota; class Thermoleophilia; order Solirubrobacterales; family 70-9; genus VAYN01. The sequence continues at coordinate 26,480 of JBQCIG010000256.1, read as the reverse complement.
AAGTCCCCTGATGGGCGCCGGCCTCGTGCCCCTGCACGATCAGCGCGTCCGCTCCCGCGGCGGCCGCCGTCCGCGCCTCGGCGGGCGTGGTGACGGTGATCCAGGCCTCGCTGCCCGCCTCCTTCACCGCCGCGACGACGGCCGCCTCCGGGCAGCCGAAGGTGAAGGAGACGACCGCCACCGGCTCGCTTCGCAGCAGCTCCAGCTTCGCCCCCCACTCATCGTCGCTCCAGCGTGCCTCCCCGACCTCGGCGCCGAGGCGATCGGCGTCCGCGCGCAGCCGCTCGACGTATGGCGCATAGGCCTCCGGATCCGCCCGCGGGCCGGGGACGAAGAGGTTGACCCCGAAGCGGTCGCTCAGCGCCCGGGTCGCCGCGACGTCGGCCGCCAGCGCCCACGCGCTCTTGTAACCGGCAGCGAGGAAGCCGAGTCCGCCGGCGCCCGCGACAGCCGCAGCCAGCTCCGGGGTCGAGGGGCCGCCGCCCATCGGCGCCTGGACGATCGGTCGCGCCAGGCTCTCCAGCAGGCGCGACATCCCGATCAGCGACCGCTGGAGCCGAAGCCGCCCTCGCCGCGAGTCGACTCGCTCAGCGCCGCCGCCACGACCGGCTCGGCGGCGGCGATCGGCGTCAGCACGAGCTGGGCGATGCGGTCGCCCGGCTGCACCCGGAAGGTCTCGGCGGGGTCGGTGTTGAGCAGCAGCACCCGCACTTCGCCGCGGTAGCCGGCGTCGATCAGCCCAGGGGCGTTGACGAGGGCGATGCCGTGCTCGCGCGCCAGCCCCGAGCGCGGCAGGACGAGCCCGGCGTGCCCCGCCGGGATCTCCACCGCCACCCCCGTCCCCACGCTCCACCGCTCCCCCGGCCCGACATGCGCCTCCTCGCAGGCGTACAGATCCAGCCCGGCATCTCCGTCATGCGCGCGGGTCGGCAGCACCGCCCCCTCTTTCAGCTTGGCAACAGGAAGCTGCACGCGCGGCAGCTTATGCGACCGCGAGGTCGCTGAAGCGGTGCATCTCGGCCGCCGGCACCTTGGCATGAACCAGCACCCCATCTGCTCGGTCGGTCCGCTCGAGATCCCCGGCGACCTCGTGCAGCTCGTGCAACCGGCCGCTCTGCGAATAGGGGATCAGCAGCGCGACCTCGGTCAGCGTCTCCGCGAAGGCGGCCTCAATGCGCTCGCGCAACTCGTCCAGGCCCCGCGCCTCCTGAGCCGAGATCAGCACCGCCTCGGGGTGGTCGAGGGCGCTTTCGCGCCGCTCCGCCTCGCTCAGCATGTCGACCTTGTTGAAGACGAGCAGCCGTGGCTTGTCGCCAGCGCCGATCTCCTCTAGCACCTCGTCGACCGCCTGCATCGCGGCCAGCCGCCGCTCCTCCGGCGCCGAGGCGTCGACGACGTGGAGGATCAGGTCGGCCAGCACCGTCTCCTCCAGGGTCGCCTTGAACGCCTCGACCAGCTGGTGGGGGAGCTTCTCGATGAAGCCGACGGTGTCGGTCAGCAGGTAGTCGCGACCGGAGAGCTCGAAGGTGCGGGTGGTCGGGTCGAGGGTGTGGAAGAGGCGGTCGCGGACCTCGACCTCGGCCCCGGTCAGCGCGTTCAGCAGCGTCGACTTGCCGGCGTTGGTGTAGCCGGCGAGGGCAACGCGCGGCAGCGAGGAGCGCTCGCGGCGGGCCCGCATCACGCCGCGGTTGCGCTCGAGCCGGTCGAGGCGGCGGCGCAGGGCGGCGATCCGGTTGCGGGCGAGGCGGCGGTCGGTCTCGATCTGGCTCTCGCCCGGGCCCCTGGTGCCGATGCCGCCGTCGATGCGGCCGGCGCCGAGGCGCTCGAGGTGGGTCCAGAGGCCCCGCATGCGGGCCATGTTGTATTCGAGCTGGGCCAGCTCGACCTGCAGCTTGCCCTCGGCCGAGTGGGCATGGTCAGCGAAGATGTCGAGGATCACCGCGGTGCGGTCGATCACCGGCACCCCCAGCGCCGCCTCGAGGTTGCGCTCCTGGCGCGGCGCCAGTTCGTCGTCGCAGGCGACCAGGTTGGCCCCCGCCGCCTTGATCTCCCGTTTCACCTCCTCGAGCCGGCCGCGGCCGAAGTAGCGGTCGGGGTCGGGCTGCGGGCGTTGCTGGGTCGCCTCACCGACGGTGGCGACGCCGGCGGTGCGCAACAGCTCCTTCAGCTCCGCCAGCGGCTCCCCCTCGGTGCGCCCGTCGACGATGCCGATCGCCAGCGCCCGCTGGCGCGCACGCCGGTTCGAGGCCCCGGCACCGTTGCCCGTCCCGCCGTAGCGGGTCTGGGCCGTTCTGCCGTTTCTCGAACTCTGCACTCAAAGGAATTGTAAGCGTGGCCCTCGGCCGGATAGGGTTTCTTCTCGTGAAGGTCTTCCTCACCGGCGGCACCGGCTTCATCGGCGGCGAGGTGGCGCGCCAGCTGCGGGCGCGCGGCGACGAGGTCGCCTGCCTGGTGCGCAGCCCCGGAAAGGCGGCGCAGCTGACCGAGCTCGGCTGCGAGCTGGTCGCCGGTGACCTTGGCGACGAACGGGCGATCCGCGAAGGGATGGAGGGGCGCGACGCCGTCATCCACGCCGCAGCAGTCTACGAGGTCGGGATCCCCGCCTCCCAGCGCCCGGCGATGCGCGAGGCCAACGTCGGCGGCACCGAACGGGTGTTGAGCGCGGCGCTGGAGATGAAGATCCCCAAGGTCGTCTACGTCTCCACCGTCGGCATCTTCGGCAACACCCACGGCCAGATCGTCGACGAGTCCTACGAGCACCCCGGCAAGGACTTCACCTCCGCCTACGAGGAGACCAAGTGGGAAGCCCACCAGGTGGCGAAGCGGCTGATCGGCGAAGGGCTGCCCGGCGTGATCGTGCAGCCGGGGGGCGTCTACGGCCCCGGTGACACCTCCTCGGTCGGCCAGCTGCTGGACCAGTTCCTCAGCGGGAAGATGCCGCTGATGCCGTTCCCCGAGCTGGGGATCTGCCTCTCCCACGTCGAGGACATCGCCGGCGGCATCCTCCTCGCCCTCGACAAGGGCAAAGCGGGCGAGACCTACGTGATCAGCGGCCCGGCGACGACGATGCGCGAGGCGATCGGCGTCGTCGCCGATGTCACCGGCCGCAAGCCGCCGCGGGGCGCGATCCCGACGCCGCTGCTGAAGGCGATGGTCCCGATCGGGCCGCTGGTCGGGAAGGTGATGGGCCAGCCGCCCAACCTGCGCGAGCTGATCTCCTCCGCCGACGGGGTCACCTTCTGGGCCAGCTACGACAAGGCCAAGCGGGAGCTGGGATACGAGCCGCGCGGGCTCGAGCAGGGGTTGAGGGACATGCTGGCCGCCGAAGGCCGCCTTCCAACGGCTGCTTAGGGGACCTGGGGGAGGTCCCTCCGTCGCAAAGTTGGGGAGGCTCCTCCGGGACCTCCCCCAGGTCCCTGTGAGCGGAGTCGTAAGCTGCGCGCCGTGCGAGTGATCGACGTCAAGCATCTCGGCCGGGAGCATGTGATCGGCTGCTGGGAAGTGGATGGGGTGCTGGTGGATCCAGGGCCCCAGTCCTCCCTCTCGACGGTGCTGGAGGCGATCGGGGAGGAGCAGCCGCGGGCGTTGTTGCTGACGCACATCCACCTCGACCACGCGGCGGCGGCCGGGGCGATGGTGCGGCGCTGGCCGGAGCTGGAGGTCTACGTCCACGAGCGCGGTGCCCCGCACCTGATCGACCCCTCGAAGCTGCTGGCGAGCGCCGAGCGCCTCTATGGCGACAAGCTCACCTACCTCTGGGGCGAGATCCTGCCGGTGCCGGAGGCCAACGTCCGCCCGTTGGCCGGCGGCGAGACCGTGCTGGGAATGCAGGTCGCCTACACCCCAGGCCACGCCTCCCACCACGTCTGTTACTTCCACACCGACAGCGGCACCGCTTTCGTCGGCGATGTCGCCGCCTGCCGGATCCCGCCCTCGAACCTCATCCTGCCCCCCACTCCCCCACCCGACATCGACATCGAGACCTGGGAGGAATCCCTGGACACCGTCGCCGCCTGGTCGCCGCAGCGCCTCGCCCTCACCCACTTCGGCGCCGTCGAGGACGACGTCCCCGGCCACATCGAGAAGGTGCGGGAGAAATTGCGCCTGGAGGCCGACTTCGCCCGCCGCATGCCGCATGAGGAATACGACGAGGACCTGGAGCGGCGCCTCCGCGCACAGCTCGCCTCCGAAGGCATGGGCGAGGAGACGGTGGAGGAGCTCCTTCAGGCCGTCCCCACCGCCTACCAGTGGGCCGGCCTCGATCGCTACTGGCGCAAGAAGGCCGAGCGCGAGGCGGCTTAGCGGCCGAAGCGCAGCTGCTCGAGGCGCGGCGGGTAGGTGCCGCCGTCCATCAGATCTCGTTCGCCGAGCGGTTCGGGAAGCTTGATCCGTACCGGCGGTTCGATGATTCCCTGGCAGGTGTAGCCGCCCGGCGGCAGAGGCCGCAGCCAGAGGCCCATCAACAGGGCCCCGTTTTGTTCGCGGAACTCGGGTTTCTGCAGACGAGGGGCCGCCGGCTTGCCGCTGCTGCATTCGCTCGGCCCGAGGTCGACGAGGATGCTGCGGGTTTTCGGGTTGAGCTGCGGCTGGTCGGGATCAAGCGTCCAGGTGATCGCCTCGAGCCCGCGTCGCACGCTCGCCGGTTCGCATCGCGAGGTGTAGCTGGCAAAGCTCCAGTGCCCCCGCCTGCGTTCGACGCCGATCCATTCGAGTTCGTCCGGGAGCCGGCCGGCGCCGAACTCGGCCCATCTCTTTTCTTCGGCCAGCAGCCGCCAGTCGTGCTTGCGGGCCAATTCTTCGCCGATGTCGATGAACTTCTTCATCGCCCGCACCTGCGGGGTGTTGGTCTTCCCCACCCCCGTCGGGGAGCTGAAGGCGACGATCGGGTTGAAGCGCAGGCCGCCGCAGCTGACGCGGTGCGGCCATTCCGTCCAGGTGGCGACGGCGGGGTCGGGACCGGACGCCGGTTTTTCTTCCCACGCCAGGGCCGGCACCGCCGCGATCGCCGCCGCGAGGAGAACCAGCAGCCCGACCAGCGCCCGCCGTACGCTCACGCGAGGTGCTCGCGCATCCGCTCGACCGCCTCTTCGATTCGCTCGTCGGGCGTGGTCAGGGCGATGCGGAAGAAGCCCTCGCCGCTCGGCCCGTACATCGAGCCGGGCGAGACGACGACCGCGGCCTCCTCGAGGACGAGCTCGCAGAAGGAGGTCGAGGTGTGGCTCGCGGGCACCGGTGCCCAGACGTAGATCGTCCCCTGCGGCGGGTTGACCTCGACGCCGATCTCGCGCAGGGCGGAGACGACGAGGTCGCGACGGCGGGTGTAGGTCTCGTTCATCCGCTCCAGTGGGCCGTAAGGGCCCTCCAGAGCGGCAACGCCGGCCATCTGGATCGCCTCGAAGAGGCCGGAGTCGACGTTGGTCTTCAGCCGCCAGTAGGTCTGGATCGCCTCGGCGTTGCCGAGGATCGCGGCGCAGCGCCAGCCGGTCATGTTGTAGCCCTTGGAGAGCGAGAAGACCTCGACGCCGACCTCCCTGGCGCCGGGCGTGGCGAGGAAGCTGGGCGCGACGTAGCCGTCGTAGGTCGTCTCCGAGTAGGCGTTGTCGTGGACGACGAGGATCTCGTGCTCCTGCGCGAAGGAGACGACCGTCTCGAAGAAGCCGTCGGGGACGACCGCGCCGGTCGGGTTGTTCGGGTAGTTGACGAACATCAGTCGCGCCCGCTCGGCGACCTCGGCCGGGACGGCGCTGAGGTCGGGGGCGAAGCCCAGCTCGGGCACCAGCGGCAGCAGCTCGGCTTTGGCGCCGGCGAGGATCGGGCCGCCGGTGTAGACCGGGTAGCCGGGGTCAGAGGCCAGGGCGACGTCGCCCGGGTCGAGGAAGGCGAAGCAGAGGTTGTAGATGCACTCCTTGGCGCCGATCGCCGGGATCACCTCGGAGGCCGGGTCGATCTCGACCCCGAAGCGGCGGTCGTAGAACCCGGCGAGGGCCGCCCGGAACTCCTCGCGACCGCGGTTGGACGGGTACTGGTGGTAGGCCGGGTTCGCGACCGCCTCCTGCGCCGCCTTGACGATGTGGTCGTAGGTCGGTTGGTCCGGATCGCCGATCCCGAGGCTGATCACGTCGATCCCGGCAGCGCGCTTGTCGGCGATCTGCTGCTCGAGTTCCTGGAACTTGTAGGGAGGGATGGCCTCCAGGCGCTTGGACGGGGTGGCGATGCCCATGGGCGCCGGAATCTATGCGATCGGTGGCGTCAGTCGCCGTCCAGCTCGGCTAGCGCCTGCACCAGCTCCGGCGAGAGCTCGCCGGCGAAAACCGGCTCGGCCCAGCCGTCGAGCCGCACGTCCAGCTCCACGGAGATCGCGACCTGCAGCTCGCCGCCTTCGAGCTCGACCACGATCGGGCTCTGGGAGCCACGCAGGAAGGCGGTGACGGCGGCGCCGCTGGCGCCGGTCCCCGAGGAGAGCGTCTCCCCCACCCCGCGCTCGAAGATCCGCGCCCGCACCCTGCTGCCCTCGATCGCCAGGAAGGAGACGTTGGTCCGGTTCGGGAACAGCTCATGGCCTTCGATCCCAGGGCCGATCGCGCCGAGGTCGAGCTCGTCTAGCTCCTCGCCGACGACGATCGCGCACTGCGGGTTGCCGATCGAGACGTGCTGGAACTCCCAGCTGCGCCCGCCAGCCTCGAGCGTGCCCCGTCCGTCCTCGCCGCCCGAGGGGTAGTCCTTGGAGGTGGTCGAGGCCCGCCCCATGTCCACCGAGCAGGTCAGCTCGCCGGTGATCGTCGGCCGGATCGGTCCGGCGGCGGTGCCGATCACGAACTCATCCGCGTCGGTCCAGCCGTTGCGGCGCAGGTAGAGGATCGCCTCGCGGGCGCCGTTGCCGGAGAGCTCGGCCTCGGAGCCGTCGGGGTTGAAGATCCGCAAATCGGCGACGAGCTCAGGGTCGGCGCTGGGCGCTAGCAGCAGGATGCCGTCGGCACCGATCCCGAAGTGCTGGTCGCAGAGCCACTCGATCCGCGTCGCGGTCAGCTCCCAGGGGAGCCGCTCCCGCTCGAGGATCAAGTAGTCGTTGCCCAGGGCCTGCCACTTCTCGAACTTCACGGCGAGGAGCCTATTGACTCTGCCGACGGGCCGAAAATACGCCTATATGGAGGGAAATAGGCCCGTCAGCATCCGGTTGGCAACCTCGGCGTCGGAGAGGCCGGTGCGGTCGATCCGGTGCAGGTTCGGGATCTTGCGCATCCAGGTGAGCTGGCGGCGGGCGTAGTTGCGGGAGCGTTGCTTCATCCTTTCGGTATCGCCGGCGAGCAGCTCGTCGAAGCCGAGCGCCTTGCGGGCGGTGCGGCCGGGGCCGTGGGCATCGGCGCGGCGGGCCTCCTCGGCGGCGCCGGCGGCGACGATCGCCTCCACCCGCGCATCGATCCGCTCGTACAGCTGTGCCCGGTCCATGTCGAGGCCGAAGATCGCGCTGGGATGCCTGGTCTCGGGCGACCACAGCTCCGAGTCCTCCGATTCCGGCGGCACCTTCTGCAGCGAAAGCTCGGCCAGCGCCGCGCGCAGGTAGAGGCCGGTCCCCCCGACGACGATCGGTCGCCGCCCCGCCCTCAGCGCCGAGTCGATCTCCTGGTGCGCCAGCGGCATGTAGTCGCCTACGGAGAAGTCCGAGGTGATCGGCACGAAGCCCTGCAGTCGGTGCTCGAGCCGCGCCTGCTCGGCGGCGCTCGCCGCGCCGGTCAGCGTCTCCAGCTCTTCGTAGACCTGCAGGGCGTCGCAGTTGACCGCGACCGGGTCCTCCCCCCGCTCGCGCAGCAGCTCGGCTAGAGCGATCGCCACCCCCGTCTTCCCGACCCCCGTCGGGCCGAAGATCGCGACGACGTCCAAGCTCAGAGGAGGGGCGTCAGCGGTCGCGCCAGGACCCCGCTCAGCGTCTGCGAGGTGGCCGCTTCGATCTCGACGGGCACGAATTCACCTGGTTCGGCCACCCCGTCGAAGTTGGCCGCCTTGCCGTGCCGGGTCCGCCCGCGCAGCTTCGTCTCGTCGGTGCGGCTGGTTCCTTCGACCAGGACATCGAGCGTCCGTCCGACGAAGCGCTGGGCGCGCTCGGCGGCGCGTCGCTGCACCGCCTCGACCAGCCGTTCCATCCGCTCGACCTTGACCGGGTGCGGTAGCTGTCCATCCATCGTCGCCGCCTCGGTTTCGCGCCGCGGCGAGAAAATAAAGGTGAAAGCGCCGTCGTAGCCGACCTCCTCGACCACCTCCAGCGTCTCGGCGAAGTCGGTCTCGGTCTCCCCCGGGAAGCCGACGATGATGTCGGTGGTGATCGCGCAGTCGGGGACGTGCTCGCGGATCAGCGCCACCCGGTCCATATAGCGCTGGCGGTCGTAGGTGCGGCGCATCCGTTTGAGGACGGCGCTGGAGCCCGACTGCAGCGGCAGGTGGATCTGCTCGCAGAGCGCCGGCAGCTCGGCGTGGGCGCGGATCACGTCCTCCTTCATGTCCTTCGGGTGCGGGCTGGTGTAGCGGATCCGCTCGATTCCCGCGACCGCGTCGACGCGCCGCAGCAGCTCGGAGAAGCCGATCCGCCGCTCCTGCGGCAGGTCGCGCCCGTAGCTGTTGACGTTCTGACCCAGCAGCGTCACCTCGACCACCCCGTCGGCCGCCCGCGCCGCGGCCTCGGCGACCAGCTCGCCGGGCTCGCGGCTGACCTCGCGGCCGCGGGTCGACGGGACGATGCAGTATGAGCAGACGCAGTTGCAGCCCTGGGAGATCTGCAGCCAGCCCTGGAACTCGCGCTCGCGCCGGGCCGGCAGGTGCCCCGAGAAGTCCTCGAACTCGAAGTAGCCCTGGGCGCTCAGCGAGTCGGAGTTGAGGAACTCGGCCAGCTTGTGGATCTGTCCCGGTCCGAAGGCGACGTCGACGAAGGGGAAGCGCTCGAAGACCTCCTCCTTGACCGACTGAGCCCAGCAGCCGCCGACGCCGACAACCCTCTCGGGGTCTTCGGACTTGAGCTTCTTCGCCTGCCCCAGGTGGGCGATGAAGCGGCTGTCAGCCGACTCGCGGATCGAGCAGGTGTTGAAGAGGATCAGGTCCGCTTCGTCGCGCTCGGCCGCCTCCTCGTAGCCGAGCGAGGCCAGCATCCCCCGCATCCGCTCGGAGTCGTGCACGTTCATCTGGCACCCGAAGGTGGTGACGTGGAACCGCTTCGCCATTACCGGCAGGGTAGCGGCAGCTACTTGACTACGAGGGTCCCTTCCATGCCCGCTTCGCGATGCCCGGGGACGGCGCAGAAGAAGGTGTAGGTGCCCGGCTTGAGGTTGGCGGTCTCCGAAGCCTTGCCTTCGGTGATCGGGGCGAAGCCGGCCAGTTCTTTGCCGTTCTGTTCGATCACCACGTTGTGTTCGAGTGGCGCAGGGTTGGTGAAGTCGATCGTGACCTTGCCGGCTTTGGCTTCCAGATGGGTGGTGTTGAATTCGAGCGCGGTGGGGCTCGCTTCCAGCTGCAGGGTCGTGGCTGCGCCACCTCCCTTGGCTGGCTGCGAGTTTTCGCCCTTGCCGCCCGCTTCTTCTTTCTGGGTAGAGCCTTCCGCGCCGGCTTCGTTTTCAAAGGGGGCCGAGGTCTGCCCTTTTTCGATTTCTTCACCGGCCTTTGCGAGCTCGGCCGCCTTGGCCTTTTGCTCGTCCTGCGCGTGCAGGACGGCGAACGTGGTCGCACCGCCGACGAAGAGCGCGAACCAGAGGATCACCAGCGGCAGCGCCTTGCCGGGGAAGTTGGGCAGCCTCAGCCCGACGATGCTGACGACCACTGCCGAGACGGCAAGGACGCCTCCGCAGATGAAGAAAAGAGTTTCGTTGCTCATACGGCGGCCGGAACCCTATCGATCCAGAGAGAAACCGGCCGCCAGCCGCTAGGCGGCTTGAGCCTCCGCGACAGGGGCCTCCGGCTCCGCTTTCTGCTCGCCGTCGATCCCCAACGCCGCGCGGACCTTGGTTTCGATCTCCAGCGCCAGCTCCGGGTTGTCGACCAGGAACTGTTTGGCGTTGTTGCGCCCCTGTCCGAGCCGGGTCTCGCCGTAGGAGAAGAAGGAGCCGGATTTCTGGATCAGGTCCTGCTCCATCCCGAAGTCGAGCAAGCCACCCTCACGGGAGATGCCGACGCCGTACTCGATGTCGAATTCGGCCTGGCGGAACGGAGCCGCCACCTTGTTCTTGACGACTTTGACGCGGACCCGGTTGCCGACCGCCTCCGTCCCTTCCTTCAGGGTCTCGATCCGGCGGATGTCGAGTCGCTGCGAGGAGTAGAACTTCAGCGCCCGACCGCCCGGTTGGGTCTCGGGCGAGCCGAACTGGACGCCGACTTTTTCCCGGATCTGGTTGGTGAAGAGGCAGACCGTTTTCGTCCGGTTGAGGCTCCCCGCCAGTTTCCGCAGCGCCTGCGACATCAGCCGCGCCTGCAGGCCGACGGTGGTGTCGCCGATCTGGCCGTCGAGCTCGGCTTTCGGCGTCAGCGCCGCGACCGAGTCGATCGCGACCACGTCGATCGCGGCCGAGGCGATCAGTCGGTCGGCGATCTGCAGCGCCTGCTCACCGTAATCGGGCTGGGAGACCAGCAGCTCGTCGGTGTCGACGCCGATCGCCCGCGCGTAGACGGGGTCGATCGCGTGCTCGGTGTCGATGAAGGCGCAGATGCCGCCCTGGGCTTGGGCCTGGGCGATGATGTGGTTGACGAGCGTGGTCTTCCCCGAGGACTCCGGGCCGAAGATCTCGACGATCCGGCCGCGCGGGACCCCACCGATCCCCAGCGCCAGGTCGAGCGCCAGCGCCCCGGTCGGGATCGCATCGACCTTGACCGTCCCTTTGTCGCCCAGGCGCATCAGCGAGCCCTGGCCGAAGTCGCGCTCGATTTGCGTCACCGCCGCCTCGAGCGCGGCGTCCTTCGCTTTTGCCTCCTTGGCGGAGGCGTCCTTCAAGTTCACTTTCGCCATCTCATCCACCTCACTACCACCCTGCTCCGGGCAGCTCGATTTGGGCCAGGGGCACGTATTGCGCACCCGTAGGCTTAAGTTCAAAACGGTACAGAGCCAGCCGGACGCCAAGAAAAGCCTCCGACAGGCCTGCCGGCAACTTCGCCGGCGGATCCGCGACGACCGCCGGTCGCCTCGATCCCCGCGCCTCGGGACGCACCCGAGCCACGGTCACATGCGGCCAGAACGGCCGCTTCTCGGGCTCGTAGAAGCCCCCTTCGACAAGTCTCTGCTCCAACCCGGCCTGCAGCGCCTCCGCGCCGGGCTAGAGCGCCGGTAGCGCGAACAGCCGCGCCCTCCCCCGCGGCGGACGCTGGACCGGGTCGAGCAGCTCGACCAGCGCCGCCGCGCCGGCGCTTTACCGCACCGCTGCGGCGATCCGCTCCACCTCCTTCTCCGGCCGGTAGCCGAGGAAGGCAAGGGTGACGTGGAGGGACTCGACCGGGACCGGCCGCAGCGCCGGATCCGACAGCGCCTCCCTTCCCCACGCCGCGATCCCCTCCCGGATCCGATCCGGCAGGTCGAGGGCGACGAACAGGCGCGCCCGCGGGCTCTTCAGTCTTTCCTTGGCCATGGGGACCACGCTAGGGGGCCGGGTGTGACGGAACAAGACTCTTGTGTCAAAAGTGCGTCACGGGGATCGGTCCGAATTGGAACAAGGCGGGAGCAGTCGGGCTGGATAGAGATCAGGATGGTGTGATTACATAGTGGTTACTTCACTGCTGTGTTCTACTGTGTTTATTCCGACGGGAGGAGCAATGACGCGTAGTAGAAACTCCGGAGATGCGAAACCCGCAGCGCGGATAGAAGTACCCGACGGTCTCGACCTCTTCGACGGCGAACCGGTCGCAAGCCGGGCGTCCGGCGAGGCAGAGGAGGCGGAGGCCAAGGTCGAACCCCCGCGCGACGCGAAGGGAAAAGCCCAGTTCGCCGACGACGAGTAGGCGTAGCAGCGTCCCGTGCTCGCGTTTCGCCTCGATGCACGGGACGCTACCTCGCCGTGGCGCCCCACCCCCACCGGCTGGATCGCGGGCCGGAATAGCGTCGAGCCATTCCGGCATCCCGCGCTGGAGGACTTCGCGCTGCTCAGCGACGGGCGCCTCCTGGTCGTGGTCCGCGAGCGTTGTGCGGGAGAGCCCCGTCCCGAGTCCGGGCTGCGACCCTGCCCCGGCGGTCTCACCCGAGCCACGCGGGCGGCCGCCGCCGAGGTCTTGAAGGCGATGCGGAAATGGCCGCTGCACTGGTCGGTGTTGACCCTGTCGCTCGGCGGGCCCGGTGCCGGCGCCGACCTCGAGACGAGCTCTTGGGGAACCGCGCCGGTCTTCGTGCTGGCCCGCGGCGAGGAATTGTGGGGGGACTGGGACCCAGTCCGATTGCGCCCGCTCATCTCAGAGCCCGGCCTCGACCCGCAGCGGGCGGCACACTTCGTGGCCCGCGCGGACTGCGGTTACTCGCGAACGACGATGCTGCCGGGCCTGCTGATGCAGACCGAGCGCTCGCGCCTGCGCTGGCGCCCGTCCAGGGGCACCGACGGCGCGCTCACCGCGGAGTACCCCGAGCCTGCCCCGCTGCCGCGACCCACGGCGCTCAAAGCGGGCGCCGATCCAGCGGCGGCTTTCTGGGAAATCCTTACCTCCTCGTTGCGGCGCTGGCTCGACGGCCACCATGGCGGTGTCGCAATAGAGGTCAGCGGCGGGCTCGACTCGGCTTCGGTAGCCGCCGCAGCCGCCGCGGTGTCCGGGGCGCCGCTCCATAGTTGCGGGATCTCTCTCGCCGGGCCATGCCGCGCCGACCAGCGTCGCCGCCGCGGGCTGGTCGTCGAGCGTTTTGGGCTGCAGGACCGCGAGGTCGACATCCTCGACCACCTCCCCCTGGCGCCTGGCGGCTGCCGCGCCACCGGTGGCCTGACCATGCCGTGGGAGGAGTACTACTACGAGGCAGCCGACGCGGCCCTCGCCGCTGCCGCCGCAAGCGGCGCCGACCTGATCCTCACCGGCCTGGGCGGAGACGAGTTGTGCGGGTGGCGGCCGGGCGACCCCCCGCGGGCGACCTCCCGTCCGCCCGACGAGCGACAGGGCCGCTGGTCAGGCGTGCCGCGCTTCCTCTCCCCCGCCGTCCTTGAGACCCTCGGCGACGGCGCAGCTGCCCTCGACCCGGTGCCGCGCCCACTAGCCGCCAGGTCGGTTCCGGAGACGCTGGCGATCGGCTCGGCGATGTACATGCGGCGCGGACTGTGGGCGGTCCACCCGCTGGCGACGCCGGAGCTGGTCCGCTTCTGTGGTCACCTGCCGGCCACCTGGCGCCGTCGCCGTCGCGTCCAGCGCGCGGTGCTCGACCGCGCCGGCTGCCCTCGCGCAGTCAGCCGCCCGGCGCAGCGCGATGACTTCCTGCCGGCGCTGGCGGCTGCGATGCGGGGCCCCGCGCGCGCCCTCGCCGGATCCCTGTTCTCCGCCCCGAGATTGGCGGCGCTCGGCTTTCTCGACCGCGAGCGGTTGCTCAGCGAGTATGCGGAGTGGTGCGCCAGCGACGACATCGACGGCGCCACGCCCTTCTATGCCGCCGCGATGATCGAGCTGCTGCTTGCCAGCGATCGCAACCCAGACGGCCCGAGCAGCGAAGCTCTACCCCGCCGGAGCTTTCCGGTGCTGAGAGAGTGAAATTCGGTGGTGCCGGGGTGGAACGCAGTGGCCATGGCGACGGTGACGGCCGCGAGGACACTCCCGCGTCACCGGTTTCGGCGGTTCGCCTTCGCCCGGTTCCCCGTGGGGGTGATCCGGTTCAGTCGGCGCATCCAGGACCCGGGATGCGAGGGGGACATCGACGCTCGAGGTTTGGTAAGGGCAGTGCCAGCCGGGCGGAATCGGTTCCCCCGGAGGCATGCAAGGCAGTTCCTCGACGATCGTTTCGATCAGCCCGAGGCAGAGGACCTTGCCACCGCTGCCGTCGAGCGGGACTTCGGTCACTTCGAAGGACTGGGAGCCAACCGCAGCCTGCCTCTGGCCTTCCCAGAGAGCGTCGCGGCTGGACGATTCGCAGGCTTCCGACGAGTTGCCAGTCGCAATCGCGGCGTATGGGACCCAGGCGCATTCGACGGTTTTCGGCCCATGAGCGCAGCCGGACCATTCCACCGTGCCCGCAAAGGTACCCCGAGTCCAGCTCGAGTTGACGGAGGCCTTGACGATCTGCGCCGTGGAGCCGAAAGCGCTCGGCGCAGAGACTGCGACCAAGGCCACCGCGCCTGCCAAAACCGCCGCTCCCCGAATCGACCTTCCCATGCATCGCCTCCCAAGCGAAGTTGTCCATTGAGGACTCCGGGAGTTTACAAACTCCCCTCCCCCTCGCCGAGCAGCTGCCGCAGCAGGTGCAGCCCGACCAGGGCGGAGCGTTCGCGGATGTCGGCCCGGCCGCCGGGGATCACCGGATCGCGGGCGATCGCGGTGCCATCGGCGAGGCGGGCGTTGAAGCAGACGTAGCCGATCGGCTTTTCCTCGCTGCCGCCGCCGGGGCCGGCGATGCCGGTGACCGAGACCGCGACGTCGGCGTCGAAGCGCTCCAGGGCGCCGATCGCCATCGCCTCGGCCACCTCCGGTGAGACCGCTCCCTTCGCCTCGATCAGTTCCGGCTCGACCCCCAACAACTCCGCCTTCGCCTCGTTTGAGTAGGCGACGACGCCGCCGGCGAAGTACTCCGAAGCGCCGGCTAGGTCCGTAATCCGCGCCGCCAGCAGGCCGCCGCTGCAGGACTCCGCCAGCCCCAGGCGGTGCCCCAGCAACAGCGTCGCCACCTGCGAGTCGATCGTCTCGCCGTCGATGCTGAAGGTCTCGCGCCGGTGCCGTCGCACCAGCCCTTCGCGCACGGCCTCGGCCACCCCCGCCGACTCGTCGCGGTAGCGGACGTCGATCTCGATCTCGCCGCGGCGCAGGCAGGTCGTGATCTCGACCCGACCGAGGTCGACTCCCTCCCCCACCATCTCCCGCAAGCTCTTGGCGATTTCGGACTCGGGGACGCCGAACATCCGCATCGTGTAGCCGTGCAGCGGCGTCGCCCGGTCGAGGATCTCCCGTACCTGCGGCGTCTCCACCGCCACCGGCCACATCGGCTGCAGCTCCCGCGGCGGGCCGGGCAGGACGACGACGACCCGATCGCCTGCCGGCACCACCAGCCCGGGCGCGGTCCCCACCGGGTCGAGGGCAACTGCCCCCTCCGGCACCATCGCCTGCTTGCGGTTCGCCTCCAGCATCGCCGCCCGGTCGAGCCGGAAGCGTTTGGCGAAGCCGTCGAGGATCGCGGCGATCTTCGCCTCCATCTCCTCGTCGAGGACCATCTCCCGCCCGGCGAAGCGGCCGACTATCTCCGCCGTCAGGTCGTCCGCAGTCGGACCGAGGCCGCCACTGGTGACGATCAGGTCCATTCCCTCCGCAGCCATGAACCGCAACGCCGCTTCGAGGTCGTCGGGGCGGTCGGCGACGACCTGGATATGGGCCACCTCGACCCCCAGCTCGGCCAGGCGCTCGGAGATCCAGGGGCCGTTGGCGTCGGCTATCCGCCCGGTGATCACCTCGGTCCCGGTGACGAGGATGCCGGCGCGGATCACGTGCAGGTGGGCCGTTCGCCTTCGGGCAATTCGCGAATCGAGCCCTTTGAATCGACAGTGAACCCGATCGGGCTCGAAGGTTCGGGGGTCTTTGCTCGCTGCCCGTCTACGGTCATCGTCACGGCGCCATTACCCAGCGCCAAGGTGAAGCTACCGGAACGGAACGGCCCTTCGGTTTCGCCCGGGAGAAGGACCTGCCCATTGACCAGCGGCTTTCCCGCCGCGTCGAGCAGGCAGACCCAGACTTCGCCGTTGGCCTGGAGTTTCAGCGTGTGCCCCGCGAAGGACGTCTGCTGTTTGCCCTGCTGCTGATTTCTTGCCCTCGCGTGCTTCTTCGCCCCCTTCCCCGCTCCAGCGCCCGTTCCATTCGATCCCCCACCGGTGGAGAGGCCGACCACGAGCAGCGCCGCCACTACGAGGGCGGAGACGACCACCGCGACGAACCGCGGAGATACGCTTGGGCCCCGCCGGCGCCCGTTCCTCGATCGCACCACCCTGCGCGGCCGCGGCTCGACCCGCAGCAGCCGCTCGCCGGGCCGTGCCGAGCCGCGCGCCTGCCGCTGTTCCTCGGCCAGGCGCTCGCCGTCGAGGCCGAGAAAGCTGCCGTAGGTGCGGACGAAGGCGCGCGCGTAGGTGTCGCCCGGCAACTGGTCCCAGTCTTCGTTCTCGATCGCCTGCAGGTAACGAGCCCGGATCTTCGTCGCCGCTTCAACCTCCTGCAGGCCGAGGGAGCGCCGGGTGCGGGCCTCGAGCAGCTTGTTCCCGACTCCGTTCTCCATTTATCCCCATTTTGGGGGGAAATCGGGCAGTTCGCAAACAGAGTTTGAAAGCTACGCGTCCGGGTCCGAATCGACCGCGATCGGCTCCGGCGCGCTATCGCCGCCGCTGAGGACCCGGGGAAGATCGGCCTGGGTGATCAGGACCTGGCGCGGTTTCGAGCCCTCGTAGCCGGAGATGACGCCGCGCCGCTCGAGCATGTCGATCAGGCGGCCGGCGCGGGTGTAGCCGACCCGCAGCCGCCGCTGGATCATCGAGACCGAGGCGGTCTCGGTCTGGACCACGAGCCGGATCGCCTCGTCGAGGAGGTCGTCGCGGTCGGGGTCGAAGTCGTCGTCGCGGCCATCCTCGCCGCTCTCCTGCGGGGTCTCCAGCAGCTCTGCCTCGAACTCCGGTTCGCCCTGCTTGGCCCAGTGCGAGGTGATGCGGGCGATCTCATCCTCGGTGATGAAGGCGCCCTGGACGCGCTGCAGCTTTGAGGTGCCGGCGCCGCGGAAGAGCATGTCCCCCTGCCCCAGCAGCGCCTCCGCCCCGCCCTGGTCGAGGATGACGCGGGAATCGGTCTGCGAGGAGACGGCGAAGGCGATCCGCGAGGGGATGTTGACCTTGATCGTGCCGGTGATGATGTCGGTCGAGGGGCGTTGGGTCGCCAGGACCAGGTGAATGCCGGTGGCGCGCGACTTCTGCGCCAGGCGGATGATCGAGTCCTCGACTTCGGCCGGGGCGACCATCATTAGGTCCGCGAGCTCGTCGATCACGCAGAGGATGTGCGGCAGCGGCGCTTCGCCCCGCTTGCGGCGGACGCGGTTGAGCTCGACGAGGTTGCGGGCGCGGGCCTCGCTCATGATCCCGTAGCGGCTCTCCATCTCCCCGATCAGGTTGGAGAGGACGTTGGCGGCCAGGCGCGGCGAGGTGACCACCGGCGTCAGCAGGTGCGGCACGTTCTCGTAGTGGTTGAGCTCGACCTGCTTGGGGTCAACGAGGACGAGGCGGACTTCGTTCGGCGAGGCCTGCATCAGGATCGAGGAGAGGATCGCGTTGACGCAGCCGCTCTTGCCCGAGCCGGTGGTGCCGGCGACGAGGACGTGCGGCATCTTCGCGATGTCGGTCCAGACCGGGTTGCCGTCGATCCCCTTGCCGAGCCAGGCGACCAGCGGCGAAGTCTTCTCAGGCCGGCCGGCGTAGATGTCGCCGAGGCGGACCATTTTGCGGCTGCGATTCGGCACCTCGACCCCGACCGCCTGCTTGCCGGGAATCGGCGCGAGGATGCGGATGTCGGTCGAGGCGAGCGCGTAGGCGATGTCGTTGGCCAGCTCGGTCACTTTCTTGACTTTGGTCCCGGGCGCGAGGCGCAGCTCGAAGCGGGAGACGTGAGGGCCACTGACGATGCCGACGATCTTCGCCTCGACGCCGAAGTGGCCGAGCGTCTCGACCAGCTTGCGCCCGACCGCCTCGTGATCGCGTGGGTCGGGGCCTTTGTCGCCTTTGCCCCGCTCCAGCAGCTTCGGCGCGGGCGGGCGGTAGTCGATCTCTTCCGACATCGTCACCCCGCGTTTGGAGCCCATCGGGGTCAGGCCCGCGTGCGCCCGGTCGCCAGGATCGACCACCGCGGCGGCGTCCTCGGAGTCGTAGTTCTGGAGCTCCGTGGGCTCTGCCTCGGGCTCCGGCCCCTCCTCTTCGGAGGTCTCGGCGTCGAAGAGCTGCGCGTCGAAGCTGTCCTCCTCGGCCAGGGCGACGGTCGGTTCGAAGTCCTCGTCCTCCTCCGGGTAGCTGCTCATCACATCGGTGGGCCCGGCGAGGGTCGCGGCCTCGGCTCGGGCTTCACGGTGCTCGCGCCAGTCGGAGTGGGTCCTGGCGACGGTGCGGGCGGCGGCGTCGCCGCCGGCGAAGAGACCGCGGAAGAGCGCCCGCAGGCCCCTGCCGACCCCGCGCGCCAGGGCCGAGACCGAGGTGCCGGTTAGGAGCATGCCGCCGACCGTCAGCAGGAGGACCGTGAAGATCCGCGCCCCGACCTCCCCGAACAGGTAGGTGAGCGCGGTTTCGACGCCGTAGCCGACCTTGCCCCCCTCCCAGCCGAAGAAGAGGACGAAGGTGAGGTAGACGCCGAAGGCGACGAGGAAGAGGGCGATCAGGTCGATGTGGCGCTGCTCGAGGCCGGCCGGCAGCCGCAGGCCCGCCTTCGGCTTGCGTTTCGCCGCAGGCTTGCCCCGCCGCGCCGACCCGGCGCGCTTCTTACGCACGAACATGGGCACCCGTTCGACGCCGATCCCGCCACACCTGCCGAGCTAAATTCGCCCTAAAAGCCGGGCGGAGCGGCGTTTTTCGCGGCTAACATCGGTGCGTGCTCTCAGAAGTCGACCAAATTGGCGGTCGGGTCCTGGTCGTCGAGGACGACGAGGACATCGCCGACGTCCTGCGCCGCTCGCTGCGCAACGAGGGCTACGAAGTCCGCACCTCGGCCGACGGGATCGAGGCGCTCGACGTCGCCGCCGGCTTCGTCCCGGACCTGGTCGTGCTCGACCTCGGCTTGCCTGGGCTCGACGGGGTCGAGGTCTGCAGGCGGCTGCGCAGCGACGGCGATGTGCCGATCCTGATGCTGACCGCCCGAGCCGAGACCGAGGACCGGGTCACCGGCCTCGACAGCGGCGCCGACGACTACCTGGTGAAGCCGTTCGAGCGCAAAGAGCTGCTGGCGCGGATCCGGGCGCTGCTGCGGCGTCGTCCCCCCCGCGGCGCCGCCTCGCTGGAGGTGGGCGACCTCGTCCTCAACCCCGACACGCGCGAAGTGCGACGCGGCGAGCGCGAGATCGAGCTGACCAACCGCGAGTTCGAGCTGCTCGAGTTCCTGATGCGCAATGAGCGCCTCGTCGTCTCCCGAGAGCGGCTCCTCGACGAGGTCTGGGGGTATGACCCGATGGCCGCGACCAACACGATCGACGTCTTCATCTCCAACCTGCGGCGCAAGCTCGAGGCCGGTGGCGAGACGCGGCTGCTCCACACCAAACGCGGCGCCGGCTACGTCCTCAAGGCTTAGATGGGGGGGCTCGGCAGTCGTCTCGGTCGCGCTGGCCGGCGCCTCCTGCACCCGCGCTCCTGGCCGGTGCGCTGGCGCTTGGCGGCCGTCTCCTCGGGGCTGACCCTGGCGATCTTGATGCTGTTCGGCGGCGCGATCGGCCAGATCGCCACCCAGCGAATCCGCGACGACTTCAACAACGAGGTGAGCACCGCGGTTCAGATCCTCGCCGGCGAAACCAAAATCGAATACTCCCTTTTCGGGCAGGGACAGATCACGCACGTTCCCCAGCTGGACACCTTTGCGCTTCCCGACGACGCCTCGATCCGCATCTACGACGTCCGCGGCAACCTGATTGGCGAAAGCGAAGGGTCCGATCCGATGGGCCCGCCCGATCTGGGGATCAGGGACTACGGCGGCATGCGCGTCGTGACCGAAGAGATCAAGGGCGAAGCAGGCGAATCGCTGGGCGCGGTCCAGTACGGCCGCAGCCTCGCCCACGTCGACTCGACGATCGACCGGGTCTGGCTGCTGATCGGGGCCGGCATCCTCGGCGGCACCCTGCTGGCGATCTTCGCCGGGGTGGCGATCGCCGGGCGGGCGATGCGCCCGATCGCCTCCCTCACCGCCACCGCCCGCAAGATCGCCACCACCCGCGACCCCTCGGAGCAGATGCCGAAGCCGACCGCCGACGACGAGGTGGGCGAACTCGCGCGAACCCTGGAGAACATGCTGCGCTCCCTCGACGCTGCCCGGGAAGAACGCGAGGGCGTGATGCAGAAGCAGCGCGAGTTCGTCGCCGACGCCTCGCACGAGCTGCGCACGCCGTTGACCAGCGTGCTCGCCAACCTGGAGCTGCTGCAGGCTTCGCTCGACAAAGCCGACCAGGCCGACGACCGGGAGATCGTCGATTCGGCCCTGCGCTCCTCGCGGCGGATGGGGCGGCTGGTCAGC
The DNA here is from genome assembly GCA_051953975.1 of Solirubrobacterales bacterium. Classification (GTDB taxonomy): domain Bacteria; phylum Actinomycetota; class Thermoleophilia; order Solirubrobacterales; family 70-9; genus VAYN01. Next base: position 6,125 of record JBQCIG010000256.1, on the reverse strand, counting down.
GATCTGCTGCTGCTGGCGCGCGCCGACGCGGGGCGGCTGGATGCGCACCGCCGGGTCGACCTGGCCGAAGTCGCCGGCGACGCCGCCGCCGAGGCCGCGCCGCTGATGGGTAAGCGCGAATTCGCGATCGAGAACGAGCGGCCGCTGCGGGTCGAAGGCAGCCGCGACGAGCTGCACCGCATGGTCCTCAACCTGCTCGACAACGCGATCCGCCACACTCAGCCCGACGCCTGCATCGAACTGACGCTGCGCGAAGACGGGGCCGACGCCGTGGTCGAAGTCGGCGACAACGGGCCCGGCATTCCGGAGTCGATGCGGACCCAGGTCTTCGACCGCTTCGTCCGTGGCCTGGGTCCCGCCGACACCGCCCGCGGCAACGGCACCGGCCTCGGCCTCTCGATCGTCAGTGCCGTCGCCGAGTCCCACGGCGGCAGCGTCGAGGCCACCGAGTCGAGATCCGGCGGCGCTCTCTTCGTCGCCCGCATCCCCCTCGCCGAGACCTACAAATCCGCTGCAAAACCTTTAGAGGCGCTTTAGACCTCGGTCGTAGATTCCGCTGCGGACGAGACACACTGGCCCGCCGAGGTTCTCCCCAGACACTGCCTCGGCGGGCTTTTTCTTTGCGCGTTTGCGGCTCCAACGAGCGAGCCCTGGCAGACGCTCCGAGGCAGCAAAATCTCGAACCAGAGGAAGCCTGTCGCCAGAGGGACGGGTGCCCCTCCGATGGAGGCTTTGGGTCAAGCTGCCTGAGCTCATCGGTCCCCGCAAGTACATACGGTCTCCAGCGGAGGGGCATCCGTCCCTCCTACCAACAAGCGCCGGGGCTACACCTCGATGATCACCGGCAGCACCATCGGCCGGCGGCGGAGGCGCTGCCAGACGAACTTGCCGATCGCCTCGTGCAGGTCCTCCTCGATCAGGTGGGCCTCGCGGTGGCCGTGGCCGGAGGCGTCTTCGAGCTCGTCTTCGACCAGGTCCTTGAGGTCCTCGACCAGCGCGTCGGCTTCCTCGAGGAAGGCGACGCCGCGGAAGATCACCTCGGGGTCGGCGACGATCGCACCGTCGTCGCTGGAGACGGTGGCGACGACGATGAAGATGCCGTCGGCGGAGATTTCGCGACGGTCGCGCAGGGCGGCGTCGTCGGGCTCGCCGATGTTGACGCCGTCGACGTAGATGACCCCGGCGTGGATGTCCTCGCCGAAACGGGCACCGCCGGCGTCGATCTCCAGCGGCAGCCCGTTGCGGCCGCGGAAGATGTCGCCGGCGTCGATGCCGACCGCTTCGGCCAGCTGGGAGTGCAGCCGCAGCCGCTTGTGATCGCCGTGCACCGGCATCACGTAGCGCGGTTTCGTCAGGTTCAGCATCAGCTTCAGCTCCTCCTGCCAGCCGTGGCCGGAGGCGTGGATCGGGGCGTCCTGGGCGGTGATCACGGTGGCGCCGATCTCGTAGATGCGGTCGATCGTCTCGTTGACGGCGCGCTCGTTCCCGGGCACCGGCGTCGCCGAGAAGACGACGGTGTCGCCGGAGTGCAGCTGCACGTCGCGGTGGTCGTTGTTGGCCATCCGCCGCAGCGCCGAGAGCGGCTCGCCCTGGCTGCCGGTCGAGATCACGACCACTTTCTCGTCGGGGAAGTCCTCGATTTCGCGCGGCTGCACGAAGATCCCGTCCGGCGCTTTGGCCAGGCCCAGGTTGGAGGCGATGTTGAAGTTCTTGCGCATCGAGCGCCCGACCAGGGCGACCTTGCGGTCGAGCCGCGCCGCCGCGTCGATCACCTGCTGCACGCGGTGGATGTTCGAGGCGAACGAGGTGACGATGATCCGGCCCTTGCAGCGGGCAAACTGCTGCAGTAGCGCCGGGCCCACCGCCGACTCCGACGGCGCCACCCCGGGGCGGTCGGCGTTGGTGGAATCGCCGCAGAGCAGCAGCAGCCCTTCCTTGCCGAGCTCGGCGAGGCGCGAGACGTCTGCGGGACGGCCGTCGACCGGGGTCTGGTCGAACTTGTAGTCGCCGGTCATCAGCACCGATCCCAGCTCGGTGCTGAGCAGCACCGCCCGCATGTCAGGGATCGAGTGGGCGAGGTGGATCAGCTCGATCTGGAAGGGACCGCACTGCACCTTCTCCCCCGGCGGCAGCTCCTGCAGCGGCGCCGACTCGCCGAGCTTGTGCTCGTCGAGCTTGGAGCGGACCATCCCCACGGTCAGCAGGCCGCCGTAGATCACCGGCGGCATCCCGATCTCTTTCAGCACGTAGGGCAGCGCCCCGACGTGGTCCTCGTGGCCGTGGGTGAGGACGATCGCCTCGATGTCCTCGGCGCGGTCGCGCAGGTAGGAGAAGTCCGGCAACACGAGGTCGATTCCGTGCATCTCGGCGGTCGGGAACATCAGCCCGGTGTCGATGACGACGATGCGGCCGTCGTACTCGATCACGGTCATGTTCTTGCCGATCTCGCCGAGGCCACCCAAGGGCAGCACGCGAAGCTTGCTTGGCACTAGTTACTCACTCTCTCTTAGGAAGTTCTAACTGGCAACGGCGACACCGGCGGCGTCGAGACCGGCCTTGATGGCGGCCCGCTGCTCGGGGTCGGCGGAAACCAGGGGAAGTCGCAGTCGGTCCTCGCAGAGCCCCAGCATCGCCAGGGCCGCCTTTAGCGGGATCGGGTTGGTGGTGACCGAGGTGGCCTCGTAGGCGGGGGTGATCTCGGCGTCGATCCGCCGCGCGGTCTCGAGGTCGCCGGCCTGCGCCGCCTCCCACATCTCCCGCATCCGCTCGCCGACGATGTGCGCGGCGACGAGGATGCCGCCTCCGCCGCCGAACTCGAGCACGCGCAGGAAGGTGTTGTCGTTGCCGGCGAGGACGGTCAGCCCCTCAATCGGCCCCAGCTCGGCGTCGTTAGCCTGCTTGACGGCGACGATGTTGTCGACCTGCCCCAGCTCGGCCAGCAGCTCGGGATCGGCGTTGATGATCACCCGCGAGGGGATGTTGTACAGCACCATCGGCAGCTCCGGAACGGCGGCGGCGACCGCTTCGAAGTGGGCGCGGATGCCGGCCCGGTTGGGCTTGTTGTAGTAGGGGCAGACGACGAGCGAGGCGTCGGCGCCGGCCTCGGCCGCCATCTTCGTCAGCTCGCAGGAGTGGCGGGTGTCGTTGGTGCCGGTGCCGCAGATGAGGAGCGCCTCGTCCCCCACCTCGGCCCGGACCGCCCGCAGCAGCTCGATCTCCTCCTCGTCGGTCAGCGTCGGGCACTCGCCCGTGGTGCCGGCGATCACCAGCCCGTGCGAGCCGTGCTCGAGGAGGTGCGTGGCCAGGCGCCGGGCCGCGTCGTGATCGACCGCCCCGCTCTCGTCGAACGGGGTGGCCATCGCGGTGAGGACTCCCTTGATCTCCTTCATCAGTGCCAGGGTATCCCGTCCGGCGGCACCGCTGCGACCCGAAGCGCCATCTACAGCAGCTTCTCCAGACCGACCGTGAAGCGGTCGGGCAGCTCGGCGACCTTGCGGCAGGCCAGCAGCACCCCGGGCATGAAGGAGCGGCGGTCGATCGAGTCGTGGCGGAGCGAGAGCGTCTGCCCCACCCCGCCGAAGATCACTTCCTGGTGGGCGACCAGCCCCGGCAGCCGGACCGAGTGGATCGGCTGGTGGACGTTGCCGCCGGCGGCGTCGATCAGCTCCTGGGTGCGCTTCGCCGTGCCCGAGGGCGCATCGAGCTTTTTGTCGTGGTGGAGCTCGACGATCTCGCACTCGGGCATGTGGCGGGCGATCGTCTGCGAGACCTCCATCAGCAGCACCGCGCCGATCGCGAAGTTGGGGGCGACGAAGCAGTTCGCCTGCGCCGCCTCGGCCGCCGCGCGGGCGGCGTCGAGGTCGAAGCCGGTGGTGCCGACGACCGCGTGGACGCCGGCTTTGAGGCAGGCGCGGACGTTCTCGAGCGCGACGTCGGGGACGGTGAAGTCGACGACGACGTCGGCCTCACCCAGCACCTCGCCCAGCTCGACCCCCAAAGCGGGATCGGCGCGACCGCTCAGCTCCAGGTCCTCGGCGCCCTCGACCGCCTCGCAGACCGCCTGGCCCATTTTGCCGGCGGCGCCGGCGACGGCAACGCGCGTCATGCCGCTACCAGGGCCTCGCTGACCGGCGCCAGTGCCTTGCGGAAGCGGTCCTCGTCGGCTCCGACGCAGGCGGCGGAGAGGCGCTCGGCGACGTAGAGCTCGCGCGCCAGCTCGCTCAGGTCGTCGACCTGGATCGCGTCGACCTTGGCCAGCATCTGGTCGAGGCTTTCGATCGGCAGGCCGAAGAGGGTCGCGCGGGAGATTCGCGTCATCCGCGCCGCCGTCGACTCTGACGAGAGCACGAGCCGGCCCTTGACGCTCTCCTTCGCCCGCGCCAGCTCCTCCTCGGAGACCGGCTCGGAACGCAGCCGCGCCATCTCGGCGCCGATGATCGCGCAGGCCTCCTCGATGTTGTCCTCGCGGGTGCCGACGTAGGTGGCGACCAGCCCCTGGTCGGTGAACTGCTCGTTGTAGGAGCCGACCGAGTAGGCGAGCCCGCGCTTCTCGCGCACCTCGCGGAAGAGGCGCGAGGAAGTGGAGCCGCCGAAGATCGCGTCGAGGACCGCCAGCGGGAAGCGACGCTCGTCGTCGCGCCGCAGCCCCGGCGCCCCGAAGCAGATGTGGTACTGCTCGGTCTCCTTGCTGAGGAAGCAGAGGCGGGGGTCGCCGTCGAGCTCTGCCTCCACGACAGCCCCGTTCAGCTCCGCCGGCGGTTGCACCAGCCGCTCGGCCAACTCGACGATGCGCTCGTGCTCGAGGTGGCCGGCGGCGCCGACGACGATCGCCGGGGCCGCGTAGTGGGCCTGGTGGTAGGCCTCGATGTCGGGAATCGGGATCGAGGCGATCACCTCGGCCTCGCCCAGCACCCGCCGGCCCAGCGGGTGCGAGCCGAAGACGGCCTCGGCGAGGACGTCGTGGACCCGGTCCTGCGGCTCGTCGTCGTACATCGCGATCTCCTCCAGCACCACCTGGCGCTCGGAGTCGATGTCCGGGTAGGTCGGCGCCAGCAGCATTTCCGCCAGCAGGTCGAAGACCTCCTCGGTGTGCTCGTCGAGGAAGCGCGCGTGCAGGTGCGTCGTCTCCTTGCCGGTGGCGGCGTTGACCGAGGCGCCGAGCCCGTCGAAGCGCTCGGAGATCTCGATCGCCGAGTAGCGGGCGGTCCCCTTGAACAGCAGGTGCTCGAGGAAGTGCGAGACCCCGGCCTGCGCCGGAGTCTCGTTCCTGGAGCCGGTCCGGACCCAGAGCCCGAGCGCGACGGATCGGACCGAGGGAACCTCCTCGGTCACGAACTGGACGCCCGAGCCGAGCTCGGTGAGCCTTGCGCCGCCCAAGTTAGCCGCGACGCTCGCGTTCACGCCCGCGGCCGCGATCGCGGCCACCGCGACCGCCCCGGTCGCCGCCGTTGCGCCGACCGCCGTCGCCGGAGCCGACCGCGGCCAGTTCCTCGGGCGATTTGCCGGCGACGGAGGGGTCGCTGGAGAGGCGCAGGCCGATCCGGCCGCGCTCCTTGTCGACCTCGACCACAGTGACGTCGATTTCTTCGCCTGCTTTGAGGACGTCGTCGACGGAGTCGACCCGCTCGCCCGGCTTCACGTTGGAGATGTGAAGCAGGCCGTCAGTGCCCTTGACCAGCTCGACGAAGGCGCCGAAGGTGGTCGTCTTCACGACCTTGGCGCTGTCGTAGCGGTCGCCGATCTCGGCCTCCTTGGTCATCGACTCGATCCGTGCGACGCACGCTTCGACCAGTTCGCCGGTCGGAGCGTAGATCCGCACAGTGCCGTCGTCTTCGACGTCGATCTCCGCTTCGAACTCCTCGCAGAGGGCGCGAATCGTTTCGCCGCCTTTGCCGATGACCGCCCCGATCTTCTCCGGGTCGATCTTGATCGACTCGATCGCCGGTGCGTGCACGGAGAGTTTCTCCCGCGCCCCGTCGATCGCCTCGGCCATCTTGCCGAGGATGAACTGGCGGCCCGCGTTGGCCTGGGCCAACGCGTCACGCAAAATGTCGAATGTGACGCCGGTGATCTTGATGTCCATCTGCAGGGCGGTTATGCCGTCCTTGGTGCCGGCGACCTTGAAG
>JBQCIG010000255.1:0-5408 GCA_051953975.1 Solirubrobacterales bacterium | reverse complement strand
TAAATTTTTTTAAATATGGGGGGATTTCATTGGGTGGTTTTTTTTTTTTTTCTTTTGTTTCACAACCCCCGACACTCCTAACCACCGGCGGCCTGGAATCTCGCCACCCACTCGTCGCGGTCGAACTCGGCCGGCTCGGTGGCGGCGAGGAAGCGCTCGAGGACGGCGATGAAGCGGCCGGGGCGCTCGAGTTGGGGGACGTGGCCGGTGTCCGCGAAGATCTCGAGCTGGCTGCTGGCCAGGTGCTCGTTGGCTTCGCGGGCGTGCGCTACGGGGATGATCGGGTCGTTCTCGCCCCAGACGATCAGCAGCGGCAGGGACTCGGCGAGGTAGAGCTTGTCGAGGGCGGCGACGCGCTGGCCCTCCATCCCGACCACCGAGCGCAGGGTGGCGATGAAGGCCTTGCGGCGGTCGGGGTCGGCGAGGGTGGCGTAGCCGCGGGTGACTTCGGTCAGATCGGCATTGGGGCGCAGGCCGACCGCGTTCAGGGCACGGCCGATCGCCGAGCCGACCTGTCTGCCGACCCCCGCCGTGGCCGAGATGAAGAGTTCGGCCCCCGGCAGCGCCGCGGCACGCAGCAGCGGGCTCACGTCCGGCCCAAGGCCGCCGCTGGAGACGAGCACCAGCCGCTCGACCATCTCCGGGAACTGGTAGGTGAACTGCATCGCGACGCCGCCGCCGAGCGAGTGGCCGACCAGCGTCGCCCGCTCGTGCCCCAGCGCCAGCAGCAGGTCGCGCAGGCCGCTGGCGAGGCTGCCGAGCGAGTAGTCGCCGCCCGCCGGCGCCGAGGAGCCGTGACCGGGGAAGTCGGGGGCGATCACGGTGCAGTTGATCGCCAGCGGCTCGATCACCGACTCCCAGTTGGCGCAGGTACCGGCCATCCCGTGGACCAGCAGCAGGACCGGCCCGGAGCCGGCCTCGATGAAGTTCACAGCGCGGCCATGGACCTCCACGGTGCGCGCCTTCGGTTCGGCCAAGTTCAGCCGCGTCACTTTGCCTGCCACGGGGGGAAGGTACCCGGCCAGCCGGTCGAGGTATCGCAAGGCGGCGATTCTGTGACGGATTCCAATACTGTCGCGCTGTGAACGACGCCCCCCAGGGAAACGCCCAGGACACCCGCCCACCCCGCGGCGCCCTGATCGTGATCGCAATCGGCCTTATCGCCACCATCGTCGCCGCCCTCGCCACCACCGGCAAGGGGGAGGGCGAAGCCGCGAACCTGGAATGGGTGCAGAACCGCTCGGTCGCCGACTCGAAGACCGTCCCCGTGCCGGGCGGTCACGGCGAAATGAGCCTCGTCGACACCTCCATCCACGCCACCGGGACCAACGTCAGCGGCTACTCGCTCTTCGATGTCGCTTCTACCCTTCGCGTCTCGGCCGGCTCTCCGATCGGCAGCAGCCGCGCCCTCTGCGCAGTCAAGACCAGTCACGGCACCGAAGTCGCCCAGAGCTCGGGTGGCCTGCGGGCCACTTACCCCCGCTCCTCCGAAAACGGGATCTACAACCAGGAAGTGCCGGAAACGGTGCTGATGGACTTCAGTTCCCACAGCAGCGAACTGGCTTCACTCGAAGTTCCCAACCGGCCCCGGAGCTTCACCACCGAACAGGGGGTAAAGGTGGGGTGGCCCGAATACAAGGTCGGTATCGAGCGGATCAAGTACTACATCGCCGGTAAGCCGAAGCAGGACCTGGAACTTCCCTTCTTCACGATCTGGAAAACGACCGCCGCCCCGCAAGCCGCGATCAACTGCACGCTGACCACCAGCGCCGGCACCTCAACGGTCCGCAACCACGCCGCGCTGGCCCAGCCCTCGCCGCCGATCAACGAAGAAGCCGAAGAAGAAAAAGCCGAAGCGCGCGAAGAAGCCGAAGAAGAAAAGGGAGAAGGCGAAGAAGGCTAGGCCTCGAGTCGCTGCTGCGGCGCGACCAGCAGCTCCGGCCCCTCGGCCATCCCTTTGCCGACTTTGTTCAGCGCCGGGTTGGCCGGCTCGCCGGCCATCCGCCGCGGGTCGAGCGGCCCGCACATCGCCACCGCGTCCTCGGCGCTGAGGTCCGGACGCAGCCAGGCCGCCTCGGCCTCGGGGCCGGGCAAGATCGCCGGCATCCGGTTGTGGACCGGGGCCACGACCTCGTTCGGCGTCGTCGTCACCAGCGTGCAGGTGTAGAGGTAGCCGTCATCGTAACCGCGCTCCTCCGGATCGCCCCACTCCTTGCGGGTGCAGAGACCGGCGAAGGCGAAGGGCTCGCCGCCGTCGACGGTGAAGCGCCAGGGCTGGCGCGGCTGCTTCGGGTCCTCGGCCTTCATCCACTCGTAGAAGCCGTCGGCGACGATCAGGCAACGGTGGCGGTACTTGCCGACCAGCGGACCGTAGGCGCGGCTTTTCATCAGGTTCTCTTTTTTCGCGTTGATCATCCGGTAGCCGACCTTGAGGTCCTTCGACCAGATCGGCACCAGCCCCCAGCGCATCAGCTTCGCCTCCCGCTCCCCCCGCTCGGCCGCCTCGGGGTCGGGCGAGGCGCGGACGACGAGCACCTCCTGCGTCGGCGCCACGTTGAAGCGCCCAAGTCCCGGCGGCGATTTCTCCTCGCTGCCGTCCTTGACGCTCTCCTTCGCCGCTGCGGCCGAGCGCCGCTCCAGGGCTTTTTCCAGCTCGACCTCGAAGCGGTCGGCGATCTTCTTCGTGTCTTTGGTGGTGACGGTAAAGCGCCCGCACATGACAATCAGCCTAGCCGGGGCCGCTGTCGGGCTTACGGACGCAACTCGGGGTGGTCCCGGTACCAGTCGAGGGTGCGGATCAGGCCATCCCGCAGCTCCACCTCTGGTTGCCACCCGGTCAACTCGCGCAGCTTGGTCGAGTCGACGTACTGGCGGTCGATCTCGCCGTCGGGATTGCCGGTGCCGAGGAGATCGGGCTCGAGGTCGGTGCCGGAGACCGCGACCACGGTCGCCAGCACCTCGGCCACCGAATAGGGTCGCTCGCCGCCGGCGTTGAACGCCTCGCCCGCCCCCGGGCCACCGGCGCCGACCACGTGCTCGACCGCAAGGTAGGCGGCGACGGCGTCGCCGACGTAGAGGAAATCGCGTTCGGGGCTGCCGTCGGAGCGGATCTGCGGACGGCGGCCGTCGAGCACGGCGGCGATCGCCTCCGGGATCAGGCGCGAGAAGTTGGGGTCGCCGCCGCCGTAGATGTTGGCGAAACGGGTCACCGCCACCGGCAGTCCGTAGGCGGGCCGGTAGCTGAGCGCGATCGCATCGGCCGCCGCCTTGCTCGCCTCATACGGGGAGGCCGGCCGCAGCCGCATCTCCTCGCGGTAGGGCAGCTCGTCGCTGGGCCCGTAGGCCTTGTCTGAGGAGGCGACGATCACCGCCGGCACGTCGGCGCGACGGCAGGCCTCGAGCAGGCTCCAAGTGCCGCGCACGTTGACTTCGAAGGTCTGGGTCGGGTCGGCCATCGCCGGGCCGACCAGCGTCTGCGCGGCGAGGTGGAAGACGACGTCGAACTCGCCGGCCGCGATCGTCGCCTCGACCGCGGCGCCCTCGCGCAGGTCGACCTGCAGCAGCTCGACGTCGGAGGCGATCCCCTGCAGCGCCAGGCCGGAGACGGGCGGCGGCGCCAGATCGAGCACCGTGACCGCGTCGCCGCGTTCGAGCAGCGCCCGCGCCAGGTTCGAGGCCACGAAGCCGTGGCCGCCGGTGACGAGCGCTCGCTTCAAGAAGCCTCTACCTCGGCGGCGTCCCAGAGGCGCCAGGGCGCGCGGCCGGCAGTCCAGAGATCGCCCAGGACGACGGCGTCCTTGTAGGTGTCCATGCAGTCCCAGAAGCCCTCGTGGCGGAAGGCCCGCAGCTCGTCGTCCGCAGCCAGGCGCGAGAGCGGCTCGCGCTCCAGCACGCTCTCGGCATCGAGGTAGTCGAGGACCCCGGGCTCGAAGCAGAAGAAGCCGCCGTTGATCCAGTGCTCGCTGCGCGGCTTCTCGACGAAGCCGGTGACGACCTCACCGTCGAGCTCCGCCACTCCCCATTGCAGGTGGGGACGGACGACGGTGACGGTGCCGAGCGCATCGTGCGCTCGGTGGAAATCGAGCAGGGATTCGAGATCGACGTCGGCGACGCCGTCGGCATAGGTCGCGCAGAAGCGCTCCCCGTCCAATCGATCTCGCAGCGCATGCACGCGTCCCCCCGTCGGCGTGTCGAGCCCGGTGTCGACGCACTCGACCCGAACCCCCTCGGGCCAGCGCTCGGTCGCGGCGAACTCCGCCACCGCCTCCCCCATGTAGCCGGTCGCGAGCAGGAAGCGGTCGAACCCCTGCGCGGCGTAGATCTGCACGACGTGCCAGAGGATCGGCCGGCCGCCGATCTCAACCAGCGCCTTCGGCACCGACTCGGTGCGCTCGCGCAAGCGGGTTCCGCGGCCGCCGCAGAGGATCACCACCGGTGGCTTCATCGCTGCGGAGTTTTACCCCACGAGAGCGGGGTCAAAGTCCGAAGCGCGATCAGCCGCCCGCCACCGCGGGCAGGATCGTTACCTCGTCGCCGTCGTTGATCGAGGTCTCGAGGCCCTGCTGGAAGCGGATGTCCTCGCCGGAGACGTAGACGTTGACGAAGCGGCGCAGGTCGCCGTCCTGGGTGATCCGGTCGCGCAGACCGCCGTGAGCGTCGAAGACGGCGTCGAGGACCTCGCCGACGGTCCCCCCCTCTACCTCCAACTCGGCCTGTCCACCGGTGGCGGCGCGCAGCTGGGTCGGGATCTTCACGGTGACTGGCATCTAGACGGCTACCTCCTGGCGGAACTCGGACTCGAAGCTGTCGAGGTCCGGATCGATCTCGTGCATCTGGAACGTATCGCGCGTCGCGTCGAGCGTCTTCAGACCCTCGCCGGTGATGTAGACGACGACCCGCTCGCCGCCGCGGATCTCACCGCGCTGCGCCAGCTTGCGCAGGACGCCGACGGTGACGCCACCGGCGGTCTCGGTGAAGATGCCGGTCGTCTCCGCCAGCAGCTTGATCCCCTCGCGGATCTCCTGGTCGCTGACCGCGTCGACGCCGCCGCCGGTGCGGCGCGCGTGCTCGACCGCGTAGGGCCCGTCGGCCGGGTCGCCGATCGCCAGGCTCTTGGCGATCGTCTCCGGGCGCTGGGGCTTGCAGACTTCCCAGCCTTCGGCGAAGGCGGTCGCCACCGGGCTGCAGCCCTGCGCCTGGGCGCCGTTGAAGACCGGCTGCTCGCCGGCGACGAGCCCGAGGTCGAGCCACTCCTGGAAGCCGCGGCCGAGTTTGGTGAACAGCGAGCCCGAGGCGATCGGACTGACCACCCGATCCGGCAGCTTCCAACCGAGCTGCTCGACCGTCTCGTAGGCAAGCGTCTTCGAGCCCTCCGCGTAGTAGGGGCGCAGGTTGACGTTGACGAAGGC
>JBQCIG010000254.1:0-13909 GCA_051953975.1 Solirubrobacterales bacterium | reverse complement strand
TGGCCAGGGGACAACGGTTCAGCTGGAGGTCGAGCCGCCCCCGGACGCGGCAGCAAGCCGGAGCGACCGACCGTCTCGATCTGAATCCTCGGGAGGGAGCGACGGCGAAGCAGGTGTGAGAGGCGAGCGGTGAAGGTTCTGATCGCCGATGACCACGGGATCGTCCGTTCCGGCCTGCGGCTGCTTCTCGAGCGCCAGCCCGACATCGAGGTGGTGGGCGAGGCGGCCGACGGCGCCGAGGCGCGCGACCTGGCGGTGCGGGAGCGGCCGGACCTGGCGATCCTCGATGTGAAAATGCCGAAGCTGACCGGGCTGCAGGCGACGCGGGAGATCAAGAAGCAGGCGCCCGACACCTCGGTCCTGATCCTCTCGATGCACGACGACGAGCGCTACCTGTTCGAGGCGCTGAAAGCCGGCGCCTCCGGCTACGTCTTGAAGGCGCAGGCCGACACCGACCTGCTGGCGGCGATCCGCGCGGTCGAGCGCGGCGAGCCGTTCCTCACCCCGGAGGCGCAGCGGACGCTGATCAAGGACGTGCTCGAGCGCGGCTCCAGCGGCGAGGAGGAGCTGACCCCGCGCGAGGAGGAGATCGTCAAGCTCGTCGCCGAGGCGAACACGACGAAGCAGATCGCCGAGGTCCTCCACCTCTCCGAGAAGACGGTCGAGAACCACCGCGCCAACGCGATGCGCAAGCTCGGCATGCGCGACCGGGTCGAGCTGGTCCGCTACGCGATCCGCCGCGGACTCATCGAGCCCTAAATCGCTGACGGGACGAAAACCGGTTTATGTAACCGGAAATCGTCCCGTCGGCATAACCGACCGCTTCGGTAGGATTTATCTCCTGATGTTGTTCTCGACCAAAGCGGAGTACGGAGTGCGGCTGATGGTCGAGCTGGGCCGCCAGCCCGGCTCGCAGCCGGTCTCGCTGGGCTCCGTCGCCGAAGCCGAGCGGCTGCCGCTCTCCTACCTGGAGCATCTGGTGGCGAAGCTGCGCAAGGCCGGCCTCGTCACCTCCACCCGCGGCGCCCACGGCGGCTACCGCCTCGCCAAGCCGGCGGAGGAGATCACGATGGACGCGGTGGTCGAGGCGCTGGAAGGGCAGATCGCGCCGATGGAGTGCTTCCACGACACCCCCGAAGGCAAAGTCCTCTGCTCGCACGAGGCAGACGGCGACCACGCCTGCTCGACGAAGCTGCTGTGGATGCGCGTGCAGGGCGGGGTCAATAAGGCGCTGGCCGGCACCACCCTCGCCGAGCTGGTCGAGTTCTCGTCCCACAGCGCACCCGGCGCCGCCATCGGCAGCGCCGCCTAGAACTTCAAAACCCAGAAACGGAGCGAAATTGGCTGAGCTGGAGATCCGCAACCTGCACGTGAAGGCCGAGGAGAAGGAGATCCTCAAAGGCCTCGACCTCGACGTCGAGAAAGGCAAGGTCCACGCGCTGATGGGGCCGAACGGCTCCGGCAAGTCGACCCTCGCCAACGTGATCATGGGCCACCCGGCGCTGGAGGTGACCGAGGGCACGATCGTCTTCAAGGGCGAGGACATCACCGAGGCCGACCCCGAGGAGCGCTCGCAGGCCGGCCTCTTCATGGCCTTCCAATACCCGGTCGCGATCCCCGGCGTCTCGGTCAGCAAGTACCTGCGGATGATCATCAACGCCCACCGCGAGGCCCGCGGCGAAGAGCAGATCAAGATCAAAGACTTCGCCAAGACCGCCCAGAAGGCGATGGAGCTGGCGAACATCCCCAAAGACTTCTCCAGCCGCTACCTCAACGACGGCTTCTCCGGCGGCGAGAAGAAGCGGATGGAGCTGCTGCAGCTGGCGCTGCTGCGGCCGGAGCTCGCGATCCTCGACGAGACCGACTCGGGGCTCGACATCGACGCCCTGCGCACCGTCGCCGAGGGCGTCAACAAGTTCGCCGGGCCGGAGATGGGCGTCCTGATCATCACCCACTACCAGCGCATCCTCCACATGGTCAAACCCGACCAGGTGCACGTCATGTACCAGGGGCGGATCGTCAAGGAGGGCGGCCCGGAGCTGGTCGAGACGCTGGAGGAGAGGGGCTACGGCTGGATCAAAGAGGAGGTAGAGGCAGGCGCCGCCGCCTGACCTCTTGGCGATGGAGCCGGTGAGCGCGAAGAGCCCTGCCGCGGCTGCGCTGCCGCTCGAGAAGGTCCGCGCCGCCTTCCCGGCGCTGGAGCGCGAGGTCCACGGCCAGCCGGTCGCCTACCTCGACAGCGGCGCCAGCGCCCAGCGGGTGCTGGCCTCGATCCAGGCGGTCGACCGCTACGAGCGCCGCCACCACTCCAACGTCCACCGCGGCTCCCACACCCTCTCGGCCGAGGCGACCGAAGCCTACGAGGGGGCGCGGGCGACGGTGGCCGATCACATCGGCGCCGCCGACCGCCGCGAGGTCGTCTTCGTCCGCAACGCGACCGAGGCGATCAACCTGGTCGCGCGCGCCTGGGGCGACGCCAACCTCGGCGCCGGCGACCGGCTGCTCCTGACCGAGATGGAGCACCACTCCAACATCGTCCCCTGGCAGCAGCTGGCCGAGCGGGCCGGGGCGGAGATCGACTGGACGCCGGTCGACGAGGAGGGGCGGCTCGACATGGACGCCTTCGCGGCGCTGCTCGAGCGCGGGCCGAAGCTGGTCGCCGTCACCCACGTCTCCAACGTGCTCGGGACCGAGAACCCGGTCGCCGAGGTCGCCCGCCTGGCCCACGACGCCGGCGCCAAGGTGCTGGTCGACGGCGCCCAGGCGGCGCCGAAGCTGCCGCTCGACATGGCCGCGCTGGGGGTCGACTTCTACGCGATCACCGGCCACAAGCTCTACGCGCCGACCGGGATCGGCGCGCTCTGGACCAAGCTCGACCTGCTGCGCGAGATGCCGCCCTTCCTCGGCGGCGGCTCGATGATCCGCAAGGTGACCACGGAGGGCACGACCTACGCCGACCCGCCGGCGCGATTCGAGGCGGGCACGCCGGCGATCGCGCAGGCGATCGGGATGGCCTCCGCCCTGCGCTGGCTCGACATGGTCGGGATGGAAGCGGTCCGCGCCCACGAGGAGGAGATCGCCGACTACGCGCTGGAGCGCGTCGCCGAGGTGCCGGGCCTGCGGGTCTTCGGCCCGCCGCGCGGCGCCGGCCGGCTCGGCCCCGTCTCCTTCGAGATCGACGGCATCCACGCCCATGACGTCTCCGAGATCCTCGACCGCCACGGCGTCGCCGTGCGCGCCGGCCACCACTGCGCCCAGCCGCTGATGGACCGGCTCGAGATCGCCGCCACCGCCCGCGCCAGCTTCGGCGTCTACACGACGAACGAGGAGATCGACCGGCTGGTCGGCGGGCTCGAAGACGCGCGTAAGGTCTTTGGTCTCTGATGGACGAGCTCTACCGCGACCAGATCCTCGAGCACTACAAGCGGCCGCACAACTTCGGCCACCTCGAGCATCCCGACCTCGAGTTCGAGGACACCAACCCGTTCTGCGGCGACGAGCAGCGGGTGGCGATCCGTCTCGACGCCGACGAAAAGGTCGCCGAGATCGCCTTCGAGGGCAAGGGCTGCGCGATCTCCACCGCCGCCACCTCGCTGCTGACCGACGAGCTGGTCGGGATGAGCCGCGAGGAGCTGCTGCGGTTGCCGAAAGACTTCGTCCTCGAGCTGCTCGGGATCGACATCTCGGCGACGCGGATGAAGTGCGCGATGCTCGGCCTCAAGGTGATCAAGAGCGCCTCCCTAGGCAAGCCCGCCGACTGGGAGGACGAGGGCGAGGCCGGCGACCCGAGCGAAGCGGTCGCCGATCTCGGCCAGCTCTAGCGAGTCTGTGAAAACCATCCCTCAAGGATGGTTTTCACAGACTCGGTGTCCAAGACCGGACCGGCCGCCCCGCTAAAATCCGACTGTAGAAGTAGGATTAAGTCTCAACCCGCACTAGCCACCGCGAGCGGGAGAAAGCGACCCTCTTGACCGATACCGCAGGAACCAAGATCCCCGTCTGCCCGGCAGCCGAGCTGTCGCCGGGCGGGATGCGCCTGGTCGAGCACGACGGCCGCAAGATCGGCGTCTTCAACTGCGACGGCACGCTGTACGCGATCGAGGACCGCTGCTCCCATGACAACGGACCGCTGGCCGAGGGCGAGTTCGACCCGTCCGCCTGCACGGTCGAGTGCCCGCGCCACGGCTCCCTCTTCGACCTGCGCACCGGCAGGCCGAAGACGCTCCCAGCTTTCCAGCCGGTGCAAACGTTCCCGATAGCGGTCGAGGACGACACCATCACTCTGGAGGTCGACTGACATGGCAACGCCCGAGGTAATCGCCGAGAAACGCGAGCTGGCCGGCATCAACGCCGACTACAAGGAGAAGTTCGGCTTCAACGACCCGGAGACGGGCTACGCCTACAAAGCCCCGAAGGGTCTTTCTCGCGAGGTCGTCGAAACGATCTCCGACTACAAGGACGAGCCGCAGTGGATGCGCGACTTCCGGCTGAAGGCGCTTGAGCACTTCGAAAGCCGGCCGACCCCGCAGTGGGGCGGCAACCTCAATCAGATCGACTTCGAAGACATCCACTACTTCGTCCGCGCCTCGGACAAGAACAGCCGCGACTGGAGCGAGGTCCCCGACGACATCAAAAACACCTTCGACCGGCTCGGCATCCCCGAGGCTGAGCGCAAATTCCTTGCCGGGGTCGGTGCCCAGTACGAGTCCGAGGTCGTCTACCACCAGGTGAACGAGAAGCTCGAGGAACAGGGCGTGATCTTCACCGACATGGACAGCGCCCTGCGCGAACACGAGGACCTGGTCCGCGAGCACTGGGCGACGGTGATCCCGCCCAACGACAACAAACTGGCCGCGCTGAACAGCGCCGTCTGGTCGGGCGGCTCCTTCGTCTACGTGCCCGCCGGGGTCAAGGTGGAGATGCCGCTGCAGGCCTACTTCCGGATCAACACCGAGAACATGGGTCAGTTCGAGCGGACGCTGATCATCGCCGAGGAGGGCTCCGACGTCCATTACATCGAGGGCTGCACGGCGCCGGTCTACTCGACCGACTCGCTGCACTCGGCGGTGGTGGAGATCATCTGCAAGCCGGGCTCGCGGGTCCGCTACACGACCGTCCAGAACTGGTCGCAGAACGTCTACAACCTCGTCACCAAGCGCGCGGTCGCCCAGGAGCGGGCGACGATGGAGTGGGTCGACTGCAACCTCGGCTCGAAGCTGACGATGAAGTACCCCTCGATCTACCTGCTCGGCCCCGAAGCCCACGGCGAGATCCTCTCGATCGCCTTCGCCGGCGAGGGCCAGCACCAGGACGCCGGCGGCAAGATCATCCACGGGGCGCCGAAGACCTCGTCCTCGATCTTCTCCAAGTCGATCTCCAAGAACGGCGGCCGGGCAACCTACCGCGGCCTGCTCGAGGTCGCCGACGGAGCGAAGGAATCGCGCTCGAAGGTGGTCTGCGACGCGCTGCTCCTCGACGAGGACTCGCGCTCGGACACCTACCCGACGATCCGCATCGACGAGAACGACGCCGACATCGGCCACGAGGCAACCGTCTCCAAAATCGGTGACGAGCAGCTCTTCTACCTGCAGAGCCGCGGCCTCGACGAGGAGGAGGCCTCGAAGATGATCGTCAACGGCTTCATCGAGCCGGTGACGAAGGAGCTGCCGATGGAGTACGCGGTCGAGCTGAACCGGCTGATCGAGTTGCAGATGGAGGGCTCGATTGGCTGAGCTGGCGACCGCACCGGCCTGGCTCGAGGAGAGGCGCCAACAGGGCGCCTCTCTGGCGCAGAGCCTCCCCCTCCCCGACCAGAAGGCGAAGGGCTGGGAATTCACCGACCTCTCCGGGCTCGACCTCACCGCCTACGAGGAGGCGAGCGCCGAGGCAGTCGTCTCCGGCGCCGAGGGCGCAACCGTGGTCTCGCTTGCCGAGGCGCTCGGCAGCCACGGCGACCTGCTGCGCGAGCGGCTGGGATCGCTGGTGCCGATGGAGGACTTCTTCGTCGCCCGCAACGAGGCGGGCTGGCGCGACGGGGTTCTGGTTCACGTCCCGGCCGGGGTGCGGCTGAGCGAGCCGGTCCAGGTCGAGGTGCCGATCGACGCCTCCGGCAACGCAGTCAACTGGCGGACGCTGGTCGTGCTCGAGGAGGGCGCCGAGGCGGAGGTCTGGGAGCACTGGTCCTCCCCCGCCGACGACGTCGACGCGATCCTCAACTCGGTCGTCGAGCTGAGCGTCGGCCAGGGCGCGACCCTGCGCTACGTCAACACCCAGGACATCTCCGAGCGGGCCTGGATCTTCGCCACCCAGCGCGCCCAGGTGGAACGCGACGGCCGCCTCGACTGGGCCGCGCTCGGCTTCGGCTCGGCCCGCGGCAAGGTGCGGATGGAGACCAAGCTGGCCGGCCCGGGCTCCGAGGCACGGGTGACCGGCGGCTACGCGGGCGGCGCCGGGCAACACCTCGACTACGACACCATCCAGGAGCACGCGGCGCCCAACACCAACTCCGACCTCGCCTTCCGCGGCGTCCTCGCCGGCGGCGCCACTGCCGTCTGGCGGGGGATGATCAAGGTCGATCCCGGCGCCCAGCAGACCGATGCCTTCCAGGAGAGCCGCAACCTCCTGCTCTCGCCCGAGGCTCACGCCGACGCGATCCCGGGCCTGGAGATCCTCGCCGACGACGTCCGCTGCACCCACGCCGCCGCGGTCGCCCAGGTCGATAAGGACCAGCTCTTCTACCTCACCTCGCGCGGCCTCGACGCCGCCGCCGCCAAGAGCCTGATCATCGAAGGCTTCCTCGAGTCGCTGGTCGAACGCCTGGCCGAGGGCCCGGTCCGCGACAGCATCTCCGAGGCGCTGGAGACGCGGCTGGCGGAGATCCTCTAGCCGGGTCTCCCACGGGCGCCGCGGCAGGCGTCACTTGTTCGCAACCGAGAGCAGGTAGAGGCCGAAGCAGGTGAAGGCGATCATCACCGCCAGCATCCAGTACTGCGAGGCGGTGGCCTTCCTGTAGTCGGGCCAGTAGACGAGGGCGCGGTCGTGGGCGAGCATCAAGCCGCAGACGTGGCCGATCACCAGCGCCGCGACCTGGACGTACCAGATCGCGTTGGCGCTGAGGACGTTGTAGTCGACGCCGGCGTTGGCGGTGCCGAAGAGGTTGGTGTGGCCGGTGCCGAGCGGGTCGGAGAGCAGGTAGGTGAACTGCGCCTGCTCCTGGAAGACGAAGAGGCTGAAGTAGTGGGCGACCAGGTAGGCGAGGGCGATCGGGATCAGCGTGTGCGAGAAGCCGGTCCGCAGCTTGCGGAACGCGGGCGCGCCGGGGACCGTGCGCATGCCGCGGACGCCGAGCGCGTAGACGAGCCCGACGCCGGCGAAGGTCGCCAGCAGGAAGATCGTGTCGGTGACCCGGACCGCGGTGAGCAGCGAGGTGCCGGCTTCGTTGAGCCATTCGACGACGCTTTCGATCAGGTCCTTGTAGGCGCCGTCCTGGGCGCCATCGAAGCTGGTGCTGGCGATCGAGGCGATGACGACGGCGGCCGAGCCAGGGACGGCCGCCCAGCTCGTGGCGGCGGAGAAGGGGCGGCGGCGGACCAGCCGTCCCGTCCGGTCGCGGCCGAAGATCCCCAGGCGGCCGAACATCCCGAAGTAGACGGAGAAGACCTCGCCGCGTTCGCACCAGACCTCAACGCCGAAGACGGCCATCATCGCCAACGTGTAGGCGCTGTAGAGAAGGGCGGCGACGGCGACGGGTTCGGGTGAGAGGCCGACGGCGACGCCGCCGCTGCCGCCGTAGACGACCTCGAGCCAGACCACGGCGAGCAGGCCGATCGCCGCCGGCCAACGGCCGAGCCACTCGGGATAGGGCAGGTGCGCGGGGCGCTCGCCGGCGATCGCTTCGAAGGCGCCGCCGACGGCGCGGCCGAGCGCCCGCCACGGGTTGAAGGGGCGGAAGAGGTCGCCGAGGGTCGCCGAGAAGAAGGGGAAGCCGAGCCAGGCGGTCACGTAGATGAAGGTGAGGGCGAAGTTGCGGTCCGGGGCTTCGGTGCCGTGCAGGCCGGCGTAGATCGCGAAGCCGAGCAGGAAGACGCCGATCGCGCCGCAGAGAACCTGGACCGGGAGGCTCAGCAGCGCGACGGAGAGCCGCTCGCCGAGCGGCCGGCGGTGTTCGTCCTCAAACTTCGGCTCGCGCCAGCCGGCGGAGAGCGCGAAGAAGGAGGCGATGAGGACGACGGAGGCCGCCCACGCGAACAGCCAGGCAGGGACCGGGAGGTCCTGCCTGGATGCCAGCGCGTGGGCGAAGGGGAGCCAGCTCAAGGTTCGACCTTCATTTCGATGATCTGTTCCTTGCGGCCCTCGAGCTCGGCCTCGAAGACGCCTTCGATTTCGGCCGGGAGGTCGTAGGTGACGGTGCCGCCGCCCTTCGGGACCTCCTTCATCACGTCGTAGCCGTGCAGGTGGACCTCTTCTTCGAACGGCACCTTGACTTTGAAGTGGATCTGGTCGCCCTTGTGGTAGACGAGTTCCCGGATGCCCCCGACCGGGTGTCCTTCCTTGTTGATGACGATCGTCGGCACCTTGCCGGCATCGGTGGTGCTGCTTTCGTCGCTGCCGCCGCTGCTGAGGACGATCAGCAGGACCACGGCGACCGCCACCAAGGCAGCGCCAAGCAGCGCAGTGTTCTTGTTCATGTTTCGCTCCTTCGTTCGGTTTGCCGTCTAACTAGGCGGCAACCGGCGGCGGGCGCTGGGCGAGCCCGAGAGCGATCAGGAGGCCGCCGGCGGGGGCGAAAGCGCGTGGCGGCTTCGGCAGCGGCGCCCGTCGCGGAGCGGTCGACCCGTCGCCACGGCGAGCGGCGATCCGGTCCGCGAGGCGGACGATCGCCTCGCAGCCGGGGTAGCGGCCGAGCAGCAGCATCGCCAGCAGGCCGAGCAGCGGTAGTACCGGCAGCAGGAACGTGACGAGCGCGGTCACGGCGGCCAGGATACCCTCCGCCCGCCTTTGCGCCCCGGACGCGACAACATCGCCGCCCCCGACCTGCCCGCCGGCCTCGCCTGGATCGGGACCGAACCGGAGTCGATGCCGGCGCTAACCGCCGGTGGGCCGGCACTCGTCCACTTCATCGAATACGCGCAGCTGAACAGCGCCCGCACCCTCCCCTACCTGGCCGAGTGGCACCGCCGCTACCGCGAGGCGGGGCTGAGCGTGATCGGCGTGCAGGCGCCGCGCTTCCCCTTCGCCGCCGCGCCCGAGCAGGTCGCCGCCGGCCTCGCCGCGCTCGACGTCGAGTTCCCGGTCGCGATCGACGCCGAACACGAGCTCTGGGCCGCCTACGGCTGCGAGGGCTGGCCCAGCCTCTTCCTCTGGAGCCTCGGCGGCGCGCTGGCCTGGGTCCACTTCGGTGAGGGCGAATACCAGGCGACCGAGGAAGCGATCCAGGCGGAGCTGCGGGAACAGGACGCGCTGCGGGAGCTGCCCGAGCCGATGGCGCCGCTGCGGGCGAGCGACGGGCCGGGCGCCCGCGTCATCCCCCCCACCCCCGAGCTCTTCCCCGGCGGCTCCTGGGAGCGGCCCTGGGTGGCCGGCGCCGACGGCGAGGACCTGGCGCTCGACTACCAGGCAGGCGGCGCCTACGCGACGGTCGAGGGAGAGGGCGAGCTGCAGGTCGAGATCGACGGCGAGTGGCGCACCGTCCCGTCCGGACCGCCCGGTCTGCGGACCCTCGCCGAGCACCCGCGCCACGAGGCCCACAACCTCATCCTCCGTCCGGCACCAGGCGTCAAGGTCTGGTCACTCAGCTTCGCCCCCGGCGTACCCTGAGGCCATGCGGCGGCTGATCCCACTCCTGATCGCGGCCTCGCTCTGCGCAGGTGTCCTCGCCGCTACGGCGCTGGCCGGGGACGCCAATCAGGTGCCGCCGCACGTCGGATTGACCCCGGCCGGACAGGAAGGGATCGTCGGGCCGCGCTCGGAAGCGCTCGCCTACTTCTCGACCAGCGAATCCGAAGGGCCCGGCGGGGACACCAGCGCCGAATACACCAGGGGGAGCAAGGTCACCTTCGCCTGCACCATCGACGGCCGTCCCGTTCGCTGCCCGGCCGAATATGTGGAAACGGTGAAAATCCGCGGTGGCGCCTGGTTCCGGAGGAAGGCGCGCGGGCCGCGGGAAAGGATCCTTCCCGGCTCCTTCGAAGGCTATGTGCCGGTGCCGAAGCATCTCGCCGCCGGCCCGCACACCGTCAGCGTGGTCGCCACCGACGAGGACGGAACCGACCCCGAGCCGCCGAGCGTCACCGTGGTCATGGACCGGACCCCGCCGAGCGCGCCGGAACTGACCCAGGTGCCGCCGCGGCGCAGCTGGATCCACAAGCCGATCTTCCGCTTCGCCGCCAGCGACGACGTGCGGCTGGTGAGGAAGCGCGGCGAAACGTTCACGGCATCGCTGCGACGCTTGAAGCCGCCCGGCCTCGTTTGGAAGAGCAATGCCTTCGCCGACTCGTTCCTATCCGTCTGGTTCCCCACCTGCCCAACGCTGCTCACCTGCTCGACCCGCGCACAGGCGAGCTACATGGTCAACGAACACTGGTACAGCTACGGAGAACCCGAGCGGCTGAACCCGGGGCTCTACGAACTCCGCGTGCGCGCCTGGGACGCGGTCCTCAACAAATCGCCGCTCACCACCTACCGCTTCCGCATCCTGCGCGGCAAACCGCACTGACCTCAGGGCGCGACGACGAACGGCCCCGTCACCGTCACCTGCTTCTGCGTATTGGCAAGGTTGACCGGGGTCGAAAAGCGGTAGTCGCCGGGAACGGCGTCGCCGGGAACTTCGAAGCGCTGACACCAGCCCACTTCGCCGGGGCCGATGATCCAGCGGAGACCCATCGCGGATCTCGGCGTGGGTGGCAGCGGAACAGGAACCCAGCCATCGCCTTCGACTCGTTCCAGGTTGAGGTATCCCGGGGTGGAGAGCCGCCCGGCACCGGGATTCTCGAGCAGACCCCAGATCGTTTCCCCCTGATGGACGCTTTCGGCGCTGGTGCGGATGTCGACTTCGTTGCTGCGGCGGAGGACGCGGAAATAGTCGCGATAGGCGACGTGCCGGCGGCCATCGAGAGTGGCGATCCGCAGATCGACGCGATAGAAGCCGGGATGGTCGGCGGAAAAGGCCAGTTCCAGAGGATCGAGGTCCTTGACCTTGCGGGCGCTCCAGCGGCGCACGCCGAGCAACCGCTTCTCATGCCCGTCGGCGTCGACTACCCAGGCGGTCGCCGAAACCCGCCAGCCGAGATCGACCACCCGGAAGCCTTCGTTTTTGCCGCCGAACCGGTAGCCGAAGTGGCTCCCTTCGAGGACGACGGGAACCCCGTCGATCCGGTGAATGTCGAAGTTGCGCGGGCCGAAGGGAAGTTCGCCCTGCGGCGGCGGATGCCGCCGCGGCATTTCCCGCAGCGGCGCTTCATAGTCGCGGACGTAGCGCTCTTCGCAGAAGGCGGGCCTTTGGGCCGCCACCGCGGTCTCCGCCCAGAGCAGGCTCGCCAGCACGAGTCCGGCGAGACAGACCGGCGCCCCCCAGCGCCGCGGCAGGCCCCTAAGCCCGCGCCGTGAGCTCCTCACGGATCTCCTTGGGCAGCATGAAGCGGACGTCCTCGTGGACGGTGCGCAGCTCGGAGACGTCCTCGGCGCCGCGGTCGCGGAAGAAGGCGACGAGGCGCTCGACCAGCTCCTCGGGGGCGGAGGCGCCGGAGGTGATGCCGACCGTCTCGACCCCGTCGAGCCACTCCTCCCGCACCTGGGTGTGGTTGTCGATCAGATGCGAGGCGGCGCCGTGTTCGCGCGCGACCTCGACCAGGCGGTTGGAGTTGGAGGAGTTGGTCGAGCCGATCACCAGCACCAGGTCGCACTCGCGCGCCAGCTGCTTGACGGCGATCTGGCGGTTGGTGGTCGCGTAACAGATGTCGTCGGACTTACTACTGACGATGCCGGGGAACTTGGCCCGCAGGGCGGCGATCACCTCGGCCGTCTCGTCGACCGAGAGCGTCGTCTGGGTGATGAAGGCGACTTTGCCGGGATCCGGGACCTCGAGGCTCTCGACTTCGTCGGCGGTTTCGATCAGGACGATGCTGTCGGGCGCCTCGCCGGTCGTCCCTTCCACCTCCTCGTGGCCTTCGTGGCCGATCATGATGATCGTGTAGCCCTCGGCGGCGAAGCGGCGGGCGGAGACGTGGACCTTGGTCACCAGCGGACAGGTCGCATCGATCGTCCGCAGCCGGCGGGCGGCGGCGTTCTCGTGCACGCTGGGAGCGACGCCGTGGGCGGAGAAGACGACCATCGCGCCCTCGGGCACCTCGGTCTCCTGCTCGACGAAGATCGCGCCGCGCTTGGCCAGCTCCTCGACCACGTGCTTGTTGTGGACGATCTCCTTGCGAACGTAGACGGGGGCGCCGTGGAGCTCGAGCGCGCGCTCGACCGTCTGCACGGCGCGGTCGACGCCAGCGCAGTAGCCGCGCGGCGCAGCGAGGAGCACCCGTTTCGGGGCGGTGGCGGTGGCAGGCACACATGCAGGGTACAAGGCTTGAGAGCCCGCAAACTCGGGCATAAGTAGCCTTGCTGTAATGGCAACCGAGGGACGACACCTGGACCGGCTCACCGCCGTCGACGCCTCGTTCCTGACGAACGAGAACTCGAGCAGCCACATGCACGTGGGCGGGATCCTCGTCTTCGAGGGACCGCCGCCGCGCTACGTCGAGCTGGTCGAGCACGTCCGCAGCCGCCTGCCGCTGGTGCCGCGCTTCCGCCAGAAGCTGGTGGTGCCGCCGCTGGAGGCAGGCCGGCCGCTGTGGGCGGACGACGTCAACTTCAACCTCACCTACCACATCCGCCACACCGCGCTGCCGGACCCCGGCGGCGAGGAGCAGCTGAAGAAGCTGGCCGGGCGGATCTTCTCCCAGCAGCTCGACCGCTCGAAGCCGCTCTGGGAGATGTGGCTGGCGCAGAACCTCGAAAACGACCGCTTCGCGATCCTGACCAAGACCCACCACGCGATGGTCGACGGGGTCAGCGGGGTCGACATTGGCACCGTCCTCTTCGATCTCGAGCGCGAAGCCAAGCCGATGCACCTGGAGGACGACTGGGTGCCGCAGCCCGAACCGGGCACGACCGAGCTGGTCGCGCGGGGGATCGCCGACGCCGTCGCCGCCCCGGTCGGGCTCGCCGAGCGTGCCGTCGACGCGGTCCGCAACCCCGAGACCACCGCCCGCAAGGCGGTCGAGGCGCTGGAAGGCATCGGCGAGATCGTCAGCGCCTTCGCCGATCCCGCCCCCGACGTGCCGCTGAACGAAGAGATCGGGCCGCACCGCCGCTACGTCTGGGCGCGCTCGGACCTCGCCACCTTCAAACACATCAAGGACACCTTCGGCGGCACCGTCAACGACGTCGTCCTCGCGGTGGTGACCGGGGCACTGCGCAACTGGCTGCACCGCCGCCAGGTGCGGACCGAGGGGCTGGAGCTGCGGGCGCTGGTGCCGGTCTCGATCCGCAGCGAGGACGAGCGCGGCAACCTCGGCAACCGGATCGCGCTGATGCGCGGGCCGCTGCCCGTCTACATCGAGGACCCGGTGCGGCGGCTGCGCACGATCAGCGACGCGATGGCGGGGCTGAAGCGCTCCAAGCAGGCGCTCGGCGCCGAAGTGATCTCCCGCTTCAACGACTTCGCGCCGCCGACGCTGCTGGCGCAGGCCTCGCGGATCAACTTCTCGACCCGCCTCTTCAACCTGATCGTCACCAACGTGCCGGGGCCGCAGCTGCCGCTCTACGTGCTGGGGCGGGAGCTGGAAGAGGTCTTCCCCGTCGCCTTCCTGCCGGCCAACCACTGCCTGGCGGTGGCGATCATGAGCTACAACGGCAAAGTCGG
>JBQCIG010000253.1:0-11106 GCA_051953975.1 Solirubrobacterales bacterium | reverse complement strand
GCCCGAGGGCACGGTGCTCGACCTCAGCTGGTACGGCGACGAGGAGGTGCGCCTCTCGCTGGGCGGCGCGTTCCACGTCAACCGCCTGGGCATCCGCGCCAGCCAGGTCGGGACGGTGTCCCCGGCCCGCAGCGCGCGCCGCACGACGGCCGACCGGCTGGCCCTCGCGCTCGACCTGCTGCGCGACCCCGCGTTCGACGTCCTCGTGACCGGCGAGTCGCGCTTCCACGAGCTCCCGGCCGTCATGGCGCGGCTCGCCGCGGGAAGCCTGCCGGCGCTCTGCCACACGATCACCTATGCCGGGGAGTAGCGCGTGTTCAGCGTGACCGTCCGCGACCACATGATGATCGCCCACAGCCTGCGCGGAGAGGCCTTCGGGCCCGCCCAGCGCCTGCACGGCGCCACCTACGTGGTCGACGCCACCTTCCGCCGCCCCGACCTCGACGCCGACGGCATCGTGATCGACATCGGCCTGGCGTCCGAGCAGCTGCGCGCGGTGCTGGGCGAGCTCACCTACCGCAACCTCGACGACGAGCCCGCCCTGGCGAACCTGAACACGACGACGGAGGAGCTCGCGCGGGTGATCGCCGATCGACTCGCCGAGCGCGTGCGCGCCGGGGACGCGGACGATCCCGCCCGGGAGCCGGGTGCCATCCTGATCACGCTGCACGAGTCCCACATCGCCTGGGCGAGCTACGAACGGCCGTTATGAGGCCCGTGTACTTCGTCGTGCCCGACGGCATCGACGACCCGGCCCGGCCGAGCGGCGGCAACACCTACGACCGCCAGCTCTGCCGCGAGCTCGGCCCGCACGGCTGGACGGTGCACGAGCGCGCCATCGGCGGCTTCTGGGACCAACCCGACGCGGCATCGTTCGCCGCCCTCGAAGGAACCCTGCGGCAGATCCCCGACGACGCCGTCGTGCTGCTCGACGGGCTGATCGCCTCGACCGCGCCGGAGGTCCTGGTGCCGCAGGCAGGCCGGCTGCGCCTGATCGTGCTCGTGCACATGCCGCTCGGCCACCGCCCGCGCGACGACGCGGCGCGGGAGAGAGAGGGGGCGGTCCTCGCCAGCGCCACCGCCACCGTGACGACCAGCGAGTGGGCCCGCCGCCGGCTGCTGGAGCTCTACGGCCTGCCCGCGAACGGGGTGCGCGTCGCCGAGCCGGGCGTCGAGGCCGCCGAGCCGGCCCGAGGGACCGCGGCCGGCGAAGCGCTGCTCTGCGTCGGCGCGGTCAGCGTCGAGAAGGGCCACGACATCCTGCTCGAGGCGCTTGCGTCGATCTCGGCGCTGTCCTGGCGCTGCACCTGCGTCGGGAGCGTGGGCGGCGACCCGGCGTTTGTGGAAGAGCTCGGCCGGCGCCGGCCAGGCGAGCGGGTGTCCTTCCCGGGACCGCAGACCGGAGCCGATCTGGACCGCAGCTACGCCTCCGCGGACGTCCTGGTGGTGGCATCGCGGGCCGAGACCTACGGCCTGGTCGTCACCGAGGCGCTGGCGCGTGGCGTTCCGGTCATCGCCGCCGAGGTCGGAGGGGTGGCGGAGGCTCTCGGCGAGGGCGCGGCCGGGACCCAGCCGGGATTGCTGGTCGCACCGGAGGATCCCGGCGCGCTGGCTGAGGCGCTGGGCGCCTGGCTTGGCGACGCCGGGCTGAGGGCCCGCCTGCGTCGGGCCGCCGGCGAGCGACGCGAATCGCTTCCTCCCTGGTCCGCCACGGCGGCGCTCGTCGCCGGGGTCCTGGCCGAGGCGTCGCCATGAACGGCGCCGAGGTGATCCGCGTCAGTCCCGGATGGCTCGCCCTGCGGGAGCCCGCGGACGCCGAGGCCCGCGCGCGCGACCTCGCCGAGGCCCTCGAGCGAGCGCTTCCGGTGCGCGGCTGCAGAGTCATCCACGATCTCGGCTGCGGCACCGGCGCGATGGGCCGCTGGCTGGCTCCGCTGCTGAGGGGACCGCAGCACTGGGTCCTCCACGACCGGGACGAGGACTTGCTGGCGCGGGCAGCTGCCGACGTGCCCGGGCCGACGGCCGACGGCGCGCCCGTCAGCGTGGAGGCGATGCGCACCGACATCGCCCGACTAGATGTGGATGACCTCGCAGGGGCGACCCTGATCACCGCCTCGGCCCTGCTGGACCTGCTCAGCGGCGAGGAGCTGGACCGGCTGGCCGGCCTCTGTATGGGAGCGGGGTGCCCGATCCTGCTGACCCTCTCGGTCGTCGGTCGCGTCGAGATCGCGCCCGCGGACCCGCTGGACCACCGCGTGGCCGCCGCCTTCGACGCCCACCAGCGCCGCACCACGACCCGCGGCAGGCTGCTCGGGCCGGATGCCGTCGAGGTCGCCGTCGAGAGCTTCCGCCGGCTGGGCGCCGAGGTCATCGTCAGGCCCAGCCCCTGGCGACTCGGGCCCGCGCACTCCGCCCTCGCCGCGGAGTGGATCGCCGGCTGGGTGGAGGCCGCTTGCGAGCAGGAGCCCGAGCTGGGCGGCGAGCGCGAGCCCTACTGCCGCCGGCGACTGGAGCAGGCGAGCGCCGGGAAGCTCGCGGTCAGCGTGGGTCACGCCGACCTGCTCGTCCTCCCCTGAGGGGATGACCTCAGGCCGCCGGCGGCGGGACGTCGAGCGTGTGGCCGCGCCGCGCCTTCGCCTCCAGGTAGCGGGCGTTCGCGGCGGACAGGTGCACGCCAGTCGGCACCCGCTCGGTCACCGTCACCCCGAAGCGGCCGAGCTGCCGCGCCTTGTCGGGGTTGTTGGAGAGGAGGGCGACCCGCGAAGCTCCGAGGGCGCGCAGCATCTGGGCGGCGACGAGGTAGCTGCGTTCGTCCTCGTGGTGGCCCAGCGCGAGGTTGGCCTCGTAGGTGTCCAACCCCTCGTCCTGTAGCGCGTAGGCGTCGAGCTTGGGGTAGAGGCCGATGCCGCGTCCCTCCTGGCGCAGATACAACAGGTAGCCACCGGACTCGGCGATCCGCTCGACCGCCTCGCGCAGCTGCGCGCCGCAGTCGCATCGCTGGCTGTCGAACACGTCGCCGGTCAGGCACTCGCTGTGCGGCCGGACCAGCGGCTCGAGCAGGTTCTCGGTGGAGGTGAGCGGGGCGGCCCGGTCGCCGAGGCCGAAGGCGACGTGCTCGCGGCCGTCGAGGAGGCCGTCGAAGCTGAACACCCGGGCGAAGCTGGCCTGGCCGTCGGAGAAGCGCACGGGCATCGAGACCTGGGTGCGGATCGTCGCGGTGGGCAGCGCCATCAGTCGGTCTCGAAGCGGGCCGAGAGGGCGTAGCGCAACAGCACCACGTCGCCGATCTGGCTGACCTCCGCGAGCCGCGCCCGCCGGTCGGGATTCCAGGGGAAGCGGCCGTCGCTGACGAAGCGCGTGGCCCGGGAGTCGCCGACGAAGAAGGGGGCGACGACCAGCTGCAGCTCGTCGACGAGGTCGTCGGTCAGGAACTGGGTGTGGACCTTGCCGCCGCCCTCGACCATCAGGCGCCGCACGCCGCGCTCGCCGAGGTCCTCGGTGAGGCGGCGCATCCTCACCCGCCGGCCGCCGTCGACGACGGTCGCCACCGAGCCAAGGCGCGAGCGGGCATCGGCCAGGCGCGGGCTCGCGCAGTAGACGACCTTCTCGGTCTCGCCGGCGGTGAAGAAGTCGGCGTGGGCGTCGAGCTCCATCCGTTCGGTCACGGTGACCTTCATCGGCGATGGCGGGAGGCCGCGGGCCCTTCGCTCCTCGCGGCGGTCGTGCGAGCGCACCAGCAGCCTCGGGTTGTCCGTCCGCACGGTGGTCGCACCGACCAGGATCGCGTCGGAGGAGGCGCGCACCGCGTCGACCCGGTCGAAGTCGGCGTCGTTGGAGAGCTCGAGGCGCCGCGGCGCCGCGCTGCCGAGGTAGCCGTCGATCGAGAGGGCGCAGCTCAGCAGGATGTAGGGGCGGTCGGGCATGCGCTGGTCGCTACCGGGCCCCCGGCTTTGCGTCGAAGGCTTCGAGGAACCGGTCGCGGAAGGAGCTCATCGGCCAGACCGGGGCGTCTTTGCGGGGTTTGAGGCCGGGATTCCAGCCCCAGCCTTCGATCCGCCTCAACACCTTCGGGTCGTGGGAGATGATCGAGATCGGGACCTGGTGCCCGGCCCGTTCACCGGTGACGGGGTTCCGCGGCTGGTGGTCGCCGAGCTCGATCACCACCAGGTTCTTCCTGCCGTAGTGCTGGATGAACTTGGTCAGGGTGTTGATCGTGTAGACGATCGACCTGCCGTAGTTCGCCTGGACACGCGACGCGTCTTCCCAGTACGAGAGGAACGACCCGCCTTCGTAGTGGTTCGGGAGGTGGTCGTAGATCGAGCCGTCGCCGACTTCGTTCCAGCCGATTTCCTCCGGGACGCGGTTCCAGGGCTGGTGGCTCGAGACCGTGTCGACCTCGGCGAAGAGCGGGCGGCGGTGCGTCTTCCCGAGCTCGAGCCGCTGCAACGCCGAGTAGATGTACTGGTCGGGCATCGACGCGTAGGAGAAAGTCGGCCCGCGATAGCCGACCTGATTGCGGTCGTAGATCCTGTCCCAGTGGTAGAAGGCCTTCCCTTCCGGCCAGGGACGGTCGTTCGAGGGCACGACGTCGACGGTCCGCCAGCCGGCGCGGTTGAACGCCGAGGCGAGCGTGAGGCGCCGTTCCGGCAGCAGCTGGGCGTAGCGGCGCAGGTTGTGGACCCAGAGGCCCGCGTTCAGGGTCGAGTGCGCCAGCCAGCTGCCGCCGCCGAAGGTCGGTGAGATCAGGAAGCCGCTGCGGGAGTGGAAGCCGGCGCTCACCAGCCGCCTGTTCCCCGCGGCCAGCGCTTCGTCGACCTCGGGCGCGAACGAGGATTCTTCGATCGCCACTCGGCCGAAGGACTCGGCGAAGACGAGCAGGACATCCTTCCCGCGTAGGGCCCGCAGCAGCGACCCGGTCGGGATGTCGCGGTAGGGGTCGTGCTTGATCGCGGCGGCGAAGACGCCGACGTCGTTGACTTCGGCCTGCACGGTCCGTCCCTCGTCGACGAGCACGCTGGCGGAGATCGCGGAGGCGATCGGCGTGTGCGAGACGAGCTGCGCGCCGAGCACGGCGCACACCGCCCAGACGGCGCCGAGGGCCGCGACCGCCCGGAGCGCGAAGTGGCGATTGTCGGCCGCGACCCGGGTCACCCGCAGCATCGCCAGGGGCAGGAGGACGACCGCGGCCACCACGCCCGCCACGGCGCCTATCTCGATCAGCCGCGCCTGCGACGCACCGTCCTCCAGGCGCAGGGTTTCGAGCGCGTTCCCGAGCTGCCCGATGTCGCCGAGCGGTTCGAAGGGGCGATCGAATAACGAGAAGACCTGGTAGTTGACCACCTTGAGGACGACCACCAGCGCCAGGGTCAGCCCGGCGAGCACCGCCAGGACCCGGCGACCGGTGACCGGCAGGAAGGCCGCCAGCGCGATCAAGACGAGACCCTCGATCGGGATCCTCAGGAAGGCGGTCGAGCCGAAATGGCCCGGCTGGTCCGGAGCGACCAGCGCCGCCCACACGATCGCGATCGACAAGACCGTCACCAGCACGGCGACGATCGCCCGGAGCCCTCCGCGTCCGCGCCGGGGGCCCGCGGGCCACTCGTCCGCGAGCGCCG
The DNA here is from genome assembly GCA_051953975.1 of Solirubrobacterales bacterium. Taxonomy (GTDB): domain Bacteria; phylum Actinomycetota; class Thermoleophilia; order Solirubrobacterales; family 70-9; genus VAYN01. The sequence continues at coordinate 5,491 of JBQCIG010000253.1, read as the reverse complement.
GACCTGCGCCGGCTCGGGACCGGGAAGCCTCCCGGCGCCTCTGGCTCCATAACCACCACACGTCCCGGCCGAACGACTCCGCCAACAGCACGAGCGCGGCCGCGAGCGCGGCGCCCACCAGCGCCGACGGCAGCACCTGCGCGGCCGCGATCGTGAGGACGATCCCCTGCATCGCGCAGACGACCTTGCGCCAGTAGCGCGGTGGCAGCGGTGCCCGCAGCCACGGAAGCGCGTATCCGGCCGCGAGGAACGCGTAGCGGGCCGCGCCGATCGCGAGCACCCAGGCGCCGAACGAGCGGGCGACGTACACGCTGAGGACGGCGATCAGAAAGGCGTCGACCTCCCCGTCCAGGCGTTCGCCCCGCGCCGACGCCGTGCCGGTGCGCCGCGCCACCTGCCCGTCGACCGCGTCGAGCACGAGCGCGACCGAGGCGAGCGCTACCAGCAGGGTGGGCGGCACGGGCCTGGTGAACGAGTCTGCGACCAGGGCCGCCAAGCCGGCGGCGAGCGCGGCCCGGGTGAGCGTCACCCAGTCGGCGGGACCGAGGCGATCGCTGTCCCAGTAGGAGCGTCCCGAGGGCTCGGTTGCCATCTCCCTAGGACCCCGGTCGCGGGCCGGTGCTTCCCAGCGGGCCAGATGGCCATCTAGCATCCTCGGCGTGAAGCAGGACGAGCGCGCTCCCTTCGTGCGTGCCCTCCAACGGGCTCGGGTCGGGGCCTACGCGCCCGGCGAGTTCATCGAACAGGAGAGCTTCATGCGTGCCGCTGAAGTCCTGGCGCTGGCGCGTCAGGCGGGCATCGCACCCGGCGTGTCGGTGCTCGACCTCTGCTGCGGAATCGGCGGCCCGGGACGCTTCATCACCCGGGAGCTGGGCTGCGACTACCTCGGGGTCGACTACAGCGCCGGCGCCGTCGAGATCGCACGTCAGCGGGCCGGCGAGCTCCCCTGTCGCTTCGAGGTGGCCCGGATCCCGCCGCTTCCTCCTGGCCGGTTCGAGGTGGTGCTGCTGCTCGAGACGTTGCTGGCGTTCGCCGAGAAGGAGCCGCTGCTTCGGCAGATCGCTGACGCGCTCACTATCGGCGGGCGGTTTGCCTGCACCTTCGAAGCGGGCTCGCCCCTCACCGAGGCGGAGCGAGAGCGGATGCCCGACGCCGACACCGTCTGGCTCGTCCCGGTCGAGGAGATGCTCGCCTCCCTGGACCGGGCCGGGCTGGCCGTCCGTTGGCAGGAAGACTGCACTCGCTCGCACGCCGCCATGGCCGAGGCGCTGACCGAGGCGTTCGCCGCCGATGCCGCCGCGATCGCCGCGGAGATCGGAGACCGAGCGCTGGAGGAGCTGCTGGCCGCACACAGGCTCTGGAACGACTGGCTGCGGACGGAGCGCGTGCGCAAGATCGCCCTGGTCGCGGAGCAGATCGGTGGCGGGCATCATCTCGACGCCCCCCTCGGGGTCGGGGACCCGGCCGCGAGGAATGCGGTCCCGAAGCACAACTCGCTCCAGTGAAGATCGCCCAGCGCGTCCTGCATCGATGCGCGAATCCCCTCCCAGGGGCGGCGCGCGAGCCACTCGTCGATCGAGCCGAAGGGCCGTCCAAGCGCGGTTCCGAGCCGTGCCAGCATCCGCGGCGCGTTGTCGGGGGCCTTGAGATCGAGCACGACGCAGCGCCCGTCGCGAGCGAGCGCTTCGGCACCATGGGCGATCACCTCCCCGCAGTCAGGCAGGTGCGAGAGGGCGTAGGTCGAGAGGATCGCGTCGATGCCGGCCGGGAAGGCGTAGTCGGCCGCGTCTGCCTGGACGAGGCTGATGTTGCTCCAGCCGCTGTGCTCGATCCGGCGCTCGGCCTGGGCGAGCATCGCGTCGGTGAGGTCAACGCCGACGATCCGGCCGCCGGGGCCGATCGCCCGCTCGATCAGCGGGAAGTTCTGGCCGGTGCCGCAGGCGAGGTCGACGACGGTGTCGCCGGGGCGGAGCTGCAGGGCACGTATGGCGCGGCGGCGCTGGGCCTGCTGGGGGTAGCCGGGTACCGGGTAGAGCCGGGAGACGACGTTGTAGTGCTTGGCCTTCTTGCGGTAGGTCGCGATCAGGCGCTCCTGCGTCGCGTCGAGCGGGCTCATGGTTTCCCCTCCCCAAGCGGGTGCTCCGTGGACGCTCCTACGGGACTCCCGTCCCTCAACGACATGGACTCGACCGACGCCTTGATCGCGATCATCTCGATGTCCATCACCCGCTGGATCCGGTCCCTGAAGGCGCGCCTGGGAAGCGCGCGCATGACGTTCCTGAGGTCGACCTCGACCCACATCTCGGCCTCGGTCTGCACACCGTCGATCGGTGCGAACTCCATCCCCCAGCGCGCCGTCGAGGTCCCCAGGGGCCCGGCGAAGGCCAAGCTGCGTGGCGGCTCCACCGCGGTCACGTGCTGGGCCCGGTAGCGAGTGGCCCCGAAGATCAACTTCGCTCGCTGCTCGACCCGTGCGCCCGGCGCCAGCGGGCCCCCGCCGGCGACCCAGCCCGCCTGGACGGTCGGCGCCCACTGCGGCCAGCGTCCGACGTCGCAGATGTAGTCCCACACCTCGAAGACGCTGCGGCCGATCGCCAGTCGGCTCTCGCACCTGATCGTCTTCGCGCTGGTGCTCATGACGCTTTGCCTGCCTGAGGACGTTGGCGATGCCAGGCGCCGAGGAGCGGCGCGGGCGCCGGCTCGCGGCGCCAGGGGAGCCACTCCAGGAGCAGCACGAGTCCACCCGGCAGGCTGGCTGCGAGCACCATGACTCCGTAGGCGACGGCGGTCGCGGCGCCGAGGCCGGCGCCGAGCCCCGCCGCGGAAAACGCCCAGGCCGTGACGCCCTCGCGAGGCCCCCAGCCACCGATGTTTGGCAGCGCCATGGCGGTGATCGAGATGAAGGCCAGGGGCAGAAGTCGGGTGACGGGGGCGGTGACCCCCACGGCGCGGGCGGCGATCAGGAAGGTGAGCACATGACCGACCACGGCGACGATCGACGCGAGCACGACCTTCGGCAGCGCGCGCCTGTTGAGCAGGCCCCTGTGGATGTCCGACACCGCCGCGTTCCGCGCCCGCTCCCAGAGGGAATGACCGCGTCCCCTTCGCGCACAGACTAGGAAGACTGCCGCGGCCGTTGCGGCCAGCGCAAGCGCGACGAACGGCATCGACGAGCGCAGTGGCGAAGGCATCGCGAAGAGCACCGAGACGGCCAACACCACCTGGACGAACTGGCCGGCGCTGCGCTCCCAGACGACGGCCCGCAGGGCATGGCCGAGGTCCCGCACGTCGCGCCCGTGGCGGACGCCGCGATGGACATCCCCGGCGACGCCGCCCGGAAGCGTCAGGTTCAGAAATAGAGACCGGTAGTAGGCCGGGACCGCCTCGGCCAAGGACAGCCGCACGCCGAGGCCGTCGGCCACGGTCTGCCACCGCCAGGCGAAGCAGACGGTGGTGAGGAGGACGAGGGCCGCCGCGGCCACGAGCGCGCCTGCGTCGAGCGCCCGTACACCGTCGAGGAACGGCCCGCTGCCCAGCCGCCAGGTCACGGCTGCAAGCACGGCCACCCCGACCGCTGGGCCTGCCCACCGGAAGATGCCCCTCGTGCCCATCCGCTCATCGCCTCCACCGAGGGTCGGGCCCGCATGGGTCTGATCTCCGCTCCGCCGCGCTTCCACCGACCGGTGTACGGAGGCTCGCGCGCAAAGGTTCGGCGACGAGGAAATGCAAGAGCCTGCGCCGGCTCTACCTTTCCGTCACCAACCGCATCCGCGCCGTCGAGGAGCTCTTCGGCCGCCCCTCGGCGACTTCGCGACCGACCTCGAGATCGCCCTGGGGCTAGCCGACTGAGCGGCAGGGCTCGCCGCGTAGGCCCGGGCACGGCGGCAGGCCGGTCGGCACGCTGAGGCCGGGGACGACGGGGAGCAGCAGGTTCGAGGGCGTTTCGCCGCCGTAGGCGATCGCGACCTGGGCGGTGCCTTCCGGTTCGGTCTGGTCGAAGGCCCAGATCGGCTGGGTGCCGTTGGGGGCGGCGATCGTCACCCGGATCCGCGAGCCGGCGCGGTAGGCGTGGCCCTCGTAGTAGAGCGGGATCGTCACCGGCACGAACTGGCCGGCCGGCATCGGGGAGACGTCGGATTCGCGCAGGCTCAACACCGGCTCCAGGGCGGTGCTCTTTTCGGGGTCGAGCGCCCGCTCGTCGGCTCGCACCCAGCCGTTCTGGACAAAGGTTTCCTTGCCGTCGGGCCTGACCTCGCTGATCGTCGCCTGCAGGTCGACGTTGGGAGTCGAGGAGCGGACCCAGACGTTGACGGCGCCGGCGCCGATCACGGTCGTGTTCGTGCCGAGCGGCGCGGTTTCGTAGGAGACGGCGCTTCCCGGCGGGTTCGGTTCCCAGTGGTATGCGGGCGTGGCCGTCCAGAGGCCGCCTTCGCCGGAGCCGGTGTCGCCGCTGAAGTCGGTCCTCGGCAGGGCGTGGGCGTTCCAAGTGAATTCATCGGTGCCCGAGCCGGCGGGCGGGCTGCCGCTGAGGCTGCCGCCCGGCGAGAGGTACCAGGTCTTGGCTTTGGTGCCGGGCACCGGGAACTTGTCGAAGGAGTTTTCGTAGCCGGGGTACGGCTGACCCGGCGAGAGCCCGCCGGCGCCGTTGTCGAAGAGGACCCGCACTGGCTTCAGGTTTTCGAAGGCGGCCAGCGCCAGTGAGTAGGTCGGCTGCAGCTGGATCGGGTCGGGCGGCAGCGTGACGCCGGGGATCCCCATCGCTTCCTGGTAGATCAGCGGCGCCGCGGCCTGGATCGCCGCCGAGCCGACGATCGGCGCTCGCTTGGCGACGTAGAGCTCGAGGAAGTCGTACCAGCGGTCGAAGGTGGCGGGGTCGAGCGAGTCGACGTGGGTGCCGTTGGTGAAGGTGAACCACTTCTTTTTCGTCCCGGTCATGTGCTCGGCCAGGGTCGGGCAGTGACCGCCGGTCTGCTCGTCGGTCCACTGGCAGGCCATGAAGGTCGGCACGTTGATCTTGTGGACGAAGGTGACCGGGGAGAGCGGGTCGGCGACTTCGGGTTTGTAGTGGTTGTTTTCTTCGATCTTCTTGAGGAGGTCAACCGCTTCGGGGTGCAGGGCCTGGTTTTCCGCGCAGGTCTGGTCGCCTTCCTGGATGCGCTTGTAGGCCCATGCCTGGCCCTGCGTGGGGGAGGCCGCTTCGGCGTCGTGGATTCGCTGTTTGGCCCATTCGACCGCGAAGCCGGTGTTGAGGATGCCGCCCGGGTAGAGCGTCGTCTGGGTGTTGTCGATCACCGACAGCGGCGAGATCGCCGCCAGGTCCGGTGGATCGGTGGCGGCGGTGAAGAGCTGGCTGATGCCGCCGTAGCTGATGCCCATCATCCCGACCTTGTGGTTCAGCACCCAGGGCTGGTGCGCGATCGTCTCGACCACGTCGTAGCCGTCGAGGTTCTGCAGCGGCTCGAAGAAGTCGTAAGCGCCGCCGGAGCAGCCG
>JBQCIG010000252.1:0-4804 GCA_051953975.1 Solirubrobacterales bacterium | reverse complement strand
CGATCGACCCCTACCCCGGCCGCGCCGATCGCGCCGACACCCGCGTGGGGGTCGGCGGCCAGCAAAGCTTCGCCGACCCCCCGCTGCGGCTGTTGCGGGCGCCGCGCCTGGCGGCCGAGCTGGAGCTGGAGATCGAGCCGCGCACCGTCGCGCTGGCCCGCGCTGCCGCTTCCCGCGCCGCCGACCCGGCCGGCGAGCGCCAGCTTGCCGAGCTGCGCCAGCTGCTCGGCGGCCCCGACCCGCTGCGCGGGCTGCGCCTGCTCGACGAGCTGGCGGTGACCGCCGTTGTCCTGCCCGAGCTGGAGAACATGAGGGGAGTCGAGCAGGGCCCCAATCACCATCTCGACGTCTTCGACCACACCCTCGCCGTGCTCGAGCACACGCTCGAGGTCGAGGGCGACCTCAAGCGCTTCGCCGGCGAGCGCGCCGGCGAGGTTGCCGCCCTGCTCGACGAGCCGCTCGCCGACGAGATGACCCGCCGCACGGGCTTGCGCTTCGGCGCCCTCTTCCACGACGTCGGCAAGCCGGCGACCCGGGCCGAGCGCGACGGCTTCGTCGGCTTCCGCGGTCACGACCAGGTGGGGGCGGAGATCATCGGTGGGATCTGCAAACGCCTGCGCGCCAGCCGCCGCCTTACTCAGCACCTGCAGGCGCTGGCCCTGCACCACCTGCGGCTTGGGTTCCTGATTGCGGAGATGCCGCTCCCGGCGCGGCGCGTCCACGCCTACCTGCGGGCGACCGAACCGGTCGCCGTCGACGTCACCCTGCTCACCGTCGCCGATCGCCTCTCGGCTCGCGGCTCGGGCCCGATCGCGGCTCCCGAGATGGTCGCCGCCCACCTCCAGCTGGCCTGCGAGATGATCGCCGCCGCCCTCGACTGGCGCCGCGATGGGCCGCCGCAGCCGCTGCTGCGGGGCGACGAGCTGGCGGCCGAGCTGGGGATCGAGTCCGGTCCCGAGCTGGGCTCGGCGCTGGCCGAGCTGGAGGCGGCGCAGTATGCAGGCGAAGTGACGGACCGCGCCGGCGCGCTCGAACACCTGCGCCGTTAGATACGCTCCCGGCCGCATGGCCAAAGAGGAAAAGATCGAAATGGAGGGGGAGATCACCGAGGCTCTCCCCAACACGATGTTCCGGGTCAAACTCGACAACGGGCATGAGGTGCTCGGTCACATCTCCGGCAAGATGCGCCGCCACTACATCCGCATCCTCCCGGGCGACCGCGTGAAGATCGAGCTGTCGCCATACGACCTCGACCGCGGCAGGATCACCTACCGCTACAAATAATCCGCCGGCTGCGGGTCCGCCAACTCCGCCACCAGCGCTGACCAGGCGAAGTCCTTGGCGCCCAGGCCCGTGCCGTCGCGCGGGTTGTAGTACTCGCGCAGGCCTTCGCGGGCGACGGTGGCGACGATGCCATCGGCGAGCCGTTTCGCCTCCGTCTCGTAGCCGAGGCGGCGCAGGCCGAGCCAGACCAGCCAGGCCGAGTTGACCCAGGTCGGTCCGCGCCAGTAGCGCCGGATCGGGCCGTGGCCGCCGTCGGGCTCGTAGCCGCGCTCGCCGACCGCGACCGAGGGCGGTGCCACCGGCGTCCAGAACTCGTCCTCGCGCAGGAGGTGCTCCTCGACCAGGCGCCGCCCGATCTCCTCCGGCAGGTCGGGCAGCGCCAGCGGCGCCAGCGAGGCCCAGGTGAGGACGGCCGGTCGCTCGCCGCCGGGCTGCGCCTCGTCGAGGAAAAGGCCGCGCCGCTCGTCCCAGAGCCGCTCGACCAGGGCCGGCGTCGCCGAGGGCCGCCCCGCCGCCTGCAGCGAGAGCGACCACAGCGTGTTGACCAGGACCTCGCAGAGGACGGGCCCGCCGGCCTCGCGGATGCGGCGCGCGTTCCAGCCGAGGCGGCGGTTGCGGCGGACCAGCAGCGGGAAGCCGATGCGGGCGTTCGCGCGCCGGCCCCAAACCGGTTCGAACTTGGGTGAGGCGTCGAGCCCCGACTCGTCGGGCTGGACGATCCAGAGCAGGCCGTCTCCCTCCAGGTCGCGGTTGGCGGCGAGCCAGTCGAGCTGGGCGCCGATCCGCGGCTCCTCGCTCGGGTCGCCGACCGCGATCCGCCAGGCCCAGGCCAGCAGCGGCGGCTGGATCGTCTCGGTCTGGAGGGCCCGGCGCGAGGCGACGTTGTAGAAGAGCGCGCGCAGCGGCGAGACCCGGCTGCGCCAGAAGATCGTGTGACCGACGAAGCCGTCGGCCCGCTGGGCGGCGAGCAGGCTCTCGAGCTCGGCCCGGGCGCGGCCGGGGTCGAAGCGCCGCCAGGCGATCGCCGCGAAGCAGGAGTCCCAGTACCACTGCCAGGGATAGCGGTGGGGGCTCGGCTCGGTATAGCGAAAGGGAACCCCCTCGTGTTCGCCGCTGACCCAGTTCTGACGCAGGACGCGCTCGGCCTCGGCGAGCGCCGCCTCGCGCTCAGACATTCGTGCGCCGCATCTCCCGCAGCGCCAAGGCGCCGAGGACCGCCAGCAGACCCGCCAGCGCCACCAGTCCCGGCCAGGTGCCGGCCCAGCTGACGCCGCCGACGAAGCCCTGCCGCGCCGCTTCGACGACGTGGGAGACGGGGTTGATCCCCGCCACCGTCTCCAGCCAGGGCTGCAGCAGTTCCGGCGGCGCGTAGGCGGGGGTGAGCAAGATCAGCGCCAGCATCCCCGCCTGCATCAGCGGCGCCGCCGATTGGCTCTTGTAGTGGAGCGCCAGCATCGAGCCCCAGCAGGCGGCGACCGCGGCCATCGCGGTGACCATCAGGTAGCAGATCACAAGGCCGTCGAGCCCGGGCCAGTGGGCGCCGAGGACGAAGGCGATCGCCAGCACGAAGGTCGCCGGCACCAGCGAGCGGGCGCTCGCGGCGAGCACGTTGCCGCTCAGCAGCACCCAGCGCGGGGCGGGGGAGACGAGCAGGCGGTCGACCCATCCCTGCTCGTAGTCGCGGGCGAGGTTGACCCCGGCGGCGGCGCCGGTGAAGCCGGCGCCCTGCAGCATGCTGACCGGGACGATGAAGCTCTCGTAGGAGTTGGTGTCGAAGCCGCGCAGGTGGGTCAGCGCTCCGAAGACGCCGTTGAGGCCGAGGAAGAAGATCGTCGGCGCCAGCACCCCGGGGATCGCCGCGCCGGGCACCCGCACCAGCTCGTTCTTGGCTCGCACCATCAAGGCGGCGACCGTTGCCAGGTTGGCGCGCCAAACCGGCGGGGCGGTGGCGTGGCCGGCGGCCTCCATCAGCCCACCCGCAGCCGGTGTCGCAGCGCCCTGGCGCTGAGGACGATGCTGAGGGCGAAGATCCCGGCGATCGCGGCGACGGCCTCGAGCGTCTGGGTGGCGTCGATGCCGGCGATGATCGGCTCGCGCACGCCTTCGACGATGAAGCTGAAGGGGTTGTATTCGGCGATCGTCCGCGCCGGCTCGATCATCAGCTCCCGGGGGAAGAAGGCGGAGGAGAGGAAGAGGACGACGAGGACCAGCGGGAAGAGCCCCTGGACGACGCTGGCGCTGCCGGTGCGCAGGGCGATCGCGGCGCCGATGCCGCCGACCGCCAGCGCCGAGGCGGTGATCAACGCCATCGCCAGCAGCGCGCCGGGAACGCCGCCCTCGACGTGGGCGCCGAAGATCAGCCCGATCGCGAGGAACCAGACCGAGGCGAAGAGCCCCAGCGCGCCGGTCCCCGCCAGCCGCCCGAGGACGATCGCGAAGCGCGGGATCGGGGCGGCGAAGAGGCGGTCGGTGAAACCCATCTCGATGTCGACCGCGAAGGCGATGCCGCCGCTGTTCCCGGCCAGCATCATCGACTGCATCATCGAGCCGGCCAGCATGAACTGGAGGAAGCTCTGCACCGGCGGGAAGCCGGGGAGTTCGATCCCGGCGCCGGCGCCGCCGGTCTGGATCGCCAGCAGCACGGTCGGGAAGACGATGATCGGCGCGATCAGCTGCGGCCGGCGGAAGGTCTGGCGGACCGAGCGCCCCCCCAGCGCCCGCACCACCCGCGCGCTGGCGGTGAGGCCGCTCATGCCGCGGTCGGCTCCTCGGCGGAGGAGCCCTCGCCTTCCTCCTCTTCGAGGTGGTAGCCGGTCTTGGCGACGAAGACGTCGTCGAGCGTCGGCCGCACCAGCTCCAGCGACTCGACGCCGACCCCCGCCTCGTCGAGGGCGCGGACGACGCGGGGGATGTCGGCGGCCCCCTGCTCGACCTCGAGCAGCACCCGCTTGCCGTCCTTCGGCGGCAGCAGCTTGCCGAGCTCGCGGCAGACGCGCTCGGCCTCGGCGACCGAGCCCTCCCCGACCAGCAGCTCGACGTGGGGGTTGCCGACTTCGCCCTTCAGCGCCTCGGGCGTCCCCTCGGCGACGATGAGGCCGCTGTCGATGATCCCGACGTTGTCGGCGAGCTGGTCCGCCTCCTCCAGGTACTGGGTGGTGAGGAAGACGGTGGTGCCGGCTTCGTTCAGTGCCCGCACCTCCTCCCAGATCGTCTTGCGGCTGACTGGGTCGAGGCCGGTGGTCGGCTCGTCGAGGAAGAGGACGCGCGGTTCGTGGACCAGCGCGGCGGCGAGGTCCAGCCGGCGCTGCATGCCGCCGGAGTAGCCGCCGACGCGGCGGTCGGCGGCGTCGGCGAGGCCGACCCGCTCCAGCAGCTCGTCGGCGCGGCGGCGCCCGGCCGCGGGCGGCAGGCCCTGCCGGGTCGCCTGCAGGCGGAACAGCACGCGGCCGGTCAACAGCGGGTCGAGCGCCGCTAATTTCAGGGAGACGCCGATAGAGGCCCGCCCCAGGCGCGCTTAGGT
>JBQCIG010000251.1:0-4078 GCA_051953975.1 Solirubrobacterales bacterium | reverse complement strand
GACTGGCAGAACTCCACCATCCTCAGCGGCGATCCCGCCGACTCGGTCGCCCGCCTCAAGGAGGACGTCGACGGCGTCATCCTCGTCGCCGGCAGCGCCACCCTGGTCAAGGCGCTGATCGAAGCCGAGCTCCTCGACGAGCTGCGCCTGATGGTCTTCCCGGTCCTCCTCGGCGAGGGCAAGCGCCTCTTCCCCGAAGGCGAGGCCAAGCACCGGCTGGAGCTGATCGAGGCGAAGACCGTCGGCGACGGCATCTCGCTGGTTCGGTACAGGCGTCCATGACCCGTAGGCGGATCGGCCTGATCGGAACCGGTCGCTCTCGATCCTCGAGTGGAGCCAGCCGGGATCGAACCGGCGACCTCCTGCTTGCAAAGCAGGCGCTCTTCCAGCTGAGCTATGGCCCCGCTGCGGCCATTTTAGGGCGCTGCGACTGCCTCAGATGAAGTGGACGATGATGTCGTGCGAGCGGAACGGGTCCGACATGGGGAACCCGAACAGGTTCAGCGTGCGCCGCGGGGAGTCGGCCTCCACCCTCGTCACTTCGCGCACCCGCACGGGGGTGGCGGCGGTGGGGAGGGGGGCGGAGACCGAGGGAATCATCACGGGCAACCGTTTGATCAGGCTCGAAAGAAGGGCGTCGAGCGCCTTGCCGCCGAAGATGTCGCCGAGGGCGAGGATCGCGGCGATGCCGAGGCCGCCGGTGAGGCCGCCGGCCACGTAGACCCACCATTCGATCGAGACTTCGCTTTCGAAGATCGGCGGCCGGGCTTCGGCGATTTCGATCGCGAGGTTGCCGCCGCTGACGCTGGCGTTGATCGAGAGGGCGACGTCGATCGAGGTGGTGATGTGGAACGCTTCGGCGGGCCCGACTGCGCTGAGCCCCGCCTGGATCCGCAGCAGGCCGGACTCGTCGATCCCCGCGATCAGCGTGTTCAAGTTGGCTTCGGCGATCGAGCTCGGAAGTCCCGGGATCGGGATCGGATTGCTGCCGAGGAAGAAGCACGGGTGATCGCTCCTGAACCCCGACGCGGGCAGGCCGAGGGTGCTCATCGCTTCCGGTTTGACGAAGCAGCCGAGCAGGGAGGCGTTGCTGATCGCGAAGGCGGCGACGTCCGCCGTGGTGCCGGCGCTCGTGGTGAGCAGCATCGAGCGGGTGATCAAGGCGGTGGATCCGGCAGGGTTGCAGAGCGCGAAGCAGAGGTGCAGCGACTGCGACTGGGTGAGCAGCGCCGAGGCGGTGATCGGATGCCCCGAGATGTTGGGGGCGGGGACCACGGCGACCACGCCCGGCAGCGACGCCAGCACCTGCTGCTTGATCTGCGCTTCCACTTCGCTGACCAGCAGCTGGCGGGTGGCGTTGTAGACAGTCTCGCCGCCGCTGAGGAAGGCGGCGGCGAGGATGAACTGGATCAGTGGCGCCGCCAGCAGCGAGCTTTCGTCGAGCGCTACCGAGACCGCCGGCTGCGAGCGGGCGCTGTCGTGACTGAAGTCGATGACGAGGTCGTTCCCCCGCATTTCAAGGTGGTCGGTGACGTGCACCTGGCCGCGGAGGACGATTTTCGAGAGCCAGGGCGCCGGTTTGTGTCCTTCGATCCCGGCAACCGGAATCGGGAGGAAGACTTCTTCGACTTCGATTTCGGTGCCGTCGAACAGGAGCCCAAGCGTCACTTCACCGCCCGTCGCGAGGCTGACCGCGCCCGGGGCGAGGTGGGGGGTGATGGTTCCCTTCAAGGTCGCGTTGGAGATCGACGAAGGTCCCGTGGAGGTCGGCAGCAGGCCCCCCACCGCGCGCTGCAGGGCGCTGGTCGCGACCTCGATGACGAGGTCCCAGTTGCCGGTGTCGGCGGTCGGCACTAGTACTCCTCCTCGCTGGGAGGCAGCAGAAACTGGGTGAGGAAGCCCTCCATGCTCGCGACCGGGCCGACCGGGTCGAAGCCTTCGTGGAAGATCGCTTCGTTGGCGACGCGTCCCCATTTCGACCCACCGCCGCTCGACCCGCCCCCGCTCTGGTTCAGCCGGAAGGCTTCGATCACCTGCTGGACCGCGCGTTCCGGCTTGCCCCGGCCGAGGAGCGTGATCGTCCCTTTCCGATCCGCCTCGAAGGCTTTCGCGTTCGCTTCGCTGTCGGAGACGTACTCCCAGACTTCGGCGAAGAAGTCGAGCGTCGCCTGGTCGACGCCCCCGAGATCGATGCCGCCGAGCGAGACCGGCACGTAGATCGGGCCTTCGACGACGCCCTTTTTCAGTTCGAGGTCGGGGAACTGCTTGCGCAAAGTCCCCACCGGGTCCGCTTTGAAGGCCGCCGCGTTTCCAGGCTTGCGGAGCCATGCCTGGATCGCCTCGCGCTCCTTCAGGACCCTGCGCAGGGCGGGGTTCAGCTCCTCGCCGAACTCCTTCTCTAACTGCGCGTAGATGCGCTCTGGATCACGCTCGACGCTCCCTCCCTTAGAGGGGAAACGCCCCACTTCCCTCCCGATCTCCTCGCGCTCCGGCTTCATCCGGCGGGATGAATATCCAGAAACGCAAGTGTTGTCAAATGATCAGCAGAGTTTTTAAGAAGCGATTAGCTGCTCGGCCCGGTGCGACTCGGGCAGGTTCTGGTCGGCGTGGTAGCTGGAGCGGACCAGGGGGCCGGCGGCGACCGACTCGAAGCCGAGGTCGTAGGCGGCTTTCTCGAGGGCGGCGAACTCGTCGGGGTGCCAGTAGCGGACCACCGGCAGGTGGTTCTCGGTCGGACGCAGGTACTGGCCGACGGTGAGGACCTGGACGCGGTGCTCGCGCAGCAGGCCGAAGGTCTCGACCATCTCCTCGAAGGACTCGCCGAGGCCGACCATCAGGCCCGACTTGGTGACGACCTCCTCGCCGCCCATCTCCTTCGCCATCTTCAGCACCCGGGCCGAGCGCAGGAACTGCGAGCCGCGGCGGGCGACCGGATACAGGCGCGGGACCGTCTCGACGTTGTGGTTGAAGACGTCGGGCCGCTCGTGGATCACCTTCGCCAGCGGCATCTCCTGGCCGCGGAAGTCGGGGGTGAGGATCTCCACCTTGCACCCCGGCGCCAGCATCCGGATCGAGCGGATGACGCCGACGAAGGCGGAGGCGCCGTAGTCGGGCAGGTCGTCGCGGTCGACCGAGGTGACGACCGCGTGGCGCAGGCCCAAAGCCATCACCAGGTTGGCGACCCGCAGCGGCTCCAGCGGGTCGTTCCAGGTCGGCTTGCCGGTCTGCACGTTGCAGAAGCCGCACCGCCTGGTACAGACGTCGCCCAAGATCATGAAGGTCGCGGTGCCGCGCTCCCAGCACTCGCCGACGTTGGGGCAATTGGCCTCCTCGCAGACGGTGTGGAGGTTGTCGCCCGCGATCTTCTCCTTCAGCCGCCGGTAGTTGGGCCCGCCCGGCGCCGGCACCTTCAGCCACGGCGGCTTGCGGGCGCGGCGGAAGGGGACCGTCCCCTCGGCATCGGCGGCGGTCCCGCCCGGCTTGGCGCGGGAGCGGGTGACGTGGATGCGCTCGGCGGTCTCGCTCATTCGGCTCCGCTGAGCGTAGCGGGCGGCGTCGCCAGGCCGAGCTCGGCGAGCGCGGTGGGGACGGGATCGCGGTCGAAGACCGCGGCGTAGCGGGCGACGAGCGTGTCGGCGAAGGCGCCCAGGTCCTGCTCGGCGCCGAGCTCGCGCGAGAGCGAGGTCATCGCCACCCCCTCGATCCCGCACGGGACCACCCACTCGAACGGCTGCAGGTCGTTGTTGACGTTGACCGCGAGCCCGTGCGTCGTCACCCCGCGACTCACGTGCAACCCGATCGACCCGACCTTGCGCGCCCCTTCCTGTGGCGACGGGACGATTTCCGGTTGTATGGACCGGTTTTCGTCCCGTCGGCGGGGTTGTTCGACCCAGACGCCGGTCAGGCCCTCGATCGTGCGGGCCTCGACGCCGTGCTCGGCGAGCGTCTCGATCATCGCTTGCTCGAGCCCGCGCACGTAGGCGTGGACGTCGTCGCCGTAGGCGCCGAGGTGGACGATCGGGTAGGCGACGAGCTGACCGGGCCCGTGGTAGGTGACGAGGCCGCCGCGGTCGGTGTC
>JBQCIG010000250.1:0-3898 GCA_051953975.1 Solirubrobacterales bacterium | reverse complement strand
CGGGTGCGGCGCGATCGCTGGGGGGTCCCGCACGGCGAGGCGGACCTGCGGGAGGACCTGTACATCGCGCCGGGGTCCGGGCACGGGCAGGAACGGCTTTGGCAGCTGGACGTCGACCGCCGCGGGGTCGAGGCGGGCGGTCAGCGCCGGCCCCAGCTCGCGCAGCATGTCGGCGCGCAGCAGCTCCCGCTCCCAGTTGGTCGAGAGGCCGAAGGCGAGCAGCTTGCCGAGGCTGAGGATGTCGACCGGCCGCCACGGCTCGAAGCCCTGGCGCAGCACCTGCAGCTCGAAGGGCAGCGCTCGGGCGTCGCGGGCGGCGGCGTTGACGCCGGCGCAGAAGCGCTCGAGCGCTCCGCGCAGCCCGGGGTCGAGCTCGGCCTCCTCGCGCTCGGCGATCCGCCGGATCCCCAGGGTCCGCATCAGCCGGTCGACCGGCAGCCCCTCCTCCCCCGCCATCTCGGCGACCCGGCCGGCGACGACCCGGCGGTAGAAGTCCATCTGCCAGAGCCGGTCCTGGCCATGGCAGTAGCCCTGGGCGAAGTAGAGATCCTCCCGCTCGGCCGCCTCGATGTGGGGGACGCCCCAGCGATCGCGCCGCACCCGCACCTTCCCGCGCAGCTCGGGGACCTCGATCGTCCCTCGGACCTGCGGCAGCGGCCGCCGGGCAAGCCGGTGCCAGAGAACGGCCCCAGCGGAGGCAAAGAGCCCGGCGGAGACGGCACCGCCGATCAGCCCGACCTTCTCGACCCTCCGCATCTCGCTCCGCCTACCCATGGCGACTGTGTATCACGTCTTGGCCAGCTGGCCAGACGCCCTAATAGATACGCAGTTGTTTTTGACTATTGCTCCTGCTCCTGATACTTCTTCTCCAGTCAGCGAGGAAGGGAGAGGGGCATGCGGCGATTGGGAGTTCTCGGATCTGTCCTGACGATCGCATTGCTGGCGCTCAGCCTCAGCATCGCCCCATCGGCCTCCGCTTCCACCGTCCTCTGCAAAACCGCCTCAAGCCCCTGCACCGGCGGCACCTACGGCAAAGGGACGACGGTCGAAGCGAGCCTGAAATCGGGGACCAAGTCGCTCCTCGAAGCTTCCTTCGGGAATGTCGAATGCTCGGAATCGACGATCAAAGGCGAAGTCACCAACCCGGGCGGGGAAGGCGCCGCGGTCTCGGGAACCGTCACCTCGCTCAGCCTTTCGACCTGCAACTCCGGCAACACGGTCAAAGTGCTCAAACCCGGCAGCTTCAGGATCGAAGAACCCAAAGAAGGTAACGGCACGTTGAAGCTGGAAGGCTTCGAAACAGAAGTCATCCACCTAGGCGTGCAATGCAACTTTTCCGGGCCGGCCTCCTTCACCCTCAAAGGGGGGGAAATGGCCTCGACGTCCGGCTCTGCGACCGTGCCGCGCACCGGTGGCTCTGGAGGCGCTTTCTGCGCGGAATCAGCGCACTGGAAAGTCGAATACACAATCACGGCTCCCGCACCGCTGTTCGTGGAGGAACCCTAGCTAGAGCCTGATCAAGGCTCCAGATCCCCCGGCAGCCGCCCCTCTGCCTCGAGCTTTTCGAGGTGGGCCTCCATCGCCATCGCTGCCATCGGCAGCAGCTCGATCGGGATGTCGTCCCAGACGGTGGCGAGGAGGTTGGTGCGGGAGCGCTCGCCGGCGGCGAGGGCCTCTAGGAGGCGGCGCTCGCGCATCTGGCGGTGCTCGATGTATTCGGCGAGCTTGGCGGCGGGGTCGGTGACCCAGGGGCCGTGACCGGGGGCGATCAGATCCAGCGGCACTTCCTGCAGCAGCGCCAGCGAGTCCATGAAGGCGGCGAGGGAGTTGCCGCCGGGTGGGACGATCGTCGAGCCGAGACCGAGGACCAGGTCGCCGCTGAAGCAGACGCCGTCCTCGGTGACGAAGCTGACGTGGTCCTCGGCGTGGCCGGGGGTGGCGAGGACGCGCAGGCCGGCGTGGACCTCGCCGCCGGACGGCAGGACGACCTCCGCACCGAGCCGATCGGCGCCGGCGGTGTGGTCTCCGTGCGAATGGGTCAGCAGCACGAGCCCGATCCCGCCCCGCTCGGCGGCCGCGGCGCGGATCGCGCCCAGGTGCTCCGGATCCTCGGAGCCCGGGTCGATCACCACGCAGGGGTCGGCACCGTAGAGGTAAGTGTTGGTCCCTTCCAAGGTCATCGGCCCCGGGTTGGGGGCGACGATCTTCAGGACCTCGGGGTGGCCAGGTGCCTCATCCATGGGCGTCTGGTGAGATTTCCACCCTATGAGGAGGAAAAATCGCCAAGCGTCAGTTCGAGACGGCCTCGACCTCTTTGGCGATCGCCTCGCGCGCGTCCGGCGGCTCCAGCACCACCAGGTCGCCGGCACCGCGGAGGATCTCCCGCACCAGCCAAGGCTTGCCCGCGTAGGGCAGCTCGACGACGACGGCGCCGTCGGCCAGCTCCTCGACCACGGTCCGCTCCTCGCGCAGCCAGCGTGCCCGCTCGGGCGAGACCCAGACCCGCGCCACCTCGGCGGTCGGCACCTCACCGTGGGTCATCCAGCCCTCGACCCCGGCGAACTCCTCGACTTCGGGACGGGGCTCGAAGCTCTCGTCCGAAAGCCGCGCCTCTTTGACCCGGTCGAGCTTGAAGTGGCGTACGCCCGCTTTGGTCAGGTCGTAGCACTCGACGTACCAGCCCTCTTTGCCGTTCTCCAGCCGGTAGGGCTCGACCCGGCGCTCGGTGAACTGGTCCTCGTTCTCCTTGTAGTAGCTCAGCTCGAGCACGCGGCTCTGGGCGATCGCCTCATTGACGATGCGGGCGATCTCGGCGTCGCCGCCGCCGGCGGTGGCGATCTCCAGCCCCTCCTCGGAGGGGTCGTGCCCGAGCGCCTTGACGATTTTGCGGCGGGCGCTCTGCAGGTCCGACTGCGGCAGGTGGTCGCCGAAGAGGTCGATCGCCGCCACCAGCGCCTTCGCCTCCAGCGGCAGCAGGCGCGCCGGGCGGGCGAAGTTGTCGCCGTAAGGCTGCGAGTCGACCTCGATCTCGTCGCCGATGATTTCCGCGTAGAGCACGTAGGTGCCACCGCCGAAGTTGACGACGTTGAGCAGGTCGACGTCTTCGCGCAGCTCCTCCCGGGTCAGCTCCAGGCGCTCGCAGAGGTCGGCGACCTCGAGCCGCTCGCCCCGTTTCGCCGCCTCGATCAAGAGGCCGGCGAGGGTGACGAGGCGGGCGAAGCGCTCGGGCCGGATCGCCGCCTCGCCGCGGCCGTTGGAGCGGCTGCGCTTCGGCTGCTCCTCGAGCGGGCGGTCGACGACCTTGGCGGGCTTGAAGCCGTTGACGTGGCGCTCGAGCAGCAGGTCCCGCCGCTTCTCGGCCTCCTCGCGGAGGTCCTCGGGCGCCAGCACCTGCGCGTTCTGGCGCCAGCGCAGGACCCAGGCGATCAGCTCGCGCTCGGAGGCGTAGCTGGTCTCGAAGACCCGGCCCTTGCCGGGCGCGCCGTCGGACTTCTTCGCGTTGCGGAGCTCGCCGTAGGAGCCGTAGTCGCGCTCGATCAGCCAGGCGATCCGCTCGCGGACGAAGATCTTCGCCGTCCCCTTCGTCTCGCCCAGCTGCCAGTCGGCGCGGCTGCCGTAGTCGCGGCGGTCGAAGTCCTCGGGGGGGGAGAAGTCGTGCTCGGCCTTGGAGGCGTAGCCGACCTTGCCCTGGATCCGCGAGAGGCGGAAGACCCGCACCGCGTCGCGCTCGTGCGAGTGGCCGATCAGGTAGAACTGCCCGCCGCGGAAGACCAGGTGGTAGGGGTCGACCTTGCGCTTTTCGGTCTCGCCCCGCTCCATCGTGTAGTAGGTGAACTCGATCGTCTTGCGGCGGCTGATCGCGGTCTCGATCTTGGAGAGGCGCTGGGAGAGGTCGCGG
>JBQCIG010000249.1:0-19418 GCA_051953975.1 Solirubrobacterales bacterium | reverse complement strand
CGGTCAGCGCCGCCAGCAGCGGCAGGTGGTGGCGCATCGCGTTGGCGACGGCGACGGCGGTTTCGGGATCGGGCACGCCGACGTGGACGTGCAGCCCGCAGGGCGGCGTCGCGAGCAGGCTGGCGAGGTCCTTCTTGACGGTCTCGTAGCGCGCTTTCTCGACCAGCGCCGGCTCGCCGCTCTCGGCCGGGTAGAGGCCGGAGCCCATCAGGTGGGCGCCGGCGCCGGCCACCGCCCGGCGCACCTCGGTCAGCTCGCGCGCCGCCTGGCCGGCGTCGAGGCAGACGCCGGTCTTCAGCTCGATCTGGGTGGCGAAGATCTCGGTCGAGACGCTGGCGCGGCGGTCGGGGTCGATCCGCTCCAGCACCCCCTCCCCCTCGGCGACCAGCCCGCAGTCGGCGTCGACCAGCAGCAGCTCCTCCTCGACCCCGATCGTCAGCGGCGTCGAGGAGCCGAACTTGTGCTCGCTGCGGGCGGCCTCGCTCTCGGGGGGCGAGACCCCCGGCTCCTGTTTGGACGAAGTCCCCATAGCGTCGTGTTGGCGAGCTACCCGCGGCTTCTGCCGCGCTAACGCCCCTAAGGTGACGCGATGCGCTTGCGAGAGAGACTCGACGTGCTGAGGGAACCGGGCTACCGGCGGCTCTTCCTCGGCCGCACCACCTCGCTGGTCGGCGACGGGGTGACGCCGGTGGCGCTGGCCTTCGCCGTGCTGGACCTGACCGGCTCGCCGACCGACCTCGGGATCATCCTCGCCGTTAACAGCCTGGTGCTGACCGCGCTGGTGCTGGCCGGGGGCGTCTTCGCCGACCGGATCTCGCCGCGGCGGGCGATGCTGCTGGCCGACGCGGCCCGGACCGTCTCGATGGGCGCAATCGCGGCGCTGCTGCTGACCGGGGCGGCGCAGGTCTGGCAGCTGGCGCTCCTCTACGCGGTCGACGGGGCTGCGACCGCCCTCTTCAACCCGGCCTCGAACGCGATCGTCCCGCAGATCGTCCCCGGCCGGCGCCTGCAGGAAGCCAACGCGCTGCTCAGCTTCTCGCGCTGGGCGGGCAAGGTGGCGGGGCCGGCGCTGGCGGGCGTGCTGCTGGCGCTGGGCTCGCCGGGGTTCGCCCTCGGCGTCGATGCGGTGACCTTCGCGGTCAGCGCCGCCTGCATCTGGGGGGTGCGGGCGCCGGGGATTCGCAGCGAGGAGGCCGAGGGGGAAACCTTTTTCGCCGAGCTGCGCCACGGCTGGAAGGAGTTCATCAGCCGCAGTTGGATGGTCGCGATCATCGTCTCGGCCGGGATCACCAACGCGATCTTCTTCCCGATCTTCCAGGTGCTGGGGCCGACCGTCGCGAAGGAGTCGCTCGGGGGCTCCAGCTCGTGGGCGCTGATCATGTCCCTGTGGGGCGTCGGCGGTCTGCTCGGCGGCTTCGTCGCCCTTTCGGTCCGCCCGCGCCGGCCGCTGCTGGTCAGCGAGGGGTTCGTCGTCTTCTTCGCGGTGCCGGTAGCGCTGCTCGCGATCCCCGCCCAGACCGCCGTCATCGCCGCCGGCGCGCTGATCGGCGGCAGCACCGTCAGCCTCGCCGAGATCCTCTACGAGACCACCGCCGCCCAGCAGATCCCGCCGCAGTCGCTCTCCCGCGTCATCGCCTACGACTGGTTCGGCTCCCTGGCGGTGGAGCCGATCGGCCTGGCGCTGATCGGACCGCTGTCCGCGGGCCTCGGCATCTCGACCACCCTCTGGCTCGGCGCCCTGGCGATGGTCCTCTGCCAGCTCTGCGTCCTCCTCGTCCCCAGCATCCGCCACCTCGAAGCCCGCCCCGACGCAACGGCCCCGGTGATGCCGGAGCCGCGCCCGGTCGAGGCCGGGGACTAGCCGGCAGTCGAGAAGGGCTGCTGCACGCGATCCGCCGCCGCGCGGATCGCCGCGGAGTCGAGCTCGAGGCGCGTCAGCGGCACCCCGGCCGCCGGCCACTCGCAGACCAGCGTCAACGGTCCCGGCGGGGGAAGCGGCCAGACCCAGTAGCGCTGTTCCCAGTCGTCTCCGCTGTAAAGACCACCCCGCATCGTCATGACCGGTGGCTTAGGGACCAAGCCTTCTCGCTCTCTGCCTTCCCTGAGGTTCGTCGCCGTTGACCCATCTGGAAATTCGATACCCAGCCGCAGCTGCTCGGCAGGGATTACGCCGGCTTCCAGGGCCTTGAAGTCAGGCTCCCACCTGTAGGGATCCAAGCCATCCCCCTCCCTGGCAATGACGAAGACCTCGAACTCGAAGCCCGTCGCGAAAACCCAGAGATTCGCCAGATAGAGGGCGACGTCCTTGGTCTTGGCGATCACCCGCTCAACCGGCACGACCGTCGGCAGCCCATCGCGTGGCGGCCCCATCCAGTCCTCCTGCGGAAGTTCCGTGAAGACGTATTTCGACGGAGGTGGCGGCTCGAAGAAGTCAGCCATCGAATAGCTCCTGCACCCGAGGCACCGCATCGAGGATCACGTCCGCATCAAGCGCAAAGCGGGTCAGCGGAATCCCAGCTGCCGGCCACTCGCAGACGAGCGAAAGCTCTCCGAGGGGCGGCAGCGGCCAGACCCAGAAGCCTTCCGCCCAGCTTCCCTCGTCCCTGTTTCGTCCACCGCGCCCACCCGTGCTGCTCATCTTCGGCGAGATCGGCCGTTCGAGATGTGGCGGCCATTCCCAGGCGAAGTCCTCGCCGGTGTTCGTCACCTTCGAGCCGTCCGCGAATGCGAAGCCGATCCGGAGCTGCCCGGGCGGTATCTCACCGGTTCTAGCGGCCAGATCCTCGTATTCGTAGCTGAACGGCTCGAGCTCGCTTTCCTCGTCCCTCACTACCACCCGAACCTGGGCCTCGAAGCCAGCCGGAAAGACCCAGAAGCCGCTGAGGTAGACGACGACTTCTTCGCCACGGGCGACGATCCGCTCGACCGGGACGACCGCCGGGATCACCGCCTGCGGCGGCCCCATCCACTCCTCCCGCGGCGGCTCCTCCGCGATCTTCACCGGCGGCGGCGGCTTGAAGAACTCGCTCACGACTCGCAGCGTATCCGCAGCGCGCCGGTCATTTGTTCCGCATAGCGGTGCAAATGGCCGGAGCGTCCATGGGGGTTGGGGCTACAGCGTCCGCAGCACCGCTTCGGCGGCGTTGAAGCCGCAGATGCCGTGGGCGCCGGCGCCGGGAGGGGTGGCGGCGGAGCAGATGAAGAGGCCGGGGGCGCCGGTCCAGTACGGGACCGGGGTGGCGCGGGGGCGCAGGAGCAGCTGCCGCGGGGTGTTGGCGCCAGTGGCGATGTCGCCTTCGACGAGGTTGGGGTTGGCGGCCTCTATCTCGGCGGGGGTACGGGTGGACTTGGCGACGATGCGCTCGCGCAGGCCGGGGGCGAAGCGTTCAATCTGATCGAGGGCGGCGTCGGTGGCGTCGCCGGTATAGCCGCGGGGCACGTGTGCGTAGGCCCAGACCGGGTGCAGGTCGCCCTGCGAGCGGGCCGGGTCGGCCAGGTACTGCTGGCCGACGAGGACGAAGGGGCGCTCGGGCATGCGGCCGCGGCTGTTCTCGCGCTCGGCGAAGGCGATCTCCGCGAAGCTGCCGCCGACGTGGACGGTGCCGGCACGGCGGGCCGGCTCATACGCCCACGGCACTCCCCCCTCCACCGCGAGGTCGAGCTTGAAGGCCGCCGGCCCGTACCGGTAGCCACGGTAGGCGCGGGCGGTCCGGGACGGCAGCCGCCCGCCGGCCAGCTCCAGCACCCCCCGCGGGGAGAGATCGCAGACGACGGCGTCGGCCGCCGGCAGCTCGTCGAGCGAGCGCACCCGCCGGCCGGTCTCGATCCGCCCGCCGTGCTCGCGAACGACCGCCGCCCAGGCCTCGGCGAGCGCCACCGAGCCGCCCTTCGCCACCGGCCAGCCGTAGGCGTGGCCGGCGCCGATCAGCGCCATCCCGACCGCCGCGCTCAGCGGCCGGTCGAGCCGGGTGAAGGCGTGCGCCGCAACCCCGCCGAAGAGCGCCCGCGCCTCCGACGTCCCCAGGGCGCGGGCCAGAACCGTCGCCGGCGCGGCGGAGAGCAGCCCGAACCGCGCCAGCCGCAGCGGGTGCCGCGGGAAGTGGATCAGCGGGCGATAGATGTCTTCGCTGAGCGGGTCGTAGCCCTCCGCGGAGGGGCCGAAGACCCGCTTCCAGCGCGCCCCGGCCTCCCCCAGCCCCGTCGCCGTCGCCTCGAGCGAGCGCAGCATCGCGGCGCCGCCGCCCCCGTCGAGCGGGTGGGCGAGGTCGACCTGCGGCCAGGCCCACTCCAGCCCGTGGCGCTCGAGCTCGAGCCCGGCGGAGACCACCGCCGGCGAGGAGACCGCCATCGGGTGGAAGGCGCTGCACTCGTCGTGCAGGAGGCCGGGCACGGTCAGCTCGGAGCTGCGGGTGCCGCCGCCGATCCGCTCGGCCGCCTCGATCACCGTCACCTCCACCCCGCGGCTCGCCAGCGTCGCCGCGCAGGCCAGCCCGTTTGGCCCCGAGCCGACGACGATCGCGCTGCTCACGAACGCACTTCTTCCCGCCTACCGGGAACCGGGTTCGGTCCTTCGAGATGGACCGGAAACTCGCCGTCGCCCAGCCACGGCTGGCGGCCGACCATGTCGGCGACGTTCACGTAGCCCTCCTCGACCAGCCCCTCGGCCGCGTCCCAGATCCGGTAGCGCTGGCGCTGCACGTGCGCCGGCTGGGACTCCAGCGTCACCACCCGCAGCTCCCCCGGCTCGAACCCGCAGCGCTCCTGCACCGCCGCCAGCAGCCGGTGGTCGTGGAAGTGGCCATCGCCGAAGTTGTAACCGAGGACGACGCCGGCGACGAGCTCGCCCTCGCGCACGTCGTAGGCGTCGACGTCGGCCACCGCCCGCGCCGTCAGCCCGTTCAGCGCCCGCCCGTGCGAGTGCATCGAGCGGAACGCCAGCCCTTTGTAGAGGAGGACGTCGATCAGCTCCTGCTCGTAGAACTTGCGCAGCTGCTCGCCGACGATCGGCGCCGCCTTCACCAGCGAGCGGTCGAGCTTGCGCTCCGCCCCGGTGTCGCGCCGGAACAGCCACTGGCTGGTCGCCCAGTTGCCGGCGTAGTAGCGCATCGAGGGCAGGAAGGAGACGAGGTCGGGACGGAAGTTGCCCAGCAGCGGCAGCCCGACGCAGGTCAGTGCCAGGATCACCGGCAGCAGCGGGTCTTCGAGGCTCGACCAGGGCACGCTGCCGTAGTGGCCGAAGAGGAAGAGCAGGCCGAAGATCATGAACACGTTCCACTCCAGCGGCACCGCCAGCGGGAAGGTGGAGAGGATGTGGGCGTGGAAGACCACCATCCCGGCGATCGCCAGCGTCTGCAGCCAGCCGCCGCTGGTCGCCAGCAGCACCAGCGGCAGGGTGAACTCGATCGCGGTCCCGAGGTGGGCGTCGAAGGCGCCCAGCCGCGAGGGCAGCAGGTCCTCGGGGTGGTCCCGGTAGAGGCGACGCTTGAACGCCCGCCAGCGGTTCCAAGGCGTGTTGCTGATCATCACCGTCACCACGAAGGGGAAGTGGCGGTTCAGCTTCGAGGAGGCGGCTCCCCACCAGATGCAGAAGAAGACGAGTGAGGCAGCGATGACGAGGTTCGTCAGCGGGAAGAGGAAGACGATGGAGAGGTTGCCGTAGATCTCCGCCCGCGCCGCCAGGAACGGCACCTTGTCGCGCAGGCCCAGCGCCCCCAGCAGCGCCAGCAGCGCCCCGACCGCGACCGGGTCCAGGCGCGCCGCAGTGCCGTCGCCGCCGAGCCACGCGGCGCTCCCGTCAATCCCCGGCGAGACCAACAGAAACAGGGCCGCGCAGACCAGCCCTATATATAGAGCGACGTCGAGCCAGGTTCGCGTCGTCCCCCGCGTTCCCGGCACCCGCTCGGGCCAGGGCGGCAGCCGCGTCGTCCCCGGCCGCAGCCAGTAGAGGAAGCCGCCGACCATCGGCGCGAAGCGCAGGGTCAGCGGCAGCGAGCCGGCGCCCAGCCCCAGCACCTCCCACAGCATCGTCCACACCACCGCCTTCTCGAAGACGATCGGCGCGCTCCACGCCGGCCAGCCGCTGGTCGCCTCGATCAGCAGGAAGCCGAGCCCGGCGTAGGCGAGGACCTTGAAGACGTAGAGGAAGTAGACGGCGACCGGCGTCCCGAACCCGTTCAGCGCCCAGTCCTGCGCCAGCGGCTTGATCCGCTGCAGGTGCGGCAGGCGCCGCCACTCGGCGACCTCGAAGGGCGGCGGCGCCGGGTCTAGCAGTCCCATGGCTTTGGAGCATCCATTCGTCTAGCCGCCCGGGGCTCGCTCAAAGTCGATTCGCTCGATGCCGATGACTCTACGTCTTGTCTACCGACTCGCCAACCCCGCTGCAACCGGCCTCCCGCCGCGCCCTGCAGCTCGCCGGCCTGCTCTCGCTGCTGCTGATCGCGGTCGTCGTCAACTCGATCCTGCACGGCGGTGGCGAAAGCGCGTTCAACCCGATCGCCAGCGCGGCCGAACGCATGGAAAAGGGGCCGGGAGAGCGCTTCACCCTCCACTTCGTCTACAACATCCCGCCCCTCCCCCAGCCGGTCACCGCCGAGGGCAGCGGCGAAGAAAACGCGGAAACCGACCGCAGCCGCATGGTCCTCGACATGCACAACCCGCTCACCGGGGCGCCCGTCCGCCTCGTCTCGATCCGCGGCGGCAAGTACGTGTACAAAAGCGGAGGCACGGTCGCCGACCAGCTGCCCCCGGGCAAGAAGTGGGTGCGCACCTTGGCGGGACAGCACAACGAAGAACAACCACTCGACATCGAGGATTCGCTGCGGATGCTCTCCCACTCCGGCGCAACCAAGCTGGTCGGCCGTGAAGCGATCGACGGCGAGATGACCCGCCACTACCGCGGCGAGATCCAGCTCGGCGACTTCGTCGACTACCTGCGAGGAGAAGGCAAGGACGAAGCCGCCGACGCCTATGAACGGGCCGAGGCGGAATCGGCGATCGGCATCACCGCCGAGGGCTGGGTCGACCGCAACGGCCGGCTGCGGCGGCTGCGGATGGTGATGCCGGTGCCGGGCAAGGAAGGGAGGCCGTCCGGCACGATGGAAATGCTGACGACCGTGTTCGACTACGGAGCCCACCCCGACATCGAGCTCCCGGACCCCGCTAGCGTCGTCGACGGACCGGTAAATTCCGGTTCGGTTCCTACTTCGAGCTCCATCGACTGAGGAGCGACCGGTCTTGTCCCAGGGCGCACGAAACCCAACCAGCACCAATACTCTCTCCCGCCGCGCGCTCCAACTCGCCGGGGTCCTCTCCCTGCTGCTGATCGCGGTCGTCGTCAACTCGCTCCTGCACAGCGGCAGCGACAGCCCGTTCAACCCGAACCCGGTCGCTGCGGCCGCCGAGCGAACGCAGGAAACGCCCGGCATGCGCATGACCATGACGATGCAGATCAGCACCGAATCGGCGCCGGCGACGACCATCTCCGGCGGCGGCGTCTACAACGGCGAAGAGCACCTCGCCGACTTCACCTACCACCTGACCACCCCGCAGGGCGCCCCGATGGAATTCGAGGCGATCGCGGGCGAAGGAGCCTGGTACTTCCGCTATCCCCAGTTCGCGAGCAAACTGCCCGAAGGCAAGGAATGGCTGCGGCTCGAAGGGCTGCCCGGGCAGAGCGACGAGAGCAAGTTCGGAGAAAGCCCGCAGAGCTCGCTGCAGATGCTGGCCGGCGCCAGCTCGGTCCAGCACCTTGGCAAGGTGCGGGTCCGCGGCGTCTCCACCACCCGCTATCGGGTGACGATGACGGCCGCGAACATCGTGGAAGCGCTTCACGCCGAGGGTAAGGACGAACTCGCCGAAATCATGGAAACCACGCAGATGGTCGGGCCCTCGCATGCGGAAGTCTTCATCGACTCCCACGGCATGCTGCGGAGGATGAATACGGTCACGACCGTGGTCGCCGACGGCAAGAACGTCACCACCAAGCTGCACTCGGACCTCTTCGACTTCGGAATCCACCCGAACGTGCAGCCGCCCGACGATTCGCAGGTCTTGGACCTCAGCCCAGAACAACTGGAAAAGCTGGGACAGAGCAGCTAGCCACCGGCGCCTGGCAGGCTGAGGGGATGGCCTACCGACGCATCTTCGCCACCCCGCAGGTGCTCTCGCTCGCCGCCGCCTCGGTGGTGGCGCGGCTGCCGGTGGGGATGGTCGCGGTGGCGCTGGTGATCTACGTCCACGACCGCACCGGCTCCTTCGGCGCGGCGGGAGCCGTCGCCGGCGCCTACACGATCGGGCTCGGGGCGACGGCGCCGCTCTTGGGGCGGCTGGTCGACCGCCGCGGGCCGTGGCCGGTGCTGTTCCCGGCGGCGCTCGCCTCGGGCGCGGCGCTGGCCGGCATCGTCGCGCTCGGTGACGCCGGCGACGCCACCGCGCCGCTGGTCGCCCTCGCCGCTCTGGCCGGCGGGGCGATGCCGCCGATCGGCGGCCTCCTGCGCCACCTCTGGCCGGACCTGGTCGCCCCCGAGCTGCTCGTCAACGCCTACGTCGTCGACTCGATCCTGATCGAGGCCGTCTTCATCAGCGGGCCGCTGCTGACCGGCCTCCTGGCGGCGACCGCGGGACCGGCCGCGGCTCTACTTGCGGCGGCGGCGCTGGGGCTGGCCGGCACCCTCTGGTTCCTCGCCATCCCCTCCCTGCGCGGCTTCGAGCCGGCGCCGGCGCACCAGCACACCCGCGCCGGGGCGCTGGCCTCGCCGGTGATCAGGCTGCTGGTGATGGCCGGCATCCCGGTCGGCTCGACCTTCGGCGCCCTCGACGTCGCCCTCCCCGCCTTCGGCGCCGCCCACGGCAGCTCGGCGCTGGGCGGCCCCTTCGCCGCCTCGCTCGCCGCCGGCTCGGCGCTGGGGGCGCTGGTCTACGGCTCGGCGCCGCGGCGGTTCGGCACCCCGGTCCAGGCCTGCGTCCGCCTCGCCGTCTTCCAGCCGCTCGTCTGCCTGCCGCTGCTGCTGGCGCCGGGGGTGGTGCCAATGCTCGGGCTCGGCGTCCTCGCCGGCACCTTCATCGCGCCGACGATCACCGCCCGCACCCAGATCGCCCAGGTGACGATGCCGCCCGGCACCGGCACCGAGGTCTTCACCTGGCTCTCGCTCTCGGTGATGATCGGCGCCAGCGCCGGCTCGGCCCTGGCCGGGCCGCTGGTGCAGGCGGGCGGCTGGCAAGCCGGGGTCCTCCTCGGTGCGGCCCTGCCGGCGCTGGGGGTGCCGCTGACGCTGGCGCTAGCGCGGCGCGACGAGGCTGGCGCTGCCCTGCAGGCCTGAGCGGCGGTGCCTGCGGTGCTTGCGGTGGTGCTTGCGCTTGTGTTTGCGGTGGGCTTTCGAGTTCGGCATCGGCTGGGGTTCCCCCGCTGGCATCGTGACCGGCTGCGTTTCGAATCCTCCTGAGCAGCCCGGTTCCCCGGCCGCGGTATGGAAGGTCCCCTCCGACCCGTAGACGGTGCCGGCTCCGTTCAACCCGGCGAAACGGTAGGTGTAGTCGCTGTTCGGTTTGAGGCAGGGGAGCGTGACTTCGAGTTCGTCTTGCCTGCCCGGGGCGCTGAGCCAGCCGATGGCGGATTTCTGTTCCAGCCCGCCGATCCCGTATTCGACCCAGTAGGCGGCTTCGCCTCGATACTGCTTGTAGATCGAGCCGAGGACGGTGGCTTCATTGGCCCCGATCGAGGAGGAGCCCAGCGAGTTGACCAGAACCGGGCCGATCAGGGCGGGTTCGGCGGAGAACCACTGGTCTTCGTATTTGTTCGCCGCCTCGAGCCGGTACTCGTACGGTTCCGCCGCGAGGCCGGTGATCGCGGCGTGGACCGGCACGGGCACGCTGCCGGCGCCGATTTCTTCCGGCGTCTCCACGCAGGGGATCAAGTGCCCGTACAGGCGGGGTTCCGGGAGGTCGAAGAGGAGCCAGCCCTTGTTCTGGAGGTCGACCTCGGAGACAACCTGGAACCAGCAGGCCGTCAGCGGCGCGCCTTCCGGGTCGACGGTGCCGTGCAGGACGTCGGAGCTAAGCGTCTGTTCGGTCGCCGCGAGCGTGAAGGTCGCCGGCGGCACGCCGTCGGTGGTGGTGAAGGTTTCGTCGGGGCCAATGGTCTTGCCGGCGGAGTTTTCGGCCACGACCCGCCAGTGGTATTCCGTCCCCGCTTTCAGCTGCGGGTCGAAGAAGGGTGGGAACTTGGCTTTCCCGGCCACCGGTTCTTCGCCCGCCGGCAGTTGGCCGTCCCAGAGTTCGTTTTGGTCCCTGTATTCGCCGGCTTTGAGGCCGTATTCGACTTCGTAGGTAGTTTCGAGCCCGTTGGGATCGATCGTGAAGTGGACGGTCGCTTCGTGGTTGCGCAGCGGGTGGGGCGCGAGGTATTCGATCGTCGGCGGCCCTGCGGCGGCGGCCGCGGCCGGCAGGCAGGCGCAGCCCACGAGGACGAGGAAGGTGGCGGCAATGCGTCGCATTGTCTACGGACAAACCTACCTGTCAACGGGGGGAACCGCCAGTAAAAGCCTTTATGCCATCGATTGTGCGGAGTCCCTGATCCGCCTCAGCACCCCGCGCAGGATCCGCGAGACGTGCATCTGCGAGCAGCCGAGCTGCTCGGCGATTTCCGACTGCGTCATTTCCGCCCTGAAGCGGAGTCGCAACACCAGCAGCTCGCGCTTCTGCAGGGCCGGCAGCGCCTTCGCCACCGTCAGCCGCTCCTCCACCTGTTGGTAGCCGCCGTCCTCCTCCCCCAGCCATTCGGCGCTCTCCACCTCTTCGTCTCCCTCGAGGCGAAGCGAGCGGTTGAGCGAGAGGGTGCGGCGGTTCTCGACGGCTTCCAGCGCCTCCAGCACGTCGGTGGCCTCGAGCCCGAGATCAGCGGCGATCTCAGGCACGGTCGGCGCGCGCTGCAGGTTGCGGCTGAGCTTGGCGACGCTGCGCTCGACCTCGAAGATGCGGTCGTGAAGGCCGCGCGGGACCCGGACCGACCAGGAGCGGTCGCGGAAGTAGCGCTTGATTTCCCCCCGGATCGTCGGCGTCGCGTAGACCCCGAAGGGCCGCCCGCGCGCAGGGTCGAAGCGGTCGATCGCGTTCAGCAGCCCGATGCTCGCCACCTGCATCAGGTCGTCGAAGGACTCGCCCCCGTGGGAGAAGCCGAGCGCCAGGCTCCGCGCCAGCGGCAGGTAGAGGCGGACCAGCTCCTCGCGCGCGGCGGCGTCGCGAGTGCGCGCGAAGCGACTCCACAGCCGATCCTCGCTCGATGAGGCGGTGGCCCCCGGCAAATTTTTCTCCGTTCGGACTGGGACTGACTGAACCGGCGTCCCCTCCCCACGAGACTTCGACCTGTGCGGCCAGGAAGCGTCAAACGAATGCCCGACCTCAAAGGGACGCCTACCCGCAAACCGACGCGGCTAAGCTTTGCCGCACCTTGAGGCGCTTGCGGGGAAGCCATGCCTGGATCGCGGTCGCCGTCGCGGCGGCGTTCGCCGTGGGGGCGCTGCTGCCGGCGGCCTTCGGGCGCTCGCAGGCGGCGCCGACCGCCGTGCGCAGCGCCCTCGCCCAGACCGAAAACGTCCAGGGCGCGCCCGGCCGGACGATGGTCCTGAGCAAGGTGGTGGTCCAGCCCGGCGCCCACCTCGCCCTCCATCACCACCTGGGGACCCAGATCTCCCGCGTCGTCTCCGGCGCCCTCACCTACACCGTCCGCCGTGGGTCGGCGGTCCTCCGCAGCGGCGAAGCCGACCAGAACCCGAAGATCGTCCGCCGCATCAAGGCCGGCCAGACGGCGCAGATCCGCCCCGGCCAGTGGCTGGTCGAGCAACCCTCCGACATCCACGAAGCCGCCAACCACGGCTCGGCGCCGGTCGTGATCTACCTGGCAACGCTGCTGAAGACCGGGGCGCCGCCCTCGACGCCGGTGACCCTGCCGGGCTCAGGCTAGCCGCGAGGGGATCGACGGCTCTCCCGGGCAGCCGATGCCCGGCAGCCCGCAGGCGAGCTCGTCGACCAAGAGGAAGCCGGCCGCGCGGATCGAATCCGGGACCTTGGAGCCGACGCCGGGCTGGACCACCGAGACGCGGTAGACGCGCCGACCGCGCTGCAGGAAGACGTCCTGCTGCGAGTAGCTGTACGGGTTGCTCCACTGCAGGTTGCGCCCGCCGGGAGGAAACGCGGCCTTGTGCCAGGAGATGTGGGACCTGCATTCGGGATCCGTTGCCAGCTCGAGGTATTCCGCCGCCGCGTCCTCGTCTTCGAAGAGGAAGGCGTCCCCGACCAGGTCGTCCCGGCCCACCGTCCACCAGCGCATCTCGAAGCCGCCCGGCTGCGGGCCGGAGCCGGGCACTCCCCGGTGGCCGGGTTCCATGTCGGTCCAGGCCGCGTCGCCGGTGACGACGCCCTGTTCGTAGGGCGCCAGCCCCTTTTCCCGGGGCACCAGGGATTCGCGGGCGGCGATCATTCGCTCCAGGTCCCGCTTGAAGCCGGCGAGCTGGTCCGGCCCGGCTTCCGCCAGCGACGGCGTCCGATCAACCGGGCAGTCGCGCCCCTCGGCGGCGGCACCGCCGCCCCCGAGCAGGTCCATCCTCCAGACGGCGACGAGGCCCACGCAGACCGCGAGCAGCAGCGCCAGCCGAAGCCGGTCGTTTTCAAGCAGCAGGTAGATGCAACGTCAATCGGTTCCTGCGCAGCAGGGCTTGAGCGAGCACGAGGGCCGCCACGACGCGCGCCGCGGCCGCCCACTTCCACCCCATCACCACTCCCGTAGCAATTGGGTCTTGAACTGGGGGCCGGTCAGGCTGGCATCCGGGTCCCCGGGGAAGGAGGCGGCGAGGGAGCCGGACCACGCTCGGCTGCCGTCGGGATTGCGCTGGAGGAGACCGATGCCGCTGAAGGGATAGGGCGGCGAGATGCCGGCGAAGCTGAGGGCGCTGTCGGTCGCGAAGGTGAGCGGCGAGTCTTCGACGTAGGCGTAGCGATAGATGGCCACCTGTTCCCCGCCGCTTTCGTCGATGGCTTCGTAGTACGCGTGCGCGGCTTCTTTGTAGGCGCGGAAGTAGACAGCGTCCAGGCCCCTGCGGAAGCCGGCATAGAGCGACGTGAGCTTGTGCTTCGGTTTGGCGCGCCGACGGCCGCCGCCGAGTGCCACCGACGAGTGACAGCCCGCCCCCGACACAGGAGTGACCATCGCCCCCTTGACCCGCTTTACGTCGGCGCCGAGGTAGTCGTCTTCGCCGGGGAATCGCAGAGACCCAACGAACGTTCCGTGCCGGGAGCGGACCTGTCGCTCTCCCTCGCATTCCGTGGACGGCGGTGCGCTCGACGGGACGAACCGCATCGAGACGCGGCCGAGCTCGCCGAAGTCAGCCTTCAAGTCGCTGCCGGTGAACTCGCCTCGGGTCAGGTAGGAGGTCAGGGCTTCCGCATGGCCGGGTCCTTCGCGTGCGTCGACCCTGAGCCCGACCAGCGTCCGCGTCGCGAACACGTGGACCCGGTAACCGCTGCTCGCCCGAAAAGCGAGCACGGCAGATGCGCCCCCTCCGCCGTCGGCGGCCGCGGCCGAGGGCAGCGCGAGAAGGGCCAGCCCGGCCGCGGCGGCGATGCACGCTCGCCTGATCACTTGACTCGAGCCGCCCGCTCGTAGAGACGCGCCACGGCATGGCCGAAATAGGGCCCGTAGACGGTGGTGGGATCGTTCGCGTAGCTGTTGCTGGTGACGCCGTCGAGCGTGTTGCCGTCGATCACCCACCCGCCGCCGGAGGAGCCGCCGCTGACTTCGCAGGGCACGCCGAGCTCCAGCGGCCCGGGGGTCAGCCAGGCTTCCAGGTCGTGGCCGAGGTAAGGGACCTGGCTGCAGACCCGCAGAGTGGAGCCGTTGAAGGGCAAGCCGACCGGGTAGCCGTAGACGTCGAAGAGCTGGTGCGGCGAGAGGTCGAAGGCGACCTTGTCGCTCCCGACCGCCGCGGCGAGCCGTTCGCCATGTTCATTGCGGCCGACGACGGCGACGCCGACGTCGTAGTTGAAGTTGGAGTGGTTGCGCCAACCCGGGGTGGTGCCCAGCCACTTTGCCGCGAAGACCCCGAAGGGACGTTCCCCGTAACGGTAGGCGGGCACGAACACCCAGTGCCGCGCCGACCAGTGGCCTTCGTCGAAGACGCAGTGGCCGGCCGTGAAGACGAGGCTCAGGTTCGGGGAGCTGACGGAGGTACCCGAGCAGCGCCCGAAGCCGCGTCCCGGTCCTTCCGAGATGAAGACCACGCCGTTCTGGCGGACCCCCGGCGCGCTCGGATCGGGCACGATCATCGAAGACGGCGAGGTCTGCGCGCCGGAGGGCGGCTCGATTTCGGGAATGGCCGAGAGCGGCGGCGCCGGAATTGGCCTGGCCCGCCGCATCCGCGTCGGTGTCCAGAAGGACGCCGCGCCTTTCACCTCCGCTCCGTTCAGCCGCACCGCGGACCGCGGCGAAGCGTGCGCCGCGGGGACGGCCGCCAGGGACAACGCGGCGATCAGAAAGGCGGAAAATCCCAGCCGCATCCGACTCCTCACCCTTCGCTTATAGGTGTCCGCAGCATCGCAATCCATCGGCGCCTCTCTCAGACACGAAAAAACCCTGCTTCGCAGGGTGCCCCCGATACCGCTACCGGGATTCGAACCCGGGTTTCCGGACTGAGAATCCGGCGTCCTAGTCCCCTAGACGATAGCGGCGAGGTAGAGGGACTTTAGCGAAGGCGGCGGGAGGGGCCGGTGATGGAGGTCACAGGCGGCGGACGGGTGGCAACCGGTAAATTGCCTGCTCCGCGCGGCTGTGGCGGAACTGGTAGACGCGCACGGTTCAGGTCCGTGTGGGCGAGAGCCCGTGGAGGTTCGACTCCTCTCAGCCGCACCAAATCTTCGACGTTTGAACCCTCGGCCTCAAGAGAGAGGTCGGGGGTTCTTGCTTCCACGGCTGCCGCAAATGGCTCTGCCATGCGGGTTTCCACCGACACCACGGTTTCGTTCCAGCCTGGGCCAAGCCGCGCCGCCAAGGCCGCTTTGTCGGCCTCGGTCGCCTGCTCCGGACCCTTGAGCTGGTCGAATGGTTGAGCGAGCTGCGAGGCAACAACTTCCTCCTCGGCAATCTCGATCCGCTCAAAGAACGCCTGGTTGAGCAGACGCCGCTCATTCGGGTTGGCGCAGGCGTAGGCCGTCTGCATGTCCTCCGTCAGATCGAGAGCTACGTCAAGAGCTTCAAGCACCCGATCATGCTTGATCCCGAGCTGCTCGATTCGTTGCCCCAGGCCGTCGCGCTCTCGGCGTATCCG
Source organism: Solirubrobacterales bacterium (assembly GCA_051953975.1). Lineage (GTDB taxonomy): Bacteria > Actinomycetota > Thermoleophilia > Solirubrobacterales > 70-9 > VAYN01. Next base: position 4,107 of record JBQCIG010000249.1, on the reverse strand, counting down.
GGCCTGCTCCTCGGCGAACAGCTCCTCGCTGACCTGATCGGCGTAGTGGGCCTTGAGCAGCTTCCGTTCCTCGCCATCCAGCCGCGACAGCTCGGCCTTCGCCTCGGCCAACTTCTCATCGGCCTGACCCGCCAACTGTCCGACATACGCCTCAATCGTCGCTCGGATCTTCGCCCGCCGCGCCGCCGACAACTTCACCGCCGTCCCGTAGTGCCGCTCAATGGCGGCCTCTACGACCTCGGCTCGGTGGTAACCCTGCGAGCAGGTGCCGTTGCGTCGGCCTGCGCACGTCAGATACTCATAGATGCCGCCTCGACCGCGCACCTTCATATAGGTCAGGCGACCGCCGCAGTCGCCGCAGTAGATCGTTCCGCGCAGGTAGTGGAAGTGCCTCCAAGAGCGCTCACCGCTGTGACGCTTGGCCGTAAGCAGGTCTTGCACGTCTTGAAAGGTGCCCGGATCAACTAGCGGCTGATGGCGGCCGGGGTAGACCTTGCCCGCGTAGCGCACCTGCCCGATGTAGTAGGGGTTGCGCAAGATGCTCGACAGCCGATTGATTCCAAGGGCCTGTTCGGGTGCCTTTTTCGTGGCCCGCGACCGTAGGCCACGCTCCTCCATCAGCGCCGATAGCTCCATCAGCGAATACTCGCCGGAGGCGTAGAGATTGAATGCTTCTTTGACCAAGGGAGCCCGCACCGGGTCAAGCTCGACCGTCCGCACCTCCCGCCCTTCAATTTCGGTCCTGACATTCCGGTAGCCCAGGGGAGCCCGTCCCGGCGTGCCGCCAACTTCGACCTTCTGCGTCAGACCGCGCGTGACTTCAATGGCCAGCTGCCGCCGATCATGGGCGGCGATGGAACCCATGATCCCGAAGACCAGTAGGCCGGTAGGGTCGTTGCCGATCGGCTCACTCGCCGATGCCAGCTCGACGCCCTGCGCCTGGAGCAACCCGAACGCCGACCATTGGTCAATCTCGTTGCGTGCCCAGCGGGCAACTTTCCAGAAGATCACCACGTCAACGTCGCGCAGGTCTTCGGTGTCCTTCAGCATCTTCTTGAAGGCTTTGCGCTTGAGCACGGAACCACCCGACACGCCAGGCTCAACGTACTCGCGCACGACCTCGGCACCGAGACGCGCGGCATGAGCTTCGCAGAGCTTGCGCTGTGAAGGGATGCTCAATCCCTCCGGGTCAACCTCCTTGTTGACCTGCTTCTCTGATGAGACCCGCAGGTAGATCACCGCTCGTTTTCGTTTTGACTCTTGTGGCATCTATTCCTCCCTTCTGTGTTACTTACATTTTATACCTTGTGTCATTTACGTAGGTTGTGACTGTGTTAGTGATGATGTGTCAGAAACAACGTCCGCCGCGTCGCCCAAGCGGGCGACGGCGAACAGCTCACGCTCGCTCATTGGCAGTCGCCGAACGCACTCCCCGATAGCCAACGCTCGGTCTTCATCCGGCGTCAGCCACAGGACGCGCGGGAAGACGCCGCGGCTCTCCTGCTCCTGGCCGCTTGCGGCGTAGCCCATGTACTCCCTGAGCTTCCGCTGAATCGCTTTGCTCCCCTCACTGCCGCGATCTACCTCGAAGAAGTAGCTGTCCTCGAACTCACCGACACCGATCCGGGCGTAGCTGTCCGGCTTCAGCGTGGCTTGTCCCTGGTTGCCAACCCCGCCATAGCTACGCCAACAAGCAGGCTCAGCAACCAGTTCCAGCAGCTCGAACCGGCTGGCGCGGTCGCCTTCGATGAGCAGCGTATGCAGCTCAGAGGTAGCCAGGCTGTGCTTGAGAAAGAAGGTTCCCGGCAACTGCGACCGCCGACGTCGCCGGTCGGGATGCCAGCCGAGCAAGACCGCGAGGCGCTGCCCCGCAAGGCCCAGGTGGTAGATGAAACCCGCTGAGCCCGAGCGAACGCCACCGACGCGGCGCGGCAGACGGACTAGGAGGTCAACGCGCACCAGGCGCAGCAGGCAGCGACGAGCGGAGCGAGCATTGACGGCAGGGTCCGGAGCTTCGTAGAAGTGCATTCGCTGTAGCTGAGCGCCGGAGACAAAGCGCAGATCAGCGACCGAGCGTAAGACGGCTAGATCGCGCTCGTCCAGTTGCGTCAGCAGCTCGTCAAGCAGGGCGCGCGTGACGTTGCGGGAAGTCATTTGGCACTCCATTTCGGGTGTCTATTCAGCGGCAGATTTCGCCAGTAGGCCGCTTGCGGCCTGGGATTGGCGAGCTGGTCACCCGACGCGACCGGACGGGCGAGCGGCCAGCTCATGCCTGACTCCTCCGTTTGCGGCCGATGGGAGCTTTCGGCCGCAGCCGAGCTCGGCCGCGCAGGCTCGCCTCAATCTCTCCCCGCGACCTCGCGTAGCGTTGACGTGATGATGCGCGCACCTGCTGAGCCGTACCGAGCGGCTGCGGCGGGGGCGGCGTCGTCAACGTGACCGGGGGAGCCACGCCGCCCGATTCCAAGGCCACCAAGGCGGCGACCGCGTAGGGGTCAAGGGCCTGTAGGTCGGCGGCGGCGAGCGCCGGGGCAAAGTCGCGCTCGAGGATTTTGGCGTCAGCCGCACCGAGGGCGAAGACCACCTTGGAGCGTGCATTGGCCAGCACGGTTTCCCGCAGTTGTTTCGGTAGCTGCGCAAGGTTCTGATGAGCCGTGACAAGCGCCGCGCCGTACTTCCGTCCCTGGGCATATAGCTCCTCCCAGGGAACCGGGGCGGCGGCAAAGTCCTGAAGCTCATCTACGTGGATGCCGAACGGGTGACGGCGCTCTGGCGGTAGAGCCGTGCGTTCGGCCAGCACTTGCCAAGCCGTCGTTAGCACCAAGCAGCCGAGGAGCTGCGCGGTTTCGGTGCCGATCAGCCCCTTGGGCAGATGCACCAGCAGCACCTTCCTCTCCTCGATGATCTGGCGCATGGTGATTCGCGGCCGGGACTGGCCGACGATGCCGCGAATCGCCGGACGCGCAACCCAACTCCTCGCCTTGTTGAGCAAGGGCGAAATGACGTTGGCCTGCTCGGCCGCACTGAGGCTTTCAAACCACTGCCAGTCCGGGCCGAGTGCCACTGGGTCATCAAGGTCTCGCAGCACCTTCGTTCGGAAGGTCTGATCGAGATACAGCCGCGGCAGATCGAGCAGCGTTGAGCCTTTCCGCTGCGCCAAGGTCAGTAACCCCATATGCGTGAGCTGGGCGGTACGCGGTCCCCAATACGCCGCCCATAGCCGCTGGAACAGCTCGCCGAGTTGGTCGGCGACCAGCGACGGCGGGGCATCGGTTGCAAAAGGATTCAGGCCAACCGCAAAGTCGGTGTCGGTCGCATCCAGCAGCACCACATCGTTGAGGCGGCGACTCGGTATCGCGTCGATCACATCTTGAATCAGGTCGCCGTTCGTCTCGATCGCCAAGACACCGCGGCCCTGCTCCAAGTCGTCGCGGATCAGGTTGCGGAGGAGACTGGACTTGCCGGTGCCGGTCGGCCCCAGGACATGAACCGAAGTGGTCGAAGCTTTCGGCGACAGTGCCACCGGGCGGTTCACGCCGGGAAAGTCGCTGACGCCTAGCACCCGGCCTTTCGCCGGCAGCTCCCGCGCCGGCACCAACCGCTTCGCCGCGCCGAGGCGCAGGCCCGGCAGATCAGGCCCGCCGATGGGCCAACCGGCCACCGCCGCCAGCTCAGGCGCGCTGACGTAGCGACCGCGCAGGTACAGCAGCCGTGCCGTTTGCCCGTACCAGGGGTCATCAGCTACTAAGCGACCGTACGGCGTCGTCAGGCTACGCAGAACTGAAGCCACCCGTTGCCGGAGTTGCCTACGGCGGCTTGTAGTTCCTGCGGTTACATACAGCTCCCCGTAGACCGCCATGCCCGGCAGCGTCAGCTTGGCACGGAGCGCCTTCAGGCGGCCACCGCGCAGCTCGTTATCGCCGCTGATCGCGGGGGCCGGGGTTGGTGCGCTGTAGACATGCCAGCGCAGATCAATCCGCTCGCCTTCGCTCAGGGGAAACAGGCTGCCGAGCAGGTTGGCGGCCACGGCCGCCAAGTCGTCGACGTGGAGCGCTGCCACATATGGCGAGAGCTGCCAAAGCACCGGCCGACCGACCGGTTCCGCTG
>JBQCIG010000248.1:0-26567 GCA_051953975.1 Solirubrobacterales bacterium | reverse complement strand
CACCTGCGACGTTCGCGGTCAGCCGGCTCCAATTCAGGCGAGCAACCCAGGGAGGGAGGGGAATACCCGCCCCCTGTACCGAGTGAGGTTGGTCCCTAAGGCAAGAGTTCTTCGAGGATGTTGCCGGCCGGGCCTAAGAAGCTCTGGACGTTGCCGAGCAGGGATTTCGCGTCTTTGACCAGTTCGATCGCTTCTTTGAGGGGGATGCGTTGGAGCGTCGCGCGCAGGGGGGTGGCGAGGAAGGGGCTGAGGGCGCCTGCTTCTTCGGCGTCGTTGACGGCGCGGATCAGGCCGGCGCGGATCGCTTCCGCCAGCTTCGCGTCGGTGATGTGGAAGCGTTTGCGGAAGCGCTTGCGGCTCTCGGGGCTGGCCAGCGCCCGCGCCAGGGTCTCGCGCGTGACCCCGAGCTTGCAGGCCGCCCCGTCGAGGGCGGAGATCGAGAACTGGTTGGCGATTTCACCGAGACTCTGCGGGTTGCTCCAGGGGCGGGGCTTGCAGGGGTTCTGCACGTGCTCCGGTTCATAGGAGGAGCCGCCGGCGGCGAGGTAGGCGCCGACCAGCGCCAGCGAGGAGACGACCGCGCCGATTACCAGCAGCCGCCCCCTCACAGCTCCACCCTCCGCGCCAGGGCGATCGGGAACAGCGCGATCAGGCCGAGCAGCGCCGCCAAGATGAACGAAGTGCTGAAGGCGTGGGTGGCGCCGCGGTTGAGCTGGTCCTGCAGTTCTTCGCGCAGCTGCACGACTTCGGCGGCCTCGACCGGGTCGGAGGGCAGCGGTTCGAAGGCGGGCCCAATCGTCGGTACCTTCCCCCGCTCTTCTTCGAGCCGGTCGCTGACCCGCTGGGCGAGTTCGAGCTTCAGCAGCGGGTTGACCGGCGAGTCGAGGATCACCGCGGTGCCGGCGTCGATCGCGTCGTGGCGTTGTTCGGCGATGTCATGGGTGAAGATCGGGGTCAGGACCAGGAGGCCGATGACGACCCCGGCGTGGCGGGCGGAGATCGTCCAACCGCCGTGGATCGCCTGCGGCGCGCGCCCACCCAGCGCGGTCTCGGTCAGCGCCGAGAGGACGAGCGAGAGGCCGATCCCAACCAGGATCTGCGGCGGGACCGTCAGCGCCACGGTCGCCTTCGGCAGGAAGGCGAGGCCGGCCAGCCCGCCGGAGACGAGGATCGCCCCAGCGGCGGCGCGCGAGCGCGCGTCGGGGACCGACTCGGCGAGCTTGCCACCCACCAGCGCCGCCAGCGGCATCACCGAGACGACCAGCGCCGCCTCGATCGGGCTCAGCCGCCAGCCTTCGATCAGCAGTAGGACGAGCAGGAACAGCGCCGCGGCGATCGCGGCTGAGACCATCGCCAGGGCCAGGTTCGCCCACAGGTGCGGGCGCCCAGTCCGGCGCAGCTCCGGCTCGACGATCCCGGTCGCCGCCTCGTGCCTGGCGACAGCGAGGATCGGCACCGCGGCGGCGAGCGCCAGCGGCACCTGCAGGAGGAAGATCGACTGCCAGGAGACGAGCTCGGTGAGCAGGCCGCCGACCGCGGGGCCGAGCGCGGCCCCCGTCGCCCCGGCGCCGGCCCAGACCGTCGCCGCCCGCCGCTCCGAGCCGACCGTCGCCGGCAGCAGCTCCAGCGCCGCCGTCACCGCCGCCGCCCCGCCCAGCGCCTGCACGCAGCGGGCCAGGATCAGGGTCGAGAGGTTGTCGGCGAGGCCGCAGGCGAGCCCCGCCCCGGCGAAGACCGCGAGGCCGATCGCGGCCGCCCGCCCCGGCCCGAACCGCCGTGCCAGCAGCGCCGCGGGCACCGCGGCGAGCGCCATCACCAGGTTGAACGAGACGAGCACCCAGGTGACCCCGGAGACGCTCGTGTCCAGTTCCCGGTAGATGTCGGGCAGGGCGAGGACGACGATCGAGGCGTCGGCGAGGACGACGCCGACTGCGAGGGCGAGCGCCGCGACCCGAGGCCTGGGGGCGGCGCTAATAACCAAGCTCCTTCGCGTACTTTTCGCGGTATTCGTCGCGCTTTTGCAGCACCTCTTCGACGTAGGCGCGCGTTTCCGGGAAGGGGATGTCCTCGACCTTCAGGCCCGCTCCCCCCCACTTGTCGACGTTGCCGGGCCCGGCGTTGTAAGCGGCCAGCGCCGCCGCCTCGTCGCCGTCGTAGCGTTCGAGCAGTTCGTGCAGGAGGAAGGTCCCGTAGCGGATGTTGATTTCGGGGTCGGAGAGGTCTTCGAGCTTGAAGGTGGTGCCGCCGCTCTGCTTCTCGATGAACTTCGCCGCTGCCGGCGTGATCTGCATCAGCCCCCGCGCCCCCGCGCTCGATTCCTGGTCGCTGAACTTCGACTCGGAGTAGATCACGGCGGCGATCAAGGCTGCGTCGACTTCCTTTTCGGCCGCCTGCTGGCGGATCACGTCCTCGTGGCGCAGCGGCAGCGTCAGCTCCTTGATCGCGTGGTCGAAGGTGCCGCTGGCGACCAGATAGGCGACGCCGAGCCCGGCGAGGACCGCGATCCCGCCCCAAACCGCGCGCCGGCGGCGAGCTCGCACCTTTCGCCTCATCGCCGCAGCTTTGCGAGCAGGGCGGACAGCGCCTGCTCCAGGTCCTCCACCGAACCGTCGTTCTCGACCACGTGCTCGGCCCGCTCGGCCTTCTCGGGCTGGGTCAGCTGCCGCGCCTCCCGCTCGTCGACGAGGGCGTGGCCGCGCGCGGCGGCGCGCTCGCGGCGCACCTCGTCGGCGGTGACGACCGCGACGGTGGTGTCGAAGACCGCGTCGCTGCCGGCCTCGAACAGCAGCGGCACCTCGACCACGGCGACCTCCGTCCCCTCCGGCAGCGACCGCAGCCACCCTGCCGTCCGTTCCTTGACCAGGGGATGGATCTGCCCCTCCAGCCAGGTCAGCTGCTCGGGGTCGGCGAAGACGATCTCACCGATCTTCGCCCGGTTGACCGCACCGTCGGAGACGACCTCCGGCCCCCAGCGCTCGACCAGGCGGCCCAGCAGCGGCTCGCTTTCGAGCAGCTCGTGGACGACCGCGTCGCTGGAGAGCGTCGCCGCACCGAGGCGCTCGAAAGCCGCCAGCGCCTCCGACTTACCGGCCGCGATGCCGCCGGTGAGGCCGATCGTCAGCGGCGCCACGGGCGCCGCTCAGCCCTGCTCGGACTCGCCCGTTTGAGCGTCGTCGCCGGCGGCCTCGTCGAGATCGTCGGGCGAATCGGGGCGTTCCTGCATCGATTCCCCCTCATGCGCCTCGCCCGCATCCTCGCCGCCGTTCTCGGCAGCCTCAGCGACCGGTGCCTCAGCCTCTTCCGCCTCGTCGGCAGCCGGCTCGGCCGAACCCTGATCCTCAGCGGCCTCTGCCGCGGGTGGCGACGATGGCGAGCTCTCCGGCTCTGCCGGAGAGTCGCTATCGGAGACAGGACCCGCGGTCTCAGGCTCCTGTCCCTCGGACTCAACGCCTTCAGCCTGCGCAATCTGCTCGCCAAGGCCGGCCATTGCCATGTTCTGTCCCTCGACCCGCTTGATGCTGAGCGAGAGCCGCCGCCGCTCTTCATCGATCTCGAGAATCTTCACGTTCAGCTTCGATCCCGGCTCGACGACTTCGCTGGGGTTCTCGACGTGGTGGTCGGCCAGCTCGGAGATGTGGACCAGGCCCTCGACGCCGGGCAGGATTTCGACGAAGGCGCCGAAGGCGACGACCTTAGTCACCGTCCCCTCCAGCACGTCACCGCCGCGATGGGTGTTGATCACGCGCTGCCACGGGTCCTCCTGGGTCTGCTTCAGCCCCAGCGAGATCCGCTGCCGGTCGCGGTCGATGTCGAGGACTTTGATCCGCACGTCGTCGCCGATCGAGACGACTTCGGAGGGATGGTTGACGTGGCTCCAGGAAAGCTCGGAGATGTGGATCAGGCCGTCGATCCCGTCGAGGTCAACGAAGGCGCCGAAGTCGACGATGTTGGAGATCTTGCCTTCCACGACCTGGCCGGGCTCGAGGCGACCGAGGATCTGCTCGCGCACCTCTTTGCGCTCCTCCTCGAGCACCGCCCGGCGCGAGAGGACAACGTTGTTGCGGCTGCGGTTGAGCTCGATCACCTTGCACTCGAGCGTCTGGCCCATGAACTCGTCGAGGTTGTGGACGCGGCGGATGTCGACCAGCGAGGCGGGCAGGAAGCCGCGCACCCCGAGGTCGAGGATCAGACCACCCTTGACGACCTCGATCACGCTGCCCTCGACCGGTTCGCCCGAGTCGGCGGCGACCTCGATCCGGCGCCACGCTTTCTCGAAGCGGGCGCGCTTCTTGGAGAGGATTAGGCGGCCCTCGGAGTCCTCCTTGGTGAGGACCAGGGCGTCGATCTCCTCGCCGAGCTCGACCTCTTCGTGCGGGTCGACCGACTTGCGGATCGAGAGCTCGCCCGAGGGAATGACCCCCTCGGCCTTGTAGCCGATGTCGACGAGGACCTCGTCTTTGTCGATGCGGACGACCTTGCCTTTGACGACGTCGCCCTCCTCGAAGGAGACCATCGTCGCCGCGTAATTGGGGACGATCTTGCCGTCGATGTTGAGAAGGAGCCCATTCGACCCCTCGACGGGGGTGGCGCTGGGCGCAGGCGTCATGGTCTCGGTCGCGGACACGGGCGGCAATGATGGCAGAATCCGCCGCGATGCCGGTCCGAGCCACCAAACGCGGCAACGAGCGAACCCCCCTGGACGGTGAGCACGATGTTCTCATCTGCGGCGCCAGCTTCGCCGGCCTGGCGATCGCCCGCGAGCTGGCCGGCTCGGGAGCCGACGTCCTGCTGATTGACCGCTATGAGATCGGCGAGCGCCAGACCTCCGCCTGCGGCATCCCGACCGAGTGGATGCGGCGGCTCGGACTGATGGAGGCCGAGCGCCAGCGCTTCGACACGCTCGTCCTCCACACCCCCCACGGCAGCGCCCGCTACCGGCTGCCCTGGACCTTCTCCACCTTCGACTACCGCGAGCTCGGCCAGCTGCTCTGGCGCGACTGCGACGCGACCTTCGAGACCGCCAAGGTCAACGGGCGGGCGGCGCCGACCAACGGCAGCGGGCGAATCGTGGTCGAGACCGACCGCGGCGTCATCTCCGCGCCTCTCGTCGTCGACGCGCTCGGCTGGCGCCGCGTCCTCGCCTCAGGCGATGGCTACCAACCGCCCGACGCGCCCCTCTCGCGCGGGCTCGAGGTCCATCCGGGGGGCTCGGCGGAGGACCTCGAGGTCTGGATCGACCGCCGCTACGTCCCCGCCGGCTACGGCTGGTCGTTCCCCGCCCGCGACGAGGTCCGGGTCGGCGTCGGCTCCTTCGATCCCCGCTTCCACGTCCGCGAGACGACCGAGTTGCTGGCCGAGGACCTCGATCGCGACCGCGTCCGCTACCAGGGCAACTGGATCCCCCACAAGCTGCGCCGCGCGACCGAGGGCGGCGTCTTCTTCGCCGGCGACTCCGCCGGGCACTGCCTGCCGCTGACCGCCGAGGGGATCAGGACCGCACTCTACTTCGGGATCTACCTCGGCCGCGAGCTGCGCGCCGTCGTCGAGGGGCGACAGAGCCGCCCGCAGGCGGAAGCCGCCTACGCCTCCTTCCACGACGCGCACGAGTGGAAGTTCAAGTGGATGCTGCGGGCGCAGAAGCTGGTGCCGCGGGTACCGCCGCGCCTGCTCGGGCCGCTGATCCGGCTGCTGGGATCGAAGCGCTTCGTCGAGTGGTCCTTCAACCACTACCTGGCGATCGCGCCGCCTGGCTTCGCCGGCGCCGACTCAGCGGACGATCAGGACCGTCCCGGCCAACAGCAGGGCGACACCGAGGACGCGCTCGGGCGAGAGCGGGACCTGGTCGAGGCCGAATAGGCCTAGCCGGTCGATCACGACCGAAGCCGTCAGCTGGCCGAAGACGGTCGCCGCCGCCACGCCGCCGGCACCGATCACGCTGACCGCGATCAGCGCGTTGAGCACGTAGAGGGCGCCGAGGAAGCCTCCGAGCAGGTAGTACCAGCTGACGTCGAAGGTGCTGCCGAGGCCGCCGGCCTTGCCGCTGAGGATGACGACCGCGGCCAGCGCCAGCGTCCCCACCGAGAAGGAGACCAGCGCCGCGGGGATGCTCCCGGTGGCGCGGCCGAGGCCGGCGTTGATCGGCGCCTGGGCGGCGATCAGGCCGCCCGCGGCGGCGGTGAGGAGGACGGCGACGCCCTTATCCACGGGTTTCTCCTCTGATTCGCGTGATCTTCGAGCTGGACATGTGTTGGGGCCTCAGGCGGGATTGAACTTCATCGCCCTCATATCAGTAACGCAGTAGGCCAGACCGGCCGACGCAGACACCTCTAGCCATGAGCTAACCGCACCAGTCATGACGCCGCCGCCAGCAGAGCAGTTCGCCGCCCGGATCTTCATGGGACCGGCACTGCGGGCGCAGCCCGACCGGCGCCTGGTCGACCTGGTGCGCGACGGCTACGACGCCGCCTTCGAGGAGATCGTGCGACGTTACCGGCGCCAGCTGGACCGCTTCGCCGCCGCGATCGTCGGCGGCCGCTCCGAGGACGTCACCCAGGACGCCTTCTCGAAGGCGCTGCTCGCCCTGCGCGGCTCGGAGGCGGAGATCGAACTGCGTCCCTGGCTTTACCGGATCGTCCGCAACACCGCCTTGAACGACCTGCGCGACCGCGCGCCGGCCACCGACGAGCTGCCCGCGGAGGGCCCCCCCGGTGGCCGCAGCGCCGCCGCCGAAGTGCTGGCCCGGGAGGAGCTCGCCGACCTGATGCAGCGCCTGCGGGCGCTGCCCGAGCCGCAGCGGGCGGCGATCGTGATGCGCGAGCTGGAAGGGCTGAGCCACGACGAGATCGCCACTGCGCTCGGCGTCACCGGCGGGGCCGCGCGGCAGGTCATCTACCGCGCCCGGGCGGCACTGCGAGATGGACTTGGACTGCTGATCCCGGTGCCCCTGGTGCGGGCACTCGCCGAACACGGCGGGGACGCAGGCCGCACCGGCGGGGCGATTGCCGCCGGTGCCAGCGCGTCCTCGGCAAGCGGCGCCGCAATCGGCGGCCTCGGCGGGGGCGCGCTCAAAGCTGGGATGGCGACGGTCCTGATCGCCGGCGCGGTGGGCGCCGGCGTCGCCGTCGAGCACCACAAGAGCGACCGTCCCGGCCCGGAAGCCGCCTCAGCAGCGCCGCTGAGGCGCGCCAACGGCCCTGGAGCGGGCGAGCCGACCAGGGGGTCGAGCGCTAAAGCCAGCGCGTCGGGGACGTCAGCGAGCCGAGGTCACGGCAGCGACAGCAGCGGCGCAGGCAATCGAGGCGGCCATGGAAGGGGCGACGCCGCGGGTGGGTCGCTCGGCAGCGGCTCCGACAGTGGGTCGGATCGCTCAGGGAGCGACTCCGGCCACTCCGGTTCTAGCGGCTCGGGTGGTCCAGGCCCCAGCTCCGGGTCGGGCGGCGGCGAGCATCACGACGGGGGCGGCAGCTCGGGCACCAGTGGCGGCTCGGGGTCCGGTAGATCGGGGTCCGGTAGATCGGGGTCCGACGGTGGCTCCGGGGACGGCGGTGGTGGTTCGCTCAGCTCCGGCGATGGTGGCGGCTCGGGGTCCGGCAGCGACGGCGGCATCAACTCCGGCTCGGGCAGCGATGGCAGCGGCGGCGGGAGCGGCGAGATCACCGAACCCGCCCCGACCACCGAAGCCGAAACGACCAGCGACAGCGGCGGCTCGGGTTCCGACGGCGGCACCTCGGGTGGCTCCGGGGGCGAGCTCAGCGGTGGCGGCTCCGGCAGCTTGGACGGAAGTTCGATCTCCCCGTGATCTTCGGCTGCCGCTCGGGTTTCAGCGGCAACCAGTTACCACCACGAACCTAGGAGGGAAAAGGCATGACCCGTACGAAAGGACAGCGAGCCCGCCGCATGACCTGGTTCGCGCTGGCGCTCGGGGCGCTGGTCGCGTTCCTGGCCATGCCCAGCCTGGCGGCAGCCAAGGACCGCAACCACGATCACATCCCGGATCGCTGGGAGAAGAAGCACCATCTCTCGACCAAGGTGAACCAGGCGCGCCGCGACCAGGATCACGACGGCCTCAACAACCGCCAGGAGTTCCTCGCCGGCGACAACCCGCGCGACAAGGACTCCAACAACGACGGCGTGATGGACGGCGAAGAGAACGCCGGCACGATCGCCTCCTTCGACGAAGAAACCGGCAAATTGACGATCAACCTCTTCGGCGGCGAAACCCTCTCCGGCTTCGTCAACGAAGAAACTGAGATCGAGTGCGAGGATCACTCCGGCGCCACCGCCTCCGCCAGTAGCGAGGACAACTCGGGCGAAGCCGAGACTGGCGATGACAACGGCGGCGAAGAAGAGGCCGGCGACGACCGCGGCAACGACGGCGAACAAGTCGGCGACGACAACGGCGGCCAGGGCGAGGAAGAGCCCGGCGACGACAACAGCATGGGCGACGAGGACAACGCGGGCAACTGCACCGCCGCCGACCTCACCCCAGGCGCCGTCGTCCAGGAGGCCGAGCTGAAGGTCGAGAACGGCAAAGCGACCTTCGAGAAGGTTGACCTCTCCGGGAAAGACGCTTAGGGAGGGAACCTGCCAGGCGCAGTCGACTACTTGGCGTCGAGCCAGTCACGGCCGACGCCAAGGTCGACCTCGAGCGGCGGATCGAGCGGGTAGGCGGCGCACATCTCGCGCTCCACCAGCTCGGCCGCCGCTTCCATCTCCTCCGGCGGCCCCTCGAAGAGGAGCTCGTCGTGAATCTGCAAGACGAGGCGGGTTCTCCCCCCCGTCTCCCGCAGCGCCCGGTGGCAGCGCACCATCGCCACCTTGATGACGTCGGCGGCGGTCCCCTGGATCACGGTGTTGACCGCCAGCCGCTCGCCGAGACGCCGCGTGTTCGGGTTGCCCGAGCGCAGCTCCGGGATCGGCCGGCGCCGGCCCATCAGCGTCGTCACGAAGCCGTCCTCCTGTGCCTGCTCGATCACCCGCTCGCGGAAGGCGCGCACGGCGGGGAAGCGCTCCAGGTAGCGGGCAACGAACTCCTCCCCCTCCTTGCGCGGGATGTTGAGCCGGTCGGCGAGCCCGAAGCCGGTGAGGCCGTAGACGATCCCGAAGTTGACCATCTTCGCCTTCGAGCGCTGGCCGACGTCGACTTCGTCGCGCTCGATCTCGAAGACCTCGGCGGCGGTGGCGGCGTGGACGTCTTCGCCCTCCCTGAAGACCTCTTTCAGCACCTCCTCGTCGGCGACGTGGGCGAGGACGCGCAGCTCGACCTGGCTGTAGTCGGCGGAGAGCAGCCGCGCCCCCTCCTCGGCGACGAAGCAGGCCCGCACCGGGCGGCCGAGATCGGTGCGGATCGGGATGTTCTGCAGGTTCGGGTTGGTGCTGGAAAGACGGCCGGTGGTGGTCGCGGTCTGGTTGAAGGTGGTGTGGACGCGGCCGGTCTCGGGGTCGATCAGCTCCGGCAGCGAGTCAAGGTAGGTGTTCTTCAGCTTGGTCAGCTCACGCCAGGACTCGATCTTCTCGACGATCGGGTGCTCGTCGCGGATCTGGGCGAGGACGCGGGCGTCGGTCGAGAAGCCGGTTTTGCCGCGGCGCTTGCGGGTGAGGCCGAGCTGCTCGAAGAGAACGCGGCCCACTTGCTGCGGCGAGCCGATCGTGAACTCCTCACCGGCGAGCTCGAAGATCTCCTTCTCCAAGGTCTCGATCCGCTCGCCGAAGCCGGCGCCGACCTCGGCCAGCCGCTCGGCGTCGAGTTTCAGCCCCTCCCGCTCCATCGCCGCCAGCACGCTGACCAGCGGCAGCTCGACCTCCCGCAGCAACTGCTCCAGCCCCAGCTCCTCGACCCGCGGCGCCTGCACCGCGGCCAGCGCCGCCACCAGCCGCGCTTCCTCGGCCGGCTCCAGCCCGGGCTCCAGCTCCTCCCCCAGCGCCAGCTGCCCGTCGTCCTCCTCGGACTTCTCGGCCGCGGCGCCCGCGGCGAGGCCGATGCCGGCGTCGGCGGCGAGCTCGACCAGGTCGTAGGTGCGCCGCTGCGGTTCCAGCAGGTAGGCGGCGACCATCGTGTCGTGGTCGAGGTTGGGCTCGGTCCCCTCGCGCGCCGCGGCGGCCAGCAGGCCGTGGCGACCGCCGCCGAGCGACTTGGCGTCGTGGGCGGCGAAGGGCTTGCCGCCCAGTGCCACCGCCAGCTCGTCGTGCGAGGAGGCGCCAGCGAGGATGCGGTCGGTTTAGGCGGCGGCCCAGCGCTCGCCGGAGATCGCCAGCGCTAGCGGCCCCTCCCCCAGGTCCCCCGGCTTGCCGGCGACCGCCTCGACCTCGAGCTCGGTCTCGACCCGGCGCCCCGGCACGCTCGCCCCCTCGGGCAGCGCTTCTTCCAGCCGCTCCATCACCGCCCGCAGCTCGAACTCGCGCATGAAGTCGCGCAGCGCCCCGCGATCGGGCTCGCTCGCCATCGCCTCTTCGAGGTCGACTCCCGTCTCGATGTCGTACTGCAGCGTCGCCAGCTGCTTCGAGAGCCGCGCGTCCTCGGCGTGCTCGACCAGGTTCTGCTTGCGTTTGGCGCCCGATACCTGGTCGACGTTTTCCAGCACCCCTTCCAGTGAGCCGAACTGCTGCAGCAGCTGCGTCGCGGTTTTCTCGCCGATCCCGGGGACGCCGGGGATGTTGTCAGAGGTGTCGCCGCGCAGCCCCATCAGGTCGCAGATCAGCTCCGGCGGCACCCCGTAGCGCTCGATCACCGCCTCGCGGTCGTAGATCTTGGTCTCGGTGATCCCGCGCGAGGTGCTCATCACCCGCACCCCCTCGCCGACCAGCTGGTAGGCGTCGCGGTCGCCGGTCACGACCATCACCTCGATCCCCTGCTCGCGCGCCCGCTTCGTCAGCGAGGCGATTACGTCGTCGGCCTCGTAGCCCTCGACCTTGACGTTGGTGTAGCCGAACGCTTCGACCAGCGGCATCAGGTGCGGCCACTGCTCGCGCAGCAGGTCGGGGCGCGGTTTGCGCTGCGCCTTGTAGAGGTCGTAGGTCTGCTCGCGGCCGCTGTAGCCGGCGTCCCAGGCCACCACCACCCCCTGGGGATGGTGCTCGTCGATGATCTTCACCAGCATTGAGGCGAGGCCGTAGATCGCGTTGGTCGGCCGCCCGTCGCTGGTGCCGATCGACTCCGGCAGGGCGAAGAAGGCGCGATAGGCGAGGCTGTTGCCGTCGATCAGGAAGAGCTGCGGCGCGTCGGCGGTCATCGGGCGACCACTCTACGAGGCGCCCACGCGGAGCGGCAGGCGCCGGCCGCCGCGGCGCCCGCTAGAAGCGGCCGGACTCGATCAGCCGGGTGAGGACCGCGACCGCCTCCGGGTCGAACTGGGTGCCGGCGCAGCGACGCAGCTCGGCCACAGCCACCTCGGTGCTCATCGCCTCCCGGTAGGCGCGGGTGGTCGTCATCGCGCTGAAGGCGTCGCAGCAGGCGACGATCCGCGCCTCGATCGGGATCTCCTCGCCGGCGAGCCCGTCGGGGTAGCCGGAGCCGTCGAAGTGCTCGTGCGAGGAGCGGACAATGCGGCCGACCTCGGCGAGGACGCCGCCCACCCGTCTCAGCATCCGCTCCCCCTCGATCGTGTGGCGGCGGACGACCACCCACTCCTCCTCGTCGAGCGAGCCCGCCTTGTTGATGATCTCCTTCGGCACCGCGATCTTGCCGATGTCGTGGAGGAGGGCGGCGAACTCGACGTTGCGCCGCTGCCCGCGGCTGAGACCCAGCTCGTCGCTGACGGCGAGGGCGAGCTCCACCACGGCGCGGCTGTGGCTGCCGGTGTAGGCGTCGTCGAGCTCGACCATGTCGCCGAGCAGCATCGCCGTGCCCTGGTAGGCCTCGCTCAGCGCCAGCGCCTGGTCGACCCGTTGCTGCCGCTCGCGCGAGAGGACGGCGAGCACCGCGGCCAGCGGGATCACCGCCAGCGACATCCCCGGTCCGATCTCCAGCGCCGCGATCGCCACGACGAGCCCGATCGGCGCCAGCGCCGCGTCGAGCGCGTAGACCGGCGCGATCATCCGCACCACGAGCAGCGGCGGGGTGTCATCGATCAGCCAAGCCCGCACCGCGGCGGCGGCGAAGTCGAAGGTGAATTGGGCAAGCAGCGCGGCGAGGTAAATGGGCCAGTGGTGCCAGGAGAAGGTCTGGGCGCCAGCGATGACGATAACCAGCGCCGGGCCGACCGCGTGCCAGCAGTCGGCGAAGACGTGGAAGGCGCGGCGGATGCTGATCACGCCGGCGAAGTGGTCGGTCAACCGCCCTAGTGCCCAGCTGAGGCTGACGACCAGGGGCACGATCGGCGTCGACAGCAGGAACAGCATCGGCACCAGCACCAGCTCGGTGGGGACGGTGAAGCCGTCGGCGATGTCGAACCGGGCACGGCAAGCGGCCATGTAGGCGAGGACGAGGATCCCCAGCGTCGTGTCGTCGATGCCCCGCGGGGAATCGAGGAAAAGCGCCATCGCCAGGGCGACGGCGATGAAGGCGAGCGCGGTCCCGTACTCGACCCTTCGCTCGCGCCCCTCGGCCCGGATCTGGGCGCGGGTGCGCCCCCGCGCATAGAGCTGCTCGGACTTCGGGGCCGGGGTGGCGGCGGCTCGCCTCATTCGCTCAACAAACTCAAATGTAGGTAAAAGTAAGTAGACAAGCGGTCCAACTTACTTAAGAAGTGCAATCCGTTTCCCGATCAGGGTGCCATATATGTAGGCGGACAGGGCGACGCCTTTTGTCCAATGGGCGTTCTCTGTCACCACGGGGGAGGATGGGGATGTCCATAGGCAACACGCTCAGGCTCGCGGCGAGCGCCTTTCTCGCCACGTTTTTCTTCGCAGCATCGGCTCAGGCCTGCTCGTATCCGACGGGGGAAGAAGTCTTCTCGCAGTGGGGCGACCATCGCGCCTACGTGCTCGTGCCCAACGGCGATTTCTCCTCGGGCGGTGCCGGATGGACGCTCGAAGGCGGCGCCACTGTCGCCTCAGAAGCGCTCTCGCTGCCGGCGGGGGGCTCGGCCCTCAGCCCGCCCATCTGCGTTTCCAAGGAAACGCCGTTCCTGCGCTCGATGGCCCGCGACAGTGGCGTAGCCGGGGCGAAGCTGCGGGTCGAGATCGTCTCCGAAGAACTCGAAGCAACCCGTAACCGCGTCGTCGCTGGTGACAAGGGCGAAAACTGGGATCCGACCCAGCCGCTGGCGCAGAACTTCGGCCTGCTCGGCGAAGGCGACAGCTCGATAAGGATCCGCATCACCGCAGTCGGTGGCGACTGGTTGGTCGACGACGTCTACGTCGACCCCTTCGCCCGCTACTGAGCGACTCCCAAGCTAATCCTCTCGGCCAGAGCCCGGGCGACGTCGGCGATGACGCGCCCGGGCTCTTCCTTGATGGAGTTTCGGTCTGGCGCTGCCTATCCGATTTTGAACACACCACAGTGGGCCAAATGTCGGCCCAGGTTCCTCAGCCAACCCTCGCCTGGGCTACTAAACAGCGCCCGTCTCCACCAGCTCGACCAGCGTCGCGACGACCTCGGGGTCGAACTGCGTTCCCGCGCAGCGTTGCAGCTCTTCCAGCGCCACCTCCACGCTCATCGCCTTGCGGTAGGAGCGGGTGGTCGTCATCGCGCTGAAGGCGTCGCAGCAGGTGACGATCCGCGCCTCGATCGGGATCTCCTCGCCCGCGAGGCCGTCGGGATAGCCGCTGCCGTCGAAGTCCTCGTGCGAGGCGCGGACAATGCGGCCGACCTCGGCCAGCACCCCGCCGATCCGCTTCAGCATCCGCTCGCCCTCGATCGTGTGCTGGCGCATGACCTCCCACTCGGCCTCGTCGAGCGGCCCTTCCTTGTTGATGATCTCGTTCGGCACCGAGATCTTGCCGACGTCGTGGAGGAGGGCGGCGAACTCGACGTTGCGCCGCTGCTCGAAGTTGAGCCCCATGCGGTCGCTGACCGCCAACGAGAGTTCGACTACGCCGCGGCTGTGGCTGCCCGTGTAGGCGTCGTCGGCCTCGACCACGTCCCCGAGCAGCAGGGCCGTGCCCTGATAGGCCTCGCTCAGCGCCAGGGCCTGGTCGACCCTCGCCTGCCGCTCGCGCGAGAGGATCGCGAGCACGCCCGCCAGCGGGATCACCAGCAGGCAGACGCCCGATCCGATCTCCAGCGCCGCAACCGCGGCGAGCAACCCGACCGGCGCCAGGGCTGCGTCGAGGCCGTAGACCGGGGCGATCATCCGCAGTACCGCCGGCGGCGGCGTCCCGTCGATGAGCCAGGCCCGTCCGGCCGCGGCGACGAAGTCGAAGGCGAACTGGGCGACGAGGGCGGCGAGGTAGACCGGCCACTGATGCCACGCGAAGGTCTGCCCGCCGGCGACGACGAGAACGACCGCCGGGCCCACCGCGTGCCAGCAGTCGCCGAAGACGTGGAAGGCGCGGTGGACGCTGGTGCGACCGGTCGCGTAGTCGATCAGGCGGCCGAGCAGCCAGCTGAGGCTGACGACCAGCGGCACGATCGGCGTCGGCAGTAGGAACAGCATCGGCACCAGCACCAGCTCGGTGGGGACCGTGTAGCCGTCGGCGATGTCGAACTTGGCGCGGCAGGCGACCACGTAGGCAAGGACGAGCACACCGAGCGTCGTCGCCTCGAGGCTGCGCGGAGAAGCGAGAAGCACAGCCATCGCCACGGCCACGACCAGGAAGGCGGCGCCGGTGACCTGCTCGACCGCGCGCTCGCGGCCGCGCGCCTTGATCAGGGCGCGGTTGCGGCCACGAGCGAAGAGTTGCTCGGCGTCGGTTGCGGGCGATGCGATTTCCATGATTTCGAGGGGTTCCCCAAAGCGGAGACTCGCCCATATATCGACCGCAAGCGACCTAGAAATAAACGGGTTTCCAAATTTTCGCCGGCCGTAGTTACACAAAAATATGTAGACATGTCGTCCAGGTGGTTTAAGTCCTCCCCTCCGAGCACCGATGCTTGCCCCAGATAAGTGCCAGAAGTGAGCTGAATAAGGGCAAACCTGTCGCGAGGCAGGGACGCAAAGCAAGAGGTCTCGCATCAGCGAGATGGCTCAGCCGCCAGCTTGGTTGTCAAGACCAGGCTTTTTCGCCTGCGACCAGGAGGTTTACCCGCATGAAGTCCATCCAGAAGCTCCTAGCCGTGATGGCGGCCGCACTCGCCGCCGTGGCTCTCTTCGCCGCCACCGCCCAGGCCTGCTCCTACACCGGAGCCGAACAGGTCTTCCAGCAGTGGGGCGATTCCGACTCCTACGTGCTCGGCCCCAACGGCGGCTTCGAGGCCGGCGGGCTCGGCTGGGGCCTCACCGGCGGCGCCAAGACCGTCGAAGAAAACGAGTCCTTCTACCTGAACGACTCAAGCGACAGCCGCTCGCTCTCGCTGCCGCCCGGAAGCTCCGCCATCAGCTCGCCGGTCTGCATGTCGATCGACACCCCGACCTTCCGTTTGGTCGCGCGCAACACCGGCAACACCAGCTCGGGATTGCGAGTCGAAGCGATCTATCCGTTGCTCGGCCTGATTCGCACCAAGACCATCAGCACCGTCTACGGCAACTCCAACTGGGCGCCGTCGCAGAAGATGTCGACGGTCCTCACCCTCTCCACCATCATCGGCACCCTGATCCCCAGCGCGGTCCAGATTCGGATCACGCCAGTCGGAACCGGCGGCAACTGGCAGGTCGACGACCTCTACATCGACCCCTTCGCTCGACACTAGCGACTCCATACCAGTCCTCCTGAGTCAGAGCCCGGGTGCGTCGGCAACGGCGCGCCCGGGCTTTTTATCGGTGCAAGCCGCAGCGCGGCCGTGCGCTGATTGCGACGGAACGGCCGCCATCGCACCTGAAACGGGCATGGACGAGGCTGACGTGGACGCTCGGGCCAGCGAGTGGGACATGGGAGCGGCCGGGGAAGTCAAGGGCGAGGTTGCCGGTCCAGAACGGATTGACCGAGTTACGACTGCGGCTGAGGGAGGCCGAGCCTGAGAATGGCGGCGGCGGGCTGAGGACGGCCGCCTGCAGATCCGACTGGAACCGGAAGGCGGCGGCAGAGGTAACTCCCCACACCTCCCTGCCAATGAGGATCCCGTCGTGGCGCTCGCGCAGCGAAGCTTCGTAAACGGTGGGGGCTCCCGGCCGGTTCTTGTTCACCTGGAAGGAGAGAACGCGACCGTGGGCGTAGGAGATGCCACGCATGCGGGCGCCGGGGATGCCCGATCCGCTGGCTTCCCCCAAGCCGCGGAAACCGCCGCAAACGGACGTCACCTGCGGGCGCAGGGGCAGCCGGGTCTCACTAACCGTCGTGTAGCCCTCCTCGCCTTTGAATTCGAGGATCCCTTCATAGATCCCAGGTTCGTAGGTGAACGTGTCGCCCTTGCTGCATTTGATCGGGATGGTTCGCTGGCGCCCCGAAGGATCGAGGTGGAGGTCGACCTTCCCCAGCGATCCCAGATCGGCGTTGATCGTGGTCGCCGTCATTCGTACCGGGGCGCTGTAGGAGGCAGAGGACCCCTTGCGAGCAGCCGAGATGAAGATCCGCCCCTCTTCCGTCGGAGAGCTGGAGTAAGCGCTGATCGCGATCGCGTAACCGTTGGTTCCCTCGAGCCGAAAGCTCGCCGCGTAGCCGGGAACTTCAGCGGCGTCGAAGGAGTGGCCCTCCGCATATGCCGTCGGCACGGCGATGACCCCACCGACGAGAATCACGATTGCGAGACAAAAGACCCTGCACGTTCCCATTGCTCGTGATCCTACGTGGAGCAGCGGCAGCAGAGCCGACAGCCGGAATCTGATTCGATAGCCGCCCATGGCCGTCAGCGCCCAGTACAGCGTCACGATCCGGGTCGAGCTCGATGCGCGGCAGGAGCCGCTCGGGCGGCTAACCGCGGCGATCGCCGAGGCCGGCGGGCAGCTGCAGGGCGTCGACCTGGTGCCGGGCGCCGGACCGGAGGGCAAGCGGGTGCGCGAGTTCACGATCGACGCCGCCGACCGCGACCACTGGGAGAAGATCCTGCGGGCGATCGGCTCGACCCGCGGCGCCCGCGTCCTCGACTACGTCGACCGGACGATGCAGATGCACCGCGGCGGCAAGATCGAGCAGCGCAACAAGTACCCGCTGAAGACGCGCGACGACCTCTCGATGGCCTACACCCCCGGCGTCGCCCGCGTCTGCATGGACATCCACGCCGAACGCGCGAAAGCCTTCGAGTACACGATCAAGAAGAACACGGTCGCGGTCGTCTCTGACGGCAGCGCCGTGCTCGGGCTCGGCAACATTGGCCCCGAGGCGGCGATGCCGGTGATGGAGGGCAAGTGCATGCTCTTCAAAGAGTTCGCCGAGGTCGACGCCTTCCCGATCTGCCTCGACACCCAGGACGCCGATGAGATCGTCCGCGCGGTCGAGCTGATGGCGCCGACCTTCGGCGGCGTCAACCTCGAGGACATCTCCGCTCCGCGCTGCTTCGAGATCGAGGACCGGCTGAAGGAGAGCCTCGACATCCCGGTCTTCCACGACGACCAGCACGGGACCGCGATCGTGACGATGGCGGCGCTGTTCAACGCGCTGAAGATCACCGGCAAGCCGATCGAGCAGCTGCGGGTGCTGGTGGTCGGCCTCGGCGCTGCCGGGGTGGCGGTGACGAAGATGATGCAGGAAGCGGGGGTCAGCCACATCGTCGGCTGCGACCGCAAAGGCGCCCTCTCGACCGAGCGCGAGGACTACCAATCGGGCGAGATGAACGCGACCAAGCGCTGGTTCGCCGAGAGCTTCAACCCCGACAAGGTGAGCGGCAGCCCCGACGACGCGATCGAGGGCATGGACCTCTTCATCGGCCTCTCCGGCCCCGGGATCATCAAGGCCGAGTCGCTGGCGAAGATGAACGACGACGCGATCGTCTTCGCGATGGCCAACCCGACGCCCGAGGTGATGCCGGAGGACGCCGCGCCCTACGTTCGGATCATGGCCACCGGCCGCTCCGACTACCCGAACCAGATCAACAATGTGCTCGCCTTCCCCGGGGTCTTCCGCGGCGCCCTCGACGCCGGCGCCCCCAGCATCACCGAGGAGATGAAGCTCGCCGCCGCCAAGGGGATCGCGATGGCGGTCTCCGAGGCCGACCTCGCCGAGGACTACATCATCCCCAGCGTCTTCAACCGCGAAGTGGCGCCGAAGGTGGCCGACGCGGTGGTCGAGGAGGCCAAGCGCGACGGCATCGCCCGGCTCAACGAGGAGACCGGGACCTTCGCCGCGGTGGAGAGCTAGCCCGCGTGCGGGTCCTCGTCACCGGCGCCAGCGGCCTGATCGGCTCGGCGCTGTGTGACGCCCTCTTCGCCCGCGGCGACGACGTCGTCGGGCTCAGCCGCAACCCGGCCCGGGCGCGGGGCGCCAACCCGCGGGTCAGCTGGCACAGGTGGGAGCCGACGCTGGAACGGCCCGACCCAGCCGCCTTCGAGGGCGTCGAGGGCGTGGTCAACCTGGTCGGCGAGCCAATCGACCAGCGCTGGACCGAGGAGGCGAAGCGGAAGATCCTCGAGACCCGCCGCACCGGCACTCACAACCTGGTGCAGGCGATCGAGGCGCTCGAGCACAAGCCCGGGGTCCTCGTCAGCCAGTCGGCGGTCGGCTACTACGGCGACAGGGGCGAGGCCGAGCTCAGTGAGAGCGACGGGCCGGGAGAGGGCTTCGACGCGGGGGTGACGCAAGCCTGGGAGGGGGCTGCGCACGAGCTCGACAGCACCCCCGTGCGGCTGGTGGTCGTCCGCACCGGCCAGGTGCTGACGAAGAAGGGCGGGATGCTGCCGCAGCTGCTGACCCCGTTCAAGCTCGGGGTCGGGGGCCCGCTTGCCGGCGGCAAGCAGTACCTCTCCTGGATCCACATCGAGGACGAGGTGGGGATCCTGCTCTGGGCGCTCGACGACGAGCGCGTCAGCGGCACGGTCAACGCCACCGCCCCCGAGCCCGCCACCAACAAGGAGTTCTCGAAGGCGCTGGGCCGCGCCTTGAACCGGCCCGCGATCGTCCCCGTCCCCGGCTACGTCCTCGACCTCAAATTCGGCCGTGAGTTCGGCCAGGTGCTGCGAGGCGGGCAGAGGGTCGTCCCCCAGCGGGCCCTCGAGCTTGGTTACGAGTTCAAGCACCCGGATCTGGACGAGGCGCTGGGGGATCTGGTCTAGCGATTTGAGGGAGGGAGGGGTGACCCTCCCCCGACGGTGGGGAGTGTCGCTGGAGGGTCACCCCTCCCTCCCATCAACCGCCTAGAGATTCGCGTACCGCGTCCCTTGGGGAAGAGGAGCCTGCTTCTTTTAGGGCTTCAAGGATGCGACGCATTGCAGCTGCGCCGGAGCTGGTTTTGAGCCAGGCGACGTCGGCTGCTTCGACGATGGTTTGGCCGAACTTGGCAGCCGGGCCGGGGGCTTCCAGGTAGGCGATCGAGGTCGAGTCCTCGGTGGCGCGGCGGGCGTTGGCGCCGGCGACGGCAAGATCGACGCGGCCGCGGCGCCGCGGCGGCGGCAGGCAGACGATCCTGACGCGGAGGCCTTCGGCGGCGCCCGCTTCCTTGGCCAGCTGCCGCTGCACGCCTTTGCAGAGGGACGCTCCGGCGTAGACCGAGACGGTGGCTCCGGCGGAGACGCCGCCGCCCCCGCACCCGCCGGCTGCCAGCGTCAGCGCCAGCAACGCCGGCGCCATCCGTTTAGCCAAAGAAGACCTCTGCCTCTTCGTAGAGCGAGGGCGGCACCGTCTTCAGCTCGGCGGTGGCCTCGGTCAGCTGCACGAGCTCGATCTCGGTGCCCCGCAGGGCCGCCATCGTCCCCCAGCGCCCTTCGTGCGCGGCGTCGATCGCGTGCAGGCCGAAGCGGGTGGCGAGCACCCGGTCGAAGGCGGTCGGGGTGCCACCGCGCTGGACGTGGCCGAGCACCGTCGCCCGCGTCTCTTTGCCGGTGCGGCGCTCGATCTCGCCCTCGAGCCAGTGCCCGACCCCGCCCAGACGCACGTGACCGAAGGCGTCGACCGGCGCATCGTCGGCCTCGGGGATGCCGCCGACCGGCTCCGCCCCCTCGGCGACGACGATGATCGGCGCGAAGTGGCTGGCGAAACGGCTGCCGACGATCTCGCAGACCGCCTCGACGTCGAACTTCCGCTCCGGGATGAGGATCGCGTTGGCGCCGCCGGCGAGACCCGCGTGGAAGGCGATCCAGCCGGCGTGGCGGCCCATCACCTCGACGATCAGCACCCGGTGGTGGCTGTCGGCGGTGGTGTGGAGGCGGTCGATCGCCTCCATCGCGATGTTGACGGCGGTGTCGAAGCCGAAGGTGTAATCGGTCGCGCTGAGGTCGTTGTCGATCGTCTTCGGCACTCCCACGACAGGGACCCCGTGCTCCTCGTGCAGGCGCGAGGCCGCTCCCAGCGTGTCCTCGCCGCCGATCGCGATCAGGCCGTCGACCCCGGCGGCGGCGAGGTTCTCCTTGAGACGCTCGGGCCCGTCCTCGTCGGCGAGAGGATTGGTCCTGGAGGAGCCGAGGATGGTGCCCCCACGGGGGAGGATTCCCCGCACCTCCGGCACCCCGAGCGGCCTGCAATCGTTCTCCAGCGGCCCCCGCCAGCCGTCGCGGTAGCCGACGAACTCGTGCCCGAAGCGCCCGACTCCTTTGCGGACGACGGCGCGGATCACCGCGTTCAACCCAGGGCAGTCGCCCCCTCCGGTGAGCACACCGATCTTCATCGCCCTCAGCTTAGAAGCTGCCGTGCGCGGTCAACCGCGACAGATTCGACGCGGCTAGCCGGCGTCGGATTTCGGCTGGGCGATCCTGATAAGCGCGCCGATCAGGAGCACGCCGAAGAAGATCAGGCCGGAGACGCCACCGCCCTGGCCGAGCCAGCCGTAGACGGTGACCATCGCACCGATCGCGAGGAAGAGGGTTACGACCATTCCCATATCGCGCGGCATCCTATCCAGTGAGAGCGACGCGCGTTTCGCTGAGAAAGGAGGCGACCGCGTCGGCGGCGCCCTGCGGCGAGTCCCCTTCGCCGGCGGCGCGGACGAGGCGGCTGCCGATGATCACCCCGTCGGCGATACCCCCGACCAGGGCGGCCTGCACGGGGGTCCCGATCCCGAAGCCGACGGCAACGGGAGTGCGGGCCTCGGCCTTGGTCGCCTCGACCAGCTCGGCGAGGGCCGGGGGAACCTCGTCGCGCTCGCCGGTGGTGCCGACGGTGGAAACGACATAGACGAAGCCGCGGGCCGCCTCGCAGATCCGGCGGCGGCGCTCAGCCGGCGTCGTCGGCGCCAGCAGCGGCACCAGCGCCAGCCCCTCGGCGGCGAACGCCTCGCGCACCTCTCCCGCCTCGTCCAGCGGCAGGTCCGGCACGATCGCTCCGGCGGCGCCGGCCGCCTTGATGATCCCCGCGAACTCAGCCGCGCCCCCGTGCGCCAGCACCATGTTCGCGTAGACCATGAAGACCACCGGCACGCGGTCAGCTACCGAGCGACAGGCCTCCAGCGCGGTGGCCAGCGTCGCCCCAGCTTCCAAAGCCTTGGTCGCCGCCGCGTGGATTGCAGGCCCATCCGCCAGCGGATCGGAAAAGGGAACCCCCAGCTCAATGAGGTCAGCGCCCGAATCGGCATACGCGGCAGCCACCGCCAACCCCGTCTCGCGATCGGGATATCCGGCCATCATGTAAGGCATCAGCGCCGCCCTGCCCTCGTCGGCGGCCGTCTTGAAGGCCGCTTCGATCCGCTTCTCTCCGGTCACCGAAGAACCTCTGCCGTTTTCTTCTGAGATCTAGAGGCCGACCGCAGGGAGGTCGTCGAAGATCCCGGCGGAACAAAGAGAAAAGCCGACCCCCGTCGGGAGAGCAACTGCCCCGCCAGCCCCCTGGAGGACCCTGACGAGAAACGTGCCTCCCGGCGCCCACCTCTCCGCTGCCTCGACGGTAAGCGCTCCGGTCTTTTGTTCCGCATAGCGGTGCAAATGACCGGCGCAGTCGGAGAGGATTGCCCGACAGGAAGCTCCAACCACCGGGGGTCTGACACGGGAACTCTCAAGGAAGCACCTCATTAGGCGGTTTCAGCCGGGCGGTCGCCTCGGCCATGTCCTTATCGCCGCGGCCCGAAAGACAGAGGACGTCGAAGCCGCTCTGGCCCGGGTTCTCCAGCAGCCAGGCAATTGCGTGGGAGGACTCTAAGGCGGGAATGATGCCCTCGAGGCGGGAGAGCTCCTGGAAGGCCGCCAGCGCCTGGTCGTCGGTCACGGCTACGTAGGTGGCGCGGCCGCTGTCGCGCAGCTGTGCGTGCTCGGGGCCAACACCGGGGTAGTCCAAGCCAGCGGAGATCGAGTGCGCCTCCAAGATCTGTCCTTCCTCATCTGCGATGACGGAGGAGAGCGACCCGTGGAGCACCCCCTTCACCCCGCCCTGCAGCGAGGCTCCGTGCCGCTGGGTCTCGAGCCCCTCTCCACCCGCCTCGACGCCGACCAGCGCCACCTCGGCGTCGGCGACGAAGGGGGTGAAGATGCCGATCGAGTTGGAGCCGCCGCCGACGCAGGCGATCACCCGCGCGGGCAGCGCGCCCTCGGCCGCAAGCGCCTGCTCGCGCGCCTCCTCGCCGATCACCCGCTGTAGGTCGCGCACCAGCGCCGGGTACGGCGCCGGGCCGACCGCGGAGCCGATCACGTAGTGGGTGGTGGCGACGTTGGCGACCCAGTCGCGGATCGCAGCGCTGACCGCCTCCTTCAGCGTCCGAGCGCCGGCCTCCACCGGCGCCACCTCGGCCCCCAGCAGCCGCATCCGCTCGACGTTGGGCGCCTGGCGGCGGATGTCCTCGGTGCCCATGTAAACGACGCATTCGAGGCCGAGCAGGGCACAAGCAGTCGCCGTCGCCACCCCGTGCTGGCCGGCGCCGGTCTCGGCGATCACCCGCGGCTTGCCCATCCGCGCCGCTAGCAGCGTCTGGCCGAGCGCGTTGTTGATCTTGTGGGAGCCGGTGTGGGCGAGGTCCTCGCGCTTCAGGTAGACCCGTGAGCCGACCCGCTCGGAGAGGCGCTCGGCCAGGTAGAGCGGGGTCGGGCGACCGATGAAGTCGCGGCGCAGTTGCCGCAGCTTCGCCATGAACTCCTCGTCCTCGCGCGCCTGCGCCCAGGCCGCGGTCAGCTCGTCGAGCGCCGGGATCAGGGTCTCCGGCACGTAGCGGCCCCCGTAGGGCCCGAAGCGCTCCTCGATCGCGCTCATGCCGCTTTGGCGCCGAGCGAGTTTGCCGCCTCGAAGAACGCCGCCATCGCCGCGTGGTCCTTGCGGCCGGGCTCGAGCTCGACCCCGCTGGCGACGTCGACCGCGTAGGGGCGGGCGACCGCGACCGCGGCGGCGACGTTGTCGGGACGCAGGCCGCCGGCGAGGATCGCCGGCACCTCGGAGCGGTGGCCGCGTAGCAGCTCCCAGTCGAAGCTCTCGCCGGTCCCGCCCCACATGCCCTTGGCGCGCCGGTCGAAGAGGTGGAAGTCGGTGCGGAACGCCTCGGCGGCGTGGACGTCGGCAGCGCTGGCGACGTGGATCGCCTTCGCCACCTTGACCCCCGTCCGCCGCGCCACCTCAGCGCAGAACGAAGCGCCCTCGGCGCCGTTCAGCTGCACCATCGTCAGCCCCTCGTCCTCGACCGCGCGGTCCACCTCGTCCAAGCTGGGGTTGACGAACACCCCCACCACCTCGCACTTGCGCCGGAAAGCGGCGGCGATCTCCGCCGCCGCAGCCGGCTCGACCTGCCGCGGGCTGCCGTCGAAGTGGATCAGGCCGATCGCCCACGCCCCCAGCCGCACGGCCTCGGCCGCATCGTCGAGATTGGTGATGCCACAGAACTTCACGCGCACGTCTAGGAGCGTACGCGAAGACGGGTCGAACCTTCTCCAGAAGGCCGACCCGTCTCGGGACCGCCGGTTACTGAGCTTTTTTCGGTTGCCGCCCGAGCGTGACGTTCGCGGTCTTTTCCTGACCGCCGCTGAAGACGGTCAGTTCGATTTCTTCTCCCGGCTTGGAATTGCTGATCTCTTCGGCCAGTTCTTCCATGGTGGTCACCTTCTTGCCGTTGACTTCGGTGATGATGTCGCCGCCGAGTCGAACTTCGGCGCCGTTGATCGTCGCCGAGGTATGGCCGCCCTTGAGACCGGCCTTGTCAGCCGGGCCCCCGTTGACGATCGTCTGGATCAACACCCCTTCGTCGACGGGGAGGTTCAGCGCTTTCGCCAGTTCGGGGGTGATCGTCCCACCCGAGATGCCGAGGAAGGCGTGTTCGACTTCGCCCTTGGTCTCGAGATCGTGGATCTCGGCCCGCACGGTGTCGATCGGGATCGCGAAGCCGATGCCGACATTGCCGTTGCCGTTGCCGCCGGTGGCGATCTGGGAGTTGATCCCGATCACCTCGCCCTGGGCGTTGATCAGCGGCCCACCCGAGTTGCCGGGGTTGATCGCGGCGTCGGTCTGGATCACGTGGTTGATCGAGAACCCGTTGGGAGCCTGGATCTGGCGCTGCAGCGCCGAGACGATGCCGCTGGTGACGGTGCGGTCGAGCCCGAACGGGTTGCCGATCGCCACCACCGGGTCGCCGACTTCCACTTCGGAGGAGTGACCGAGCGTCAGCGGATGCAGTTCCTTTGCCGGCGCGTTGACCTGCAGCAGGGCGATGTCAGTGCCGGGATCGGCCCCCACGATCTTCGCGGTGTAGGTCCGTTCGGATTCGCCGAGTTTGACCGTGACCTTTTCGGCGCCTTCGATTACGTGGTTGTTGGTGAGGATGTGCCCTTCACCGTCGATCACGAAGCCAGAACCGGTGGCGGTACCGCCGGATTTCGGTTCCTGTTCTTCGCCGAAGGGGCTGAAGGGATTGAAGGTTTCGCTTTCCTGCGGCGCGAGCTGGGATTCGACGAAGGCGACGCCGTTGCCGTCCGCCTTGTAGATCTGGTTGACGACGTTGCCTTTTTCGGCCTTGGCGTCGACCGGCGCGGTCAGCGGCGCCGCGACGGTCGTGGTCGAGCCGCCATTGCCATGGACCAGCCCTGCCGCGATGGCGATCAAGCCGAAGACAGCGACGACCAGGCCGCCGAGCAGAGCAGAGCCGAAGGGGCTGCGGAAGTTCTTCTTGAGCGTGGACATGCAGAGAAGATGGCTGAGAGCGGTGTCCGGTCCCTAAATGATCTCCAAATTTTTTCTAAATCTGCCGGTAGACGCGCCGACTGACCTCAATAGAGGTGTTCGCGGGTGCTTTCGTCGCTTCCGGTCCAGTCCCGCAGCAATCCCTCCGGGTCCCCTGCACTCATCAAGGTAGTGCCGATCAGAACCGCGTCGACCCCGACCCGCTCGAGCTCCTCGAGCTCCTCGCGGGAGGAGATCCCGCTCTCGGCGACCACGGTCTTGCCGGCCGGGACGTCGGGCATCAGCTCGTAGGTGGTGGCGACGTCGACGCTGCCGTCGTCGAGGTTGCGGTTGTTGATGCCGATCACCTCGGCGCCGGCCTCCAGTGCCCGCTCGAGCTCCTCGGCGTCGTGGACCTCAACCAGGCAATCGAGGTCGATCGAGCGCGCCTCCTGGTGCAGCCCGCGCAAATCCTCATCGCTCAGCGCCGCAACGATCAGCAGCACCGCGTCGGCGCCGTTCGCCGCCGCCTCGTAGAGCTGGTAGGGATCGACGATGAAGTCCTTGCGGATGATCGGCAGGTCGCAGGCAGCGCGGGCGGCGCGCAGGTCGGCCAGCGAGCCACCGAAATGGGGTTCGTCGGTGAGGACCGAGAGCGCCGCCGCGCCGCCGCGCTCGTAAGCGCCGACCTGCGCCGCCACGTCGACGCCCTCGCCCGCGATCTGGCCCGCGCTCGGGGAGCGCCGCTTGAACTCGGCGATCACCGAGAGGCCTGGGCGCACCAGGGCCTCGTTGAAGGGTCGTCCCTCGCGGCCGGAAAGGCGCGCTTCGAGCTCGTCTTGAGGTAGGTCGCGACTGCGCACCTCTACCCCCTCCCGGGCTCCGGCAATGAGCTGCTCGATCATTCCCACTTGAGACTCCAGAGCCTAGACGGCCGGCGCGGCGGTTGCCGCGATCAGGCGCTCGAGCACGTTCGCGGCCGCGCCGGAATCGATCGACTCGGCGGCCTTCGCCACTCCCTGCTCCAGGTCGGAAGCGAGACCGCCGACGTAGATCGCGGCGGCGGCATTGAGGACCACGAGGTCACGGCGCGGGCCGGGCTCGCCGCCGAGGACCGCGCGGGTGACCGCGGCGTTCTCCTCCGGGGTTCCCCCCGCCACGCTCTCGAGGCTCGCCGGCGCCAGGCCGAACTGCCCCGCCTCGACGAACCACTCCGCGGTGCGGCCGTCGGCGACCTCGATCACCCGCGTCGGCGCCGCCAGCGAGAGCTCGTCGAGCCCGTCCTCGGCAGAGACGACGAGGGCGCGGACGCTGCCGAGGCCGAGCAGCGCCTCGGCGATCGTCTCCTGGTAGTGACGGTCGGCGACCCCGAGCAGCTGCAGGTCGGCGCCGGCGGGGTTGGTCAGCGGCCCGAGGAAGTTGAAGATGGTCCGCACCCCGAGGGCTTT
>JBQCIG010000247.1:0-6802 GCA_051953975.1 Solirubrobacterales bacterium | reverse complement strand
AGGTGTCTCCGTCGAGGCTCGAGGCCTTCGAGGAGTGCGGCCTGAACTGGGTCGTCTCCGCGCTAGGCGGAGACACAGTCGCCCCCCCCACGGCCGGGAAAGGCACAAAAGTACACCAAGCGATGGAGAAATAGCCCGACGGCGACCAGTCCCGCCGCCACCGCGACCGCGCCGGCCGCCGCGGTGAGGGCGATCACCCATGCCTGCCCGACGCCCGTCCACCCACCGGTCGCCGGGTTGCAGTGCGTCTGCGAGATCCAATAGCCGATGCCGAACTGGAACCCCCACGCCACCGGCGCGCCGGCGACGGCGAACCACATGAGGGGCGAGCTGGCGGATCTCGGAGCGCGGACCCTCATAGCGACGGGTAGAGCTGGGTGAGGGTGACCGCGACCCCGGCTAGGGCGACGAAGTACCAGTAGAAGGCGGCGACCCGGAGGCCGATCAGCCGGTAGTTGGTGATGCCGCGCGAGAGTTTCCAGAGCAGCCAGGCGTCGATCGCGAGGCCGACCGCGACGTGCGCGTGGTGCAGTCCCAGCAGGGTGTAGTAGATCGAGCCGTAGGCGTTGGCGTCGGGCCGGAAGGAGTGGAGGTCGGCGACCATCAGGTTGATCTGCAGGCCGAGGTAGGTGGCCTGGACCGCCGTCGCCAGGAGGAGCAGCCACCAGGCCGCGCGCGCCGCGCCCTCCTTCGCCGCCTTGACCGAGAAGTACATCGGGATCGTCGTGGCGACCAGCATCCCGGTGAAGACGAGGGGCAGCGTCACCGAGGGCTTCTCGATGCCGCCGAGCGGCCATTCGCTGGTCTTGAAGCGCAGGTAGAAGTAGGTCGCGATCAGGCAGGCGAACAGCGTCGCCTCGGTCGCGATCACGAGCACCACGCCCCACCAGCCGCTCGGCTGCGTCCGGCGCAGCTTCTCGACCGTCTCGACCTGCCTCGCCCCGGCGGCCTCCATGCTGCGCGAGACCGGGCTCATGCTTCCTCCGGCTCCTTGAGGTGGAAGCCGGCGATGGTGAGCGCCAGCACCGCGACGAAGATCGCCGCCGCCAGCCACTGCTGCAGCAGGATCATCGCGAAGACCGCCGCCATCGCCAGGGCGAGAAGCGGCGGCCAGGCGGAGTGCGAGGGCATCTCGAGGATCTCGTCCCACTCGGCGTCGACGGCGGTGCTGGCCGGCGTCTCGTGATGCCCTTCGAGCGTCTTGCGGCCGCGCTCGAGGTTGCGCGCGTCCTCTTCGCGGTCCTCCTTGTCCCACATCGCGTACGGGCTCGAGACCTTGGGGATGACGGGGTAGTTGTACTCGGGTGGGGGAGAGGTGGTCGACCACTCCAGGGTGTCCCCTTCCCAGGGGTCGTTGCCGGCCTCCTCGCCCTTGAAGAGGCTGACGGCGAGGTTGGCGAAGACCGAGAGCAGCCCCAGCCCCAGCAGGTAGGCCCCAAGCGTCTCGATCAGGTTCAGCCCCGTCCAGCCCATTTCCGGGCCGTAGGTGTAGTTGCGCCGCGGCATCCCGTCGAGCCCGAGGATGTGCATCGGGAAGAAGGTGATGTTGGTGCCGATGAAGGTGAGCCAGAAGCTGACCTTGCCCCAGGTTTCGTAGTACATGCGCCCGGTGACCTTCGGGAACCAGTAGTACATGCCGCCGAGCAGCGGGAACACCGCGGCGCCGAAGATCACGTAGTGGAAGTGGGCGACGACGAAGTAGGTGTCGGTCGTCTGCTGGTCGAAGGGGATGGCGGCGAACATCACCCCGGAGAGGCCGCCCATGATGAAGAGGACGATGAAGCCGATGATCCAGAGGAAGGGGGTCTTGAAGCGCGGGGTGCCGGTGACGATGGTGGTGATCCAAGCGAACAGCTGGATGCCGCTGGGGATGACGATCACCAGGCTCGCCGCGGCGAAGTAGATGGTCGTGGCGCTGGCGAGGCCGACGGCGAACATGTGGTGCGCCCAGACCCCGAAGCCGAGGAAGGCGACGAGGATCTCGGCCAGCGCCACCAGCGGGAAGGCGACCATCTTCCGCCGCACGAAGGTGGGGATGATCGAGGTCGCGATCCCGAACGCCGGCAGGATGATGATGTAGACCTCGGGGTGGCCGAAGATCCAGAACAGGTTCTGCCAGAGGATCGGGTCGCCGCCGGCGGCGGGGATGAAGAAGTGGAACCCCAGCAGCCGTTCCAGCTCGAGCAGGATCAGCGCCGTGCTCAGCGCCGGCAGGGCGAAGATCAGGGCGAAGGAGACGGCGAGGAAGGCGAAGCAGAACAGCGGCATCCGGTTCAGCGACATCCCCGGCGCCCGTAACTTGAAGATGGTGACGATGGCGTTGATCGCGCCGAGCGTGGTCGAGATGCCGACGAACAGCAGCGAGAGCGCGTAGTAGTCGATCCCGGGCCCCGGACTGTAGGCCTTGGAGGCGAGCGGCACGTAGTCGAACCAGCCGGCGCTGGGGGCGTTGCCGGTGAAGACGCCGACGTAGAGGAAGGTGCCGGCGCAGAGGAAGATCCAGTAGGAGAGCGCGTTCAGCCGCGGGAAGGCCATGTCGCGGGCGCCGATCATCAGCGGGATCAGGTCGTGGCCGACGGCGCCCAGCGACATCGGCACGACGACGAAGAAGATCATCGTCGTCCCGTGGGTCGACATCATTTCGTTGAAGGTCGCCGGGCTGAGGGTCGATTCGTTGGGGCCGATCAGCTGGGTGCGGATCAGCAGCGCCTCGACCCCGCCGGCGCCGAAGAAGAAGAGCGAGGTGAAGAAGTAGAGGATCCCGATCCGCTTGTGGTCGACGGTGGTGAGCCAACCGAGGACGCCGGGGCTCTCCTTCCAGATCCGCTCGAGGCGGTTGAGGCGGACGGTCGCGGGCGGGCTGGTGACGGTCACCTAGCGCAACTCCGTCAGGTAGGCGACGATCGCGTGGAACTTCTGGGGGCCCAGCGCGAGGCCGGGCATCTTCACGCCGGGCTTGATGCTCTGCGGGTTCTGGATCCAGCGGAAGAGGTCTTCGGGGGTGTTGGGGATGGTGTCGGCGGCGAGCGTTTCGCGGCCGGCGAGGTGGGTCAGGTTCGGCCCCACCGTCCCTTCGGCTTCGGTGCCGGAGATGGTGTGGCAGGCGGCGCAGCCGTCTTCCATGAAGTACCGCTGTCCCTGGCGCGCCTGGGCGGTGGTCGGTTCGCGGGCCGGCCGTTCGATGCCCGCCAGCCAGGCTTTGAACTTGCTCATCGGTTCGGCGTAGACGCGGAACGCCATGTGCGCGTGCTGGAGGCCGCAAAACTCGGCGCACTGGCCGCGGAAGACGCCGGGTCGTTCCGCGTACAGTTCGATCGAGTTCGTCTGGCCTGGGATCGTGTCGATCTTGCGGTTCAGTTCCGGCACCCAGAAGGAGTGGATGACGTCGGCGCTGCGGACGACGAGGTTGATCGGCGTGCGCACCGGGATGTGGATCTCGTTGGCCGTTTCCGCGTCTTTACCTTCGTAGCGGACCTGCCAGAACCACTCGTGGCCGATCACGGTCACCGTCATCGCCGTGCTGCTGGCGTTGGGCGCGTCGGTTTCGTTGAGGAGGACGAGGTCGGAGACGATGAAGAGGGCGACCAGGATCATGATCGGGATCGCCATCCCGAAGAGGACAACGAGGGCAGTGTTCGCCTTCTCGTTCTCGCCGAGGAAGGGCAGGCCCGGGCGGTCGCGGCGGAACCAGCCGACCACCAGCATCGCCACCGCCCCGAGGAAGACGATCGAGGCGACCCCGAGCATCCACCACCACAGCGTCGCGATGTGATGCGCAGCGGGGCTATTCGGGTTAAGCGGCGACACGCACGTTTCGGCTGTACCCGCGAGGGGGTAAACCAGAAACCGCTGGTGTCGGCGCCCTTACAACCCGCAAACGGGGCGGGCCGGGTCGACGGCTCGCGGCTCTTCCGCGAGATCGAACGCGACGGCGAGCGCGACGCCGTCGCCGTCGAGGAGCCGCTCGAGATCCGCGTCGACGGCGAGCCGCTGAGCGTGACGATGCGGACCCCCGGCAACGACGAGGAGCTGGCGCTCGGCTTCCTCTACGGCGAGGGGCTGATCGACGGCCCCCGCGAGGCCGGCCTCAGCGAGGACCTCGCCGCCAACGTGGTCGAGGTGGCCGGGCCGCTGCGGCGCGACCCCGGCGCCCGCCGCTTCTACACGACCTCCTCCTGCGGGGTCTGCGGCAAGGGCGCGCTGGAGGAGGTGGCGGTGGCGAGCGAGCCGCTGCCGCCGGGGCCGCGGGTCGAGCGGGTGCTGCTCGCTGACCTGCCGGAGCGGCTGCGCCAGCCCGGTTTCGAGCGCACCGGCGGCCTCCACGCGACCGGCCTCTTCGACGCCGCGGGGGAGCTGCTGGTGGTCCGCGAGGACGTCGGCCGCCACAACGCGATGGACAAGGTGGTGGGGGCGGCGCTGATCGAAGGCCGGCTACCCCTGCACGGGCACCTCCTCTGCGTCAGCGGCCGCCTCTCCTTCGAGCTGGCCCAAAAGGCCGCCGTCGCCGGCTGCCCCGTCCTGGTCGGCGTCGGCGCCCCCAGCTCCCTGGCGATCGAGCTAGCCGCCGACCGCGGCATGACCCTAGCCGGCTTCGCAAGGCGCGGCTCGGTCAACGTCTACGCCGACTCCAACCGCGTCGCCTAGCCTCCGCTACGCAAGTGCGCCGGTCATTCGCACCGCTATGCGGAATAAAAGACCGGAGCGACTTTCAGACTGGAGAGGGTGGAGCTGATGAAGATCGAAAAAGTGGCGCCTAGAGCTCCTGCGCATTTGATTTTCAAGGGCCGCTAACGGTCCCCGGTTGCGAGGAGGCTGGTTCCTCGCCCTCCGGCGCCACTTCTTTCGCGATTTCGTTCAGCTCCGCTGCCGGGCGGCCGCTGCGGCCGGCTACCCAGCAGGCGAGCGGGGCGGCGGTGCGCTCGGAGGAGTGGGCGGCGGTGGCGGCGAGGTCGAGCAGCGCCACCACTTCCTCTTTGCTCGGCGGCTCGAGCCCGAGCCGCTCGCAGAAGTCGGCCAGCCACTGGTCCCTTCTCATCTCAGCCCCCGATCGCGCTCATCGTCCGCGCCGGCGGCCGGAACCCCGGCTCGCCGACCCGGTGCTTCAGCTTCTTGCGCCAGACCGCGTCGCGGATGATCCGCTCCAGCTCGGCGTCGTCGGCGCCCTCCCGCAGTGGCCCGCGCAGGTCGGTCTCGTGCTGGGAGAAGAGGCAGGTGCGGAGCTTGCCGTCGGCGGTGAGGCGGATCCGGTTGCAGTCGGCGCAGAACGGCTCGGTGACCGGGTTGACGAAGCCGATCTCGCCGCGGCCGTCGGCGAAGGCGAAGACGCGGGCGGTCGAGTGGGGCTCGCGCGGCAGCTCCCGCAGCGCGTGCTCGGCTTCGACCAGCGCCCTCACCGCGGCGCCGCTGAGGACGTCGTCGGGGCGCCAGGAGCGGTCGCCGTCGAGCGGCATGAACTCGATGAAGCGGACCTGGAAGTCGCGGCGGCGGGCCAGCTCGCAGAAGCGACGCACCTCCTCGGCGCCGAAGCCCGGCATCGGCACCGCGTTGACCTTGATCGGCCGCACCTGCGGGAAGGCGGCGATCGCCTCCAATCCCTCCAGCACCCGCTCCAGCGCGTCGCGACGGGTGATCTCGAAGAAGCGGCCGCGGGCGAGGGAGTCGATCGAGACGTTGACCCGGTGGATGCCGGCGCCGACCAGCGCCTCGGCGTCGCGGGCGAGCAGGTAGCCGTTGGTGGTGAGCGAGAGGTCGCGGATGCCCTCGATCGCGGCGAGCCGCGCGACCAGCGCCGGGAACTCGCGACGAACGAGCGGCTCGCCGCCGGTCAGCCGCACGTCCTCGACCCCGAGGGAGACGAAGAGCCGCACCAGTCGCTCGATCTCCTCGAAGCTGAGGATCTCGGCCCGGTCGATCCACGGCATCCCCTCGGCCGGCATGCAGTAGCGGCAGCGGAAGTTGCAGCGGTCGGTGACGGAGACCCGGAGGTCGCCGAGCAGGCGGCCATGAGCGTCTTCGAGCGCCACGTGCGGAGGCTACCCGGCAGGTCGCGCTGAGACACTTCGTCGGTATGGGAAGTGACACTTTGGGCGCGGTGTTGGCCGGCGGACTGGGGAGCCGGCTCGGCGGCGGCAAGGCATGGGTCGAGCTGGGAGGGCGACCGCTCTGCTCGTACCCGCTGGCGGCGGTCGAGGCGGCGGGCCTCGATCCCGTCCTCTGCGTCAAGGCAGGAGAGGAGCCGCCGCCATCGCGTGGTTCCTTTGTCCGCCTATACAGGACAAAGGAACCACGGAACGGGGTGGCGGTCCTGGAGGAGCCCGACGAGCCGCGCCACCCGCTCTGCGGCATCGTCGCGGCGCTGTGGGCGGGGGAGGGACGGCCGGTCGTGGCGGTCGCCTGCGACCTGCCGTTCGTCGCGCCCGCGTTGCTCGAATGCCTGGCGGCGGCGCCGGAGCCGCTCGTCGTCCCGGCCGTCGAGGGGCACCCGCAGCCGCTGCTCGCCCGCTACGAGGCGAGCCTGCTGCCCGCGCTGGAGGCGGCGCTCGAGCGCGAAGAGCCCCTGACCCGAACCGTCGAATCGCTCCGCCCGCGCCTGCTGGGCGAAGACGAGCTGGCACGCTTCGGCGACCCGCGGCGCCTCCTCTTCAACGTCAACGACCGCGCCGACCTGCGTCAGGCCGAATCCCTCCTCGCCACCTAGTTCCGTGGGGGCATTTTATATTAAATTGGGGCGAAAAAAACACCCAAAAAAAAGGGGGAGAGAACGGGGAGGGGGGGGTATCCTGTGGGGGCACCACGCGCGACC
>JBQCIG010000246.1:0-17521 GCA_051953975.1 Solirubrobacterales bacterium | reverse complement strand
GCCGTGATCAGCCTCGGCGGGATCGTCGTCTCGCAGTCGATCCGGGTGGGGGGCGACGAGCTCGACGAGGCGATCGTCAACCACTGCAAACAGAAGTACAAACTGGCGATCGGCACCCAGACGGCGGAGGAGGTCAAGCTCGAGGCCGGCTCCGCCTCGCCGCTGCCGGAAGAGGTGCGGACCGAGATCCGCGGTCGCGACCTTGTCTCCGGCCTGCCGAAAACGATCGAACTCAGCTCCGAGGAGGTGCGGACGGCGCTGGAAGAGCCGGTCAGCCACATCGTCGCCGCGGTCAAGGAGACCCTGGATCGCACGCCGCCGGAGCTTGCAGGTGACATCATGGATCGCGGCATCACCCTCGCCGGAGGCGGAGCGCTCCTGCAAGGACTTGAGCAGCGCCTGCGCGACGAGTGCCAGATGCCCTGTCAACTGGCAGAGTCGCCGTTGACGTGCGTCGCGGTCGGTTCCGGCATCTCCCTCGAGGAGGTGGAGACGATCCACCGCGCCGGTAAGAACAACGGAGCGCGGCCGAGGATTTAGCCGCCGCTCATGCGAATCCCCGAACTTAGGTCCCCAACGTGTATCGAAAGCAAGTACGGCGCCGCCGGGCGCTGCTCGCACTATTGATCGTCGGCTCCTTCGCCCTGCTCACGATCACCTACGGCCAAGGCTCCGACAGCGTGCAGCGGGGCGTCAGCGCCGTCTTCAGCCCGGTCCAGTCGGTCGCCGACCGCGCCCTGAAGCCGGCGCGCGACCTGGTCAACTGGTTCGACGAGACCTTCGACGCGAAGGGCAAGAACGCGCGCCTGCACACGGAACTGGAAGCGGCGCGCAGGCTGGCGGTGGGGGCGATGGCGGCGATCGCCGAAAACGCGCAGCTGCGCAAGCTGCTGAAGCTCGACGAAAGCGGCGCCATCCCGTCGGGCTACGAAGAGGTCACGGGGCGGGTGATCTCCCGCTCGCCCACGGTCTGGTTCTCCGACGTGACGATCGACGTCGGCTCCGGGAACGGGGTGGAAGTCGATGACCCGGTGGTCAACGGCGACGGCCTCGTCGGCAAGGTCTCCGCCGTCACCGGCGGCTCTGCCAAGGTGACGTTGATCGCCGACCACTCCAGCGCCGTCGCGGCGAAAATCGTCCCCAACGG
This sequence comes from Solirubrobacterales bacterium, assembly GCA_051953975.1. Lineage (GTDB taxonomy): Bacteria > Actinomycetota > Thermoleophilia > Solirubrobacterales > 70-9 > VAYN01. Next base: position 16,374 of record JBQCIG010000246.1, on the reverse strand, counting down.
GGCACAGGGGATTCTCAAGCCGTCGGTCGGCGACCCCGGCGAAATGGTCCTCGAATACCTCGACTCCGAAAAGCACGTCGGCAAAGGGCAGTCCGTCGTCACCTCTGGCTGGCGTGGGCAGGGGATCGAATCCGGCTATCCGCCGAACCTGCCGATCGGCGAAGTCATCGAAGCCTCGATCGCCGAACAGGAGGCGCAGGCGCAGGTCCACGTCAGGCCCTACGCCGACCTGCGCGAACTCGACGTTCTCCAGGTCCTGACCGGAGGCTCGCGTCGGTGATCCTCACCCCGAAGATCCTCGCCCGCCTGGTCGCGATCATCGTCATCGGGGTGATCCTGCAGCTCTCCTTCTTCTCGCAGGTGGCCCTCTTCCACGTCAGCCCCGACGTCCTGCCCTCGCTGGTCGTTGTCCTCGGCCTCCTCGGCGGCACGATGACCGGCGCGGTCTGCGGCTTCTCGGTCGGGTTCCTGCTCGACTGCCTGCTGATCGTGCCGCTGGGAGGTGGCTCGCTGGTCCTCTTGACCGCCGGCTACCTCGCCGGCCTCTTCCGCGAGCGCTTCGAGATCCATAGCCCGCTGGTGCCGCCGCTGCTCTGCATGGTCCTGACCCTGTTCGCCGAACTCGGCTTCGGCGCGGTGGAGCTGATGCTGGGGATCGACGCGCCGGTCAGCCCACTGGTGATCCGCGACATGCTCTTGAAGAGCATCTTCGCCTTCTTCCTCGGCTGGGCGATCTACGCCGGGCTGCGACGGGCGCTGCGGCCGGCGCTGGTCGAGGAGCCGATGGTGAGGCGTGGCAGACGACCGAGGATGCTGGGAGTCTGAGGGCGTGTACCTGCGCAACGATCAGCGCCCGCAGGGCAGCCGGCTCGCGCTGCGGGTCGCCGTGCTCGGGGGTCTCGCCGTCGCCCTCTTCGGCGTCCTCTTCTTCCGCCTCTGGAACCTGCAGATCCTCTCCGGCGAAAAGTACCTGGCCGAGGCGAAGAACAACCGCACCCGCTCGTTCAAAGTCATCCCGCCCCGCGGCGAGATCCTCGGGCGCGAAGGAAAGGTCCTGGTCGACAACCGCAGCGCCCTGGCGCTGCAGGTGAACACGGCGAAACTGCCGGAAGACCCCGCCGAAGCACGGGCGGAGCTGGGGCGAATCGGCGCCCTCGTCCACATGAGCCTGCGCCAGGTGCAGCGCAAGATCCGCGAAGAAGAAGAAATCGCCGCCGGGGCGCCGGTGACGCTGCGCCAGGACGTCGGCTTCGATCTGGTTGCCTACATCGAAGAAAACCAGCCGAGATTCCCGGGCGTTGCAGTGCAGCGGGTCTTCGTCCGCCACTACCTCCACGGGACCTTGGCCGCGCACGTGCTCGGCAGCGTCGGCGAGATCTCTGAAGAAGAACTGGAAGAAGCCCGCAACAAGGGCCTCGAACCAGGTGAAATGGTCGGCAAAGGCGGCGTCGAGGCGACTTACAACGAATATCTGCGCGGACGGCCGGGCCTGACCAAGATCCAAGTGAACGCGCTTGGTGAGCCGACGCCCGGGGGCCGGCTCGTCGAAGTACCGCCGACTCCGGGCGAGAACCTGAAGCTGACGATCGATCCGGGCGTGCAGGAAGCCGGGGAAAGGGCCCTAGCCGAAAAAGGGCTGCCGGGCGGCTTCATCACGATGAACGTCGAGAACGGGCAGATCCTCGGTCTCGGGTCCTTTCCGACCTTCGAACCGGCCGAGCTGATCCCCCCGATGACCCAGGCCCAGGTCAACGCGCTCTACCGCAGCGAATCCGCCCCGCTCCTGGACCGAGCGACGGAAGGCGAATACCCGACCGGCTCGGCCTTCAAGATCATCACCGCGCTGGCGGCCCTGGAAAACGGCGTGATCACGCCCTCGACGACGATCGACGACCCTGGTCAGCTCTGCCTCGGCCGCGAATGCTTCGAAAACGCCGAAGGCGCCTCCTACGGCCCGTTGACGTTGGTCCCCGCCCTCCAGGTCTCCGACGACGTCTTCTTCTACACGCTCGGCTTGGACATGTGGAAGACCAACGACCTGCAGGAATGGGCGCACGAACTGGGGATCGGCCGCCCGAGCGGGATTGATGTCCCGGTCAACACCAACGGCCTGCTGCCGAGCAGGCAGTGGCGCGACCAGCTCTTCAAGGAAGGCGAAACCGAACGGCCGTGGTCGGCCGGCGACAACATCCAGCTCGCGACCGGGCAGGGGGACCTGCAAACCAACCCGCTGCAGATGGCGGTGGCCTACGCCGCCCTTGGCAACGGCGGCAAGATCGTCACCCCCCATCTCGGGATGGAAATCGAGGACGCCGCCGGTCGCGTGCTGAAGGAATTCGACCCGCCGATCCGGCGCACGGTCCACATCGACCCCGCCTACCGCAGCGCCATCCTCGAAGGCCTGCACGAGGCGGCGCAGACGCCCGGCGGCACCTCCGACCCCGTCTTCGGCAACTTCCCGATCCCCGTCGCGGGCAAGACCGGGACGGCGGAACGGCCGGGACACGCCGATCAATCCTGGTACTGCATCCTCGCTCCGTATCCGAATCCGCGTATCGTCACCTGCGTCACCATCGAGGAAGGCGGCTTCGGAGCCCAAGCCGCGGCGCCCGCCGCCCATACGATCCTCGAAGCCTATTTCCACAACCAGCTCGAAAAAGAAGCTGCAAATGGCAATGGCGAAGGTGAAGGACACGGATGATGTACGCCACCAGAGCCCGCAACGCCCGGCCGGAGCCGTTCACGGTCCACGTCGGCATCGCCGAGCGCCTCGGCTTCGCCCATATGGACTGGCCGCTGACGAGCGCGGCCGTGGGCCTGGTCGCCTTCAGCGTCTTCACGCTGGGGCAGGCGACCACCCACGACGTCCCCGGCAGCCCCCATTACTACCTCGACCGCCAGGCGATCTACGCCGTCCTCGGCATCGTCGGGATGCTGCTGCTGACCCGGATCGACTACTCGCGCTTCCGCGAGCTGCGGGTCGGCCTCTACACCTTCCTCTGCGCCAGCGTGGCCCTGGTCTTCGTCTTCGGCTTCGCCGCCCGCGGCTCGCGGCGCGCCTTCGAACTTCCCTTCTTCAGCTTCCAGCCATCGGAGCTCGGCAAGCTCTTGCTCGTGCTTGCGCTTGCCGGGTTCGTGATCGATGGCGCCAGGCGGGGCTCGGCGGTGCAGCGCACCGTCCGCTACCTGTGCCTCGGTCTGGCACCGGCTGCGCTCGTCTTCTTGCAGCCCGACCTCGGCACCTCCCTGGTGCTCGGGGTCGCCACCCTCGGCGTCATGTACTTCGGAGGCGTCCCCTGGACGCACTTCGCGGTCATCGGCGCCGGCATCGCTGGCCTGATCGCGCTGGTCCTCGTCGTCGCACCGGCGGTGGGGCACCCGGTCCTCAAGGGGTATCAGGCGGAACGGCTGACGTCGTTCCTCAACCCCCACGAACACGAACGCGGCGCGGCCTACCAGCAGAATCAGTCAGTCGTTGCCATCGGCTCCGGTCAAGGCACCGGCCGCGGCAACAAAGCCACCCAGACGCGGCTCGACTTCGTTCCCGAGCGCAGCACCGACTTCATCTTCGCGGTGATCGGTGAGCGCTACGGGTTCGTGGGCGCCGCGTTCGTCCTATCCCTTTACGCCCTGCTCTTCTGGCGGGCGCTGCGGATTACGACGCTCTCGAAGAACTCCTACGGGACCCTGGTTGCGGGCGGCATCGCCGTCTCGCTGCTATTCCAGACTTTCGTCAACGTGGGGATGAACCTCGGCATCATGCCGATCACGGGGATTCCCCTGCCGTTGATCAGCTACGGAGGGTCCTCCGTGCTGGCCACCTTGCTGGCGGTCGGCGTTCTGCAGAGCATCAACGTCCAAGCGCATCGTGGCCAGAGGGGAAGGTTCGCCTGGTGATCTCTTGAAAGGGGTCCGGCATTGCGTACCTATTCCGAACTGAGCTGAAACAACAATGAAAAAAACGATTTTGGTCTCCGCCGAGCGCGGCGAGACCCGAGTGGCCGTCCTTGAGGCAAAGCAGAAGGGCGGCAAGACCAACGTGGCCGAGCTCTACATCGAGCGCCGCGGCCGGCGTTCGATCGTCGGCAACATCTACAAGGGCAAGGTCGACAATGTCCTTCCCGGTATGGAGGCCGCCTTCGTCGACATCGGCCTCGAGCGCAATGGCTTCCTTCACGTCGATGAGATCGTCCTCCCGGGCGGCGAGCAGGCACCCAAGCGCGGGCGCGGCAGCGGCCGCCGCATCAACGAGCTGATCAAGCCGGGGCAGGAGATCCTGGTCCAGGTCGTCAAGGACCCGTTGAAGACGAAGGGCGCACGGCTCTCGATGAACGTCTCGATCGCCGGCCGCTACCTCGTCTTCGCGCCGCAGGGGAGCGGCGTCGGAGTCAGCCGCCGCCTCAGCGACAAAGAGCGGGACCGGCTGCGGAAGATGGTCGACCGCACCTACAAGGGCCCCGGCGGGCTGATCGTCCGCACCGCCGCCCACGGTGCCAAGAAGTCCGACTTCGTGCGTGAGATCAGCTACCTGCAGAAGCTGAACGAGGTGCTCGAGCGCCGGGCCAAAAGCTCGAAGGCGCCGGCGCTGGTCTTCCAGGAGGCCGACCTCTCGATCCGGGTCTTGCGCGACGTCTTCCTCACCGAGTTCGAAAAGGCGATCATCGACTCGCCCAAGCAGTTCGAGCGGGTGACGAACTTCTTCCAGCGCACCGCGCCGGAGCTGGTCGGCGGTGTCGAGCGCTACGAGGGCAAGAAGCCGCTGCTCGAGAAATGGGGGATCGACAAGGAGATCGAATCGACCCTCAATCGGCGGGTCGACCTGCCCTCGGGCGGCTACCTGGTGATCGATTACGCCGAGGCGCTGACCGTGATCGACGTCAACAGCGGCTCCTTCACCGGGCGCGGCAAAGGCGGCCTCGAGGAGACGATCACCAAGGTCAACACCGAGGCGGCCGAGGAGGCGGTGCGGCAGCTGCGCCTGCGTGACATCGGCGGCATCATCGTTATCGACTTCATCGACATGGCGAGGGCCAGCAACCGCGACAAAGTGCTGAAAACGATGCGCAAAGCGCTCGACGCGGACAAGTCGAAGAGTTACGTCGTCGAGGTCTCGCCGCTTGGCCTGGTCGAGATGACCCGGCAGAACGTCACCGACGGCGTCCGCGAGATCCTCACCGCCCCCTGCCCGACCTGCGAAGGCGAGGGGGTGATCCTCTCGGCCGAGACGGTGGCGCTGGAGGGGCTGCGGAAGATGCGCGAAATCGCCGCCGAGCACGGCGACGTCGAGGCCTTCCTGGTCCGGGTCAACCCGAAAGTCGCCCACGAGCTGACCGACTCGGACAGCGGCCTCGCCGAGCTCGAGGAGGAAACCGGCAAGCGCTTCCACTTCGAGGGTGGCGACGCGCTGCCGATCGACACCTTCGAGCTGGTCGAGTCCGGCAGCCGCGGGGAGATCGAGGAACGGGCGCTGCCGTTCAAGGTCGGCGAGGAGGTGCTGGTCAAGATCGACGAGCCCCACATGTACAACGCCGACGACGCCGTCGCCCGGATCGACTCCTACATCGTCAGCGTCACCGGCGGCGGCCCCTTCGTCGGCGAGCGCAAGCTGGTGCGGATCGACGAGGTCGAGCGCGCCTCGGCGGTCGCCTCGCTGCTGGGCGGCGAGTCCCCGAACGGCTCCGGAGGAGGCGGGGAAAACGGCTCCTCGGTAGACTCCGGCGCTCCTTCGCGCAAGCGCAGTCGCGGCCGCAGGGGCGGCCGGGGGCGTTCGCGCGCCAAACAAGGCAGCAAAGACGAATGAGCGATTACGCAGTCATAGAGAGCGGCGGCAAGCAGTACAAAGTCGAGGAGGGCACCTCCCTGCTCGTTGATCGCCTCGATGCCAAAGAGGGCGACAAAGTGACGCTGCGCCCGGTTCTCTTCCGCGGCAGCGACGTCATCGCCGGCGCCAAAGACCTGGCGAAAGTCAAAGTCGAGGCCAAAGTCACCGAGCACCTGCGCGGGCCGAAGGTCAAAGTCTTCAAATACAAGGCGAAGAAGGGGTACCGGCGCCGCGCCGGCCACCGTTCGGAGCTGACCCGCCTCGAGGTGACGAAACTGAAAGGGAAAGGCTAGGCATGGCGCACAAGAAAGGACTGGGCTCCAGCCGCAACGGCCGCGAATCGAACCCGAACATGCTCGGGGTCAAGGTCTTCGCGGGGCAGAAGGTCAGCGGCGGCGAGATCATCGTCCGCCAGCGGGGCACCCGCTTCTGGCCCGGTGACGGGACCGGGATCGGCCGCGACCACACGATCTTCGCGACCCGGGCCGGGGTCGTCGACTTCAAGCCGGCCCGCAAGGGCCGCACCATCAGCGTCCTTCAGGACTAAAACGACAGAGGGAGAGGTTCATGCAATTCGTCTCTGCGCGCAGGGACCATCGGCTGCTTGCCGTTGGCTCCGCGCTGATCGCCCTTGCCTGCGTGGCGCTGCTTGCGTTTGCGGCGCGGGCGCAGGCGAGCGAAACCGTTTACTGGGACAACTACGGTGGGCCCGTCGAAGAAGACTTCGTCTCCTTCGCCGACATCTCCGGCGGTGGCGGCGGGCTTTTGAACCTCGGCACCGCGAAGCTGGAATCTCCGGAAGGCATGGCCTACGACACCGTCACCAACCGACTCTTCGTCGGCAGCCAGCTGGGTACGAACGGCCAGATCCTCGCGATCAACCTCGACGGCAGCGGCGCTGGCCCGTTCACGGCTCCGGGAGCCCCGATCGAAGGGCCGGAAGGCGTCGCGGTCGACCCCGCGACCAGGACCATCTACTGGGAGAACACCCACGGTGAAGGGTCGATCGCCTGGGCGAAGCTCGACGGCAGCGCCGGGGGCGTCCTCAACACGACCGGCGTCACCTTGAAAAACCCCTGTTGCCGCATCGCCCTCGACCCCGTCGGCGGTCGGGTCTACTTCGTCAACGGCACCGGAATCGCCTACGTGAACGTCAACAACACCGGCGGCGGCGAACTCAGCACCACGGGTTCGACGGTCGTGCCCGGCGGTGAAGGCCTCGCCGTCGATAACGCCGCGGGCCGCCTCTACTTCCTCGGGAGCGAAAAAGAAATCGGCTACGCCAACCTGAACGGGAGTGGCGGCGGAGACGTACCGGCTGGTAGCGGGGTCTTCAATGGCACCTGGGGGCTCGCCTTCGACCCGTCGATCAATCGCCTCTACTGGGGCAACGAACACAATGGCGAAGAACGCGAAAACGCGATTGGCTTCGTCGGCACCGACGGGCTCGGTGGCGGCGGCATCAACATCGCCACCGCGCCGGTCAGCGGTCCGCAGGACCCGGTGATCCTCAAGAGCCCGGTTGCTGCCGGGGCGCCGACGCTGACGAAGTCCCATGCGAGCTTGAGCTGCTCTCAGGGAACCTGGGGAGCTGACTTCCCCGGCTCCTTCGTCTATCAGGCACCGCGCACGTTCGCCTATCAGTGGACGCTCAACGGCAAAGCGATCGGCGGCGCCACCGCCCCCACCTATGTAGCGAAATCGGCCGGCAGTTACGGCTGCACCGTCACTGCGACCAACCAGACTGGTTCTGCCGTTCAGACCAGCGGTGCGGTGACCGTGAAAGCGGCCAAGGTGAAGCTGACCGTTAAGCCGAAGGCGGCAAAGGTCAAAGCCGGCAAGACCGCCAAGTTCAAGCTCAAGGTCCTCAACCAGGGCGATCTGCAGGCCAAGGCCAAGGTCTGCGCGAAGCTGCCGAAGTCGGCGAAGGGCAAGCTGAAGGCGCCGAAGTGCAAGTCGCTCGGCAAGCTCAGCGGGGGCGGCAAGAAGTCGGTCGCTTTGAAGATCGAGGTCCTGCCTGCGGCGGGCGGCACTTACAAGGTGACGTTCCAGGCCAAGGGGGCTGCTGGCAAGGCTGCCAAGGCCAAGCTCGTCGTCGGCTAGCGGGTTGTGCTGGGGAGGGGCCGGGTGTCCCTCCCCAGACACCCCTCGCCTATGGCTCGGGGTTGAGTGTCTGGGCAGGGACACCCGGCCCCTCCTCGACAGGTTGCGAAGGTGCGGCGAGCCGCCTCTAAGCTCATTTGCTGATGTATGACCGGGCGAAAATCTGGGTCGAGGGCGGGGGTGGCGGCAACGGCTGCATCTCGTTTCGGCGGGAGGCGCATGTGCCTCGCGGGGGGCCCGATGGGGGCGATGGGGGGCATGGCGGCGATGTCGTGCTCGTTGCCGATCCCTCGAAAAGGGACCTGGGGGCGTTGATGGGTTCGAAGCACTTCCGGGCGCAGCGGGGGCGGCACGGGGAAGGGTCGAACCGGCACGGCGCGAGGGGGGAGGACGTGGAGATCTCGGTGCCGCCGGGGACGCAGGCGAGCGCAGTCGACGGCAGTCGGATCGACTTGGTGGCGCCCGGGCAGCGGGCGGTGGTCGCGCGCGGCGGCCGCGGTGGGCACGGCAACAGGCGCTTCGCCACCTCGACCCGGCAGGCGCCGCGCTTCGCCGAGAGAGGCACCGCGGGGGAGGCGGACTGGATCGAGCTGCGGCTGAAGCTGCTGGCCGACGTGGGGCTGGTCGGGCTGCCGAACGCGGGCAAGTCCTCGCTGCTGGGGCGGCTGACGCGGGCGGCGCCGAAGGTAGGCGACTACCCGTTCACGACGCTCTCACCGGTACTGGGGACGATCGAAGGGGAGGACCGCCAGGCCGTCGTCGCCGACATCCCCGGCCTGATCGAAGGGGCGGCCGAAGGGGCCGGGCTCGGGCACGAGTTCCTCGCCCACGTCGAGCGCTGCTCGATGCTGGTCCACCTCGTCGACCTGGCGCCGGTCGAGGGGGACCCCGTCCTCGATTACGAGACGGTGCGCGGTGAGCTGGCGGCCCACGGAGCGGGGCTGGAGCGCCTGCCCGAGCTGATCGTGCTGAGCAAGCGCGACCTGCTTCCGCTCGAGCAGGTGGGGGAGGCGGTGGCGGAGTGGTCCGAGCGCCTCGGCGAAAGCGCCCTCGGCGTCCTCGCCGTCTCCTCGGCGACCGGCGAGGGGCTGGAGGAGCTGCGCCGGCGCATCCTCGCTGAGCTGCCCGAGGTCGCTACGGCTGGCGCTCCGGATGCCGAGCCTGAAGGTGAGTTCGAGGCGGAGCACCGTGTTTACCGCCCCGCCGGCGAGGGCGGCTACTGGGTCGAGCGCGAGCCCGACGGCGGCTTCCGCATCCTCGGCCGCGGCGTCGAGCTGCTGTTCGAACGCCACGACACCGGCAACGAGGAAGCCCTCGCCTACCTCGAGCAGCGATTGAAGGAGATGGGAGTCCTTGCCGCCCTCGACCGCGCCGGCTTCGAGCCCGGCGACGATGTCCGCATCGGCGAGCACGAGTTCGAGCTGCACGTCTAGCTAGCGTTGGCGCCATGACCCTGGTCGTCAAGCTCGGTTCCTCGATCGTCGCCGCCGACGACGGCGAGCTGCGCGCCGACGTGCTCGACTCGGTCTGCGAGCAGGTGGCGGCGCTCGAGCAGGGCGGTGAGCGGGTGGTGATGGTCACCTCTGGCGCGATCGCCCGCGGCATCCGGCTGCTGGAGCTGCCGGCCCGGCCGCGGGCGATGGACGAGCTGCAGGCGGCCTCGGCGATCGGCCAGGGCGACCTCTTCCGCGCCTACGAGACCCGGCTGGCCCGCCACGGAACGCGGGCGGCGCAGGTCCTGCTGACCGCCGCCGACATCGCCGCCCGCACTAACTACCTCAACGCCCGCCGCACCCTGCGGCGGCTGATCGAGTGGGGGGTGGTGCCGGTCGTCAACGAGAACGACACCACCGCCACCGACGAGATCACCTTCGGCGATAACGACTTCCTCGCCGCCCAGGTGGCGCTGCTGCTCGACGCGCGTCTGCTGGTCCTGTTGACCAACGTCAAGGGGCTGATGTCCGGCGACCCGCGAACGGAGCCGGGCGCGGAGCTGATCGGCGAGGTGAGCGATATCGCCCAGCTCGAGGGGCTGGAGATCGGCGACCGCACCTCGGTCTTCGGCTCGGGCGGGATGCGCAGCAAGGTCGCCGCGGCGGAGATGGCCAGCGAGGCCGGCATCCCGGCGGTGATCTGCAATGGGACCGAGGGGGGGACGCTGCTGGCGGCCGCGGCTGGCGATGCTTGCGGCACCCGCTTCGCTCCCGGCGAGGGCCGCACCTCCAGCTTCAAGCTCTGGCTCAAGTACGCGAAGCCGGCGCGGGGGAGACTCCTCGTCGACGCCGGTGCCGCCCGGGTCCTGCGCGAGAGCGGCTCCAGCCTGCTCCCGGTCGGGATCAGCGCGGTCGAGGGGAGCTTCGAGGCCGGCGATGCGATCGACGTCGCCAGCGACGGCGAGACGATCGGCAAAGGCATCAGCGAGTACTCCTCGCGCGAGCTGCAGCGGGTGATCGGGATGCAGAGCGCGCAGGTGCGCGAGCTGCTGCCGCACGCGGCCGAGGAGGTCGTCCACCGCGATCGCTTCGTGCTGCTCTAGTCGCGAGTCCGCGCCGGCGTCCGCATATCGGACTCTCTCGCGGACTCGGCGGGCTACCCTTTGCCGATGGCCGTAACCGAGACCACTGTTGCCGAGAGCTGCGCCGCGGCGAAGCGGGCGGCGCGGGCGCTGGCGAGCGCCTCGACCGAGACCAAGAACGCGGCGCTGGAGGCGACCGCGCGGCTGCTCGAGGAGCGGTCCGAGGTGATCCTCGAGGCCAACGCCGGCGACCTTGCCGACGAGCGCGCCGCCGGCCTCACCGACGCGCTGCGGGACCGGCTCCGGCTCACCCCCGAGCGGGTGGCAGCGATGGCCGAGGGCGTGCGGGTGGTTGCTGCCCTCGACGACCCGGTCGGCGAGGAGCTGGAGCGGAAAACGCTTGCCAGCGGCATCGACCTGCGCAAGCTGCGGGTGCCGCTGGGGGTCGTCGCCGTCGTCTACGAGGCGCGGCCGAACGTGACGATCGACTGCGCGGCGCTGACGATCAAGAGCGGCAACGCGATCGTCCTGCGCGGCTCCCATTACGCCGATCGCTCGAACGGAGCGCTGGCCGCGGTGGTGCGCGAAGCGCTTGCCGAGGCGGGCCTGCCGCAGGACGCGGTGGTTCCGATCGGCGGCGGCGGGCACGAGGAGCTGGCCGAGCTGGCGACCCAGGAGGGCTTGGTCGACCTGCTGATCCCGCGCGGGGGCGAAGGCCTGAAGGCCGCGATCAAGGCGGTGGCGACGGTGCCGGTGATGTACGCGGCAGCGGGCAACTGCCACGTCTACGTCCACGCCGACGCCGACCCGGAGATGGCGCGGCGGATCGCCGTCAACGCCAAGGTCCAGCGGCCCGGCGTCTGCAACGCCGCCGAGACGCTGCTGCTCGACGCCGCGATCGCCGACCGCGTTGGCCCGGCGATCCTCGGCGACCTCGCCGCGGCGGGGGTCGAGCTGCTCGGCGACGAGCGGGCGGGCGCCGCGGCCGGCGGGGTCAAGGTGGGCGCCGCCACCGAAGAGGACTGGGACAGCGAGTTCCTTGGCCTGAAGATGGCGGTCGCCGTCGTCGACTCGGTCGAGGACGCGATCGAGCACGTCAACCGCCACGGCACCGGTCATTCCGAGGCGATCATCACCTCCTCAGAAGAGGCGGCCGAGGAGTTCGTCGCGGGGGTCGATGCCGCCGCCGTCTACGTCAACGCCTCGACCCGCTTCACCGACGGGTTCGAGTACGGGATGGGCGCCGAGATCGGCAACTCGACCCAGAAGCTGCACGCCCGCGGGCCGATCGGGATGCGCGAGCTGACGACCTTCAAGTACGTCGCCCACGGCAACGGCCAGGTGCGTGAGTAGCTGGAGCCCACTCTGGATCCCCCCGCGCGTGCCTGGCGGCGGCGGACACGTCGCGCTGCGGCGTCCTCGGTCGGCCGAATGGCGCTGCCATTCGCGCCTCCCTGCGTCCTTGCATCGCTCGGTCCGGCGCTCGCCAGCCACCCACGCGGGGATCAAGAGTGGGCTCTGACGGCGGGGCGATCGGCGTGTTGGGGTCCGCTTTCAATCCCCCGCACCTCGGCCACCTCGCGCTCGCCCAGGAGGCGCTCTGGCAGCTTGACCTCGACGAGGTGGTCCTCGTCCCCACCGGCCAGGCTCCGCACAAGCGGATCGCCGACGACCCGGGGCGGGAGGCGCGGATGGAGATGACGCGCCTGGCGGCGGCCGACGACGAGCGCTTCTCGGTCTCGGCGCTGGAGATCGAACGCGAGGGACCGTCCTACACGTATGAGACCTTGGAGGCGCTTGCGGATGAAAGGGGCGACACGGAGCTGGTGTTCGTGATGGGGGCGGACGCTGCCGTGGGCCTGGAGAGCTGGCGGGAGCCGGAGCGCGTGGTCGAGCTGGCGAGCTTGGCGGTGGCGCGGCGGGCCGGCGTCTCCGACGCCGACGTGGCCGAGGCGATGCGCAGCCTCGGCTGTGAGGGACGGGCGACGATGCTGGAGATGCCGCAGTTCGGCGTTTCCTCCTCGGCTGTGCGCGAACGCGCCAAGCAGGGGCGGCCGCTGCACTACCTCGTTCCCGCGCCGGTCGCGCGCTTCATCGAAGAGAAGGGGGTCTATCGGTGAACGAGGCCCAGTCGGAGCAGCTGGCGCGCCATCTGGCGACGATTGCGGATTCGAAAAAAGCTGAGGAAGTGGTCGTCCTCGACATGCGCGGCCTGGTCGCCTACACCGACTTCCTCGCGATCTGCACCGCCCGCAGCGAGCGGCAGGCAAAGGCGATCGTCGACGAGGTAAGACTGCGGGTGAAGCGGGAGGCGGGTTTGCTGCCGGGCGGGGTCGACGGTGGCGGCGACGCGGGCTGGACGATCCTCGACTATCTCGACTGCGTGCTGCACGTCTTCACGCCCGAGGCGCGGCGGCGCTACGGGCTCGAGGAGCTGTGGCACGAGGCGCCGCGCCTGGAGCTCGATTTCGACGCCCCCGAAGCCCCTTCGGCGGCAAGCGCGTAAATACGTCCGAGCGGCCCCTTACGGTGCCGGTCCATGAGTGGGTTCAAGCGGGCGCTGTTCGGGTACCGGCGCGCGGAGGTGGAGGACGCAATCTCCACTCGCGACGCGCGCATCCTCGGTCTCGAGCTGAAAGCCGACGCTCACCGCGAGGCGATCGCCGAGCTGGAGGGCGAGACCGCTGCCCTTTCGGGGATGGTGATCGAGCGTGAGCGGGAGATCAGGGTCCTCGGCGAGCGCTTGCGCGAGGCCAACGAGTGCCACGACCGCAGCATCGCCTCGCTCGACGCGATCACCACCCGGCTCGAGGAACTGGAAGCGCAGGCGCGTGGCCAGGCGACCCGGATCCGGATGAAAGCCCTGCGCGAGGCGGTCGCGGTGAGCAAGAAGGTGAAGGCGCTGGAGGAGATGACGCCGGCTCTGCAGGCAGAGGCGAACGGTCAGTCGATGCAGGCCAATGGCCAACCGCCCGAGCCGCAGGGCGAGGGCCTTTACGCGGGCCGGGTGAAGCTGGAGATCGGCCCCCTTGGCGATTTCTCACAGCTGGTCGGCTTCGAGGAGGCGGTGGGCCACGCCGGCGCCTCCGAAATCTCCGTCGAGCGCTTTTCCGAGGGTCGTGCCACCCTTTCGATGAACCTCGACCGGCCTGTCGACCTCCTCAGCGAGCTCGAAGAGCTCTCCGCCCTCGACTTCAAGGTCCGCCACACGGCCCCAGACAACCTGATCCTCGACGTCGACGAGGAGCCGGGTGCAGAACAGCACGCCGCATAGCCAGAGCGCCTTTTTTTATGTCCGAGTCGAAATGTATTGTCAGTCAGACGATGGACCACGACCCGAATCGCAAGGGCAATGCAGCGGAGATGGCGATTACCTTTGAAGCCGCGAAGCTCGGACTCCCTGTGTACTACCCGCTGACCGAGCACGGGCGCGCAGATCTGGTCCTTGGGATTGATGGGCGGTTGCTGCGGATCCAATGTAAATGGGGCGCGAGAAAGGACGACGTCATCGTGGTCAACCTCGAGACCAGTCGTCGCTGTCGCGATGGCTACATTCGGACTCGCTACACCGCCGACGAGGTGGATGCAATTGGCGTCTACTGCGAAGAGCTCGATAGCTGCTACCTGATCCCAATCGAGATTGCTGCTGGCAAGGCCGCTATACATCTCCGATTGGCACCGGCAAGAAACGGACAGCGCGCGGCATTAAACTGGGCGGAGCAGTACCGACTCGGGGCTGTAGCTCAGCTGGCAGAGCGCCGCCGTGGCACGGCGGAGGCCAGGGGTTCGAATCCCCTCAGCTCCATCTCCACCGAGGAGCCTGTCTCCTCCACCGAACAGCTCGCCGACAACGTCGTCATCGTCGGCGCCCATCAGTTCCGAAACCACTTCGGCCACTACATGGAGCAGGCCGCGGGTGGCGCGGAAGTCGTCGTCTCCCGGCACGGGAGACCGTTCGTCCGCCTGCTCGGCTCCGCGTAAGAAAGCTTGAGCTCGATGCGGTTCTTAACAAAGAGACCTTCTCATGAGACCTCCTTCATGCGAACATATGTTCGTGTCCGCTGGAGCCAAAGACCGCCCCCTTGAACAGGGTCTTCGCCTGCGGGCATGCAGAAACCGACTTGCGGAAAAACGCAAAAGCCGGGTTCTGCGAGCACCCTTGAGTTCACCTCTATGGACATGGGGGCGGGAGGGCAATTTCCTCCGCTAGATGCCACGGCGCGACGACCCACAGCCCGGCCTCGGAAAGGCGATCCGGACGCTCCGGAAGGAGTCGCAGCTGAGCCAGGAAGTGTTGGGGGAACGGGCGGAAATCCACCCCACCTGGATCTCCCATATCGAGTCCGGGAGGATCAACCCGACCTGGGGCAACGTCCGGCGGATCGCTGCCGGTCTCGAGGTCCCGCTCTCGCACCTCGCCGAGCTGGCGGAGAAATTCGAGCGGGAACTGGCCGGGTCTCGGAGCTAGCCAACCGCGGCTCAAACTCGCCTTTGCAAGTGCCGATGGTTGGGGGATGAGCGCCGTCAACCAGCACGTGTTCTCGCATGGGATGCGGGACACGCGCGAGACCCTGGACGCGTGGAGCGGGCAGCCCTGGCGCGTGCTGCGGGGCTGGCTCGCGCTCAGCGTCGCGATCGCGCTCACCCTTCTCACTGCCGTCTGGTTCGTCGCCGGGCTGCTGACGCCCGACATCACGCCGTTGCACCTGCCCGGCCTCACCTCGCCCTCCGAGCCAGGCGACATGCTGCCGATCCTCGAGCGCAACTCGCTGGTCCTTGCTCTGCACGCCACCGCCTGCATCGCCGGCTTCATCGCCGGCGCCTCGATGCCGATCGCCGCCGCCCAGCGCAGCGGCTTCTCCCGCTGGGTCCACGTCAAGGCCGGCGAGCTCGCCATCGTCTTCGTCAGCGCGGTGACCCTCTTCTCGCTCTCGACGCAGGCGCTCTACCTCGGCTTCCAGGGCTCGACCCTCGCCTACCAGCTCCACATCTCCCGCGTCGAACTGATCCTCAGCGTCCTCCCACACGCGATCCCGGAGCTGACCGCGCTCTTCCTCCCGCTCGCCGCCTGGCTGATCGCCAGCCGCCGCGGTGAGTGGAACCAGCTCCTCGCCGCCACCTTTGTCACCGTGATGCTGGCGATCCCCACCCTCGTCATCGCGGCGACGATCGAGGTCTACGTCTGGCCCCACATCCTCCACTCCTTCTCCTCGGTCACCTACTCGTTCCCTCAGTAGACGCCCGCCGTCGCGGTCGGCTCGCTGCCGCGTAAGATCGCCGATCTAATGGCGGGCTACGAACCAAAAGCGATCGAGGCGAAGTGGCAGCAGGTCTGGGCCGAGGAGAAGACCTGGGAGGTCGCCAACCCCGGCCAGCCCGGCTACGACGGCTCAAAGCCGAAGTCCTACGTGCTGGAGATGCTCCCGTACCCCTCCGGCGAGCCCCACGTCGGCCACCTCAAGTGTTACGCGGTCGGCGACGCGATCGCCCATTTCCGCCGTCGTCACGGCTTTGAGGTGATCCACCCGATGGGCTACGACTCCTTCGGCCTGCCGGCGGAGAACAATGCGATCAAAACCGGCGAGCCGCCGCGCGTGGCGACCGAGCGCTCGATCGAGTCCTTCCGCCGCCAGTTCCGCGAGTGGGGCATCTCGATCGACTGGTCGCGCGAACTCGCCACCCACACCCCCGAGTACTACCGCTGGACCCAGTGGATCTTCCTGCAGCTGTTCGAGCGCGGGCTCGCCTACCGCACCGAGGCCCCGGTGCAGTGGTGCCCGAAGGACGCGACCGTGCTCGCCAACGAGCAGGTCGTCGACGGCCGCTGCGAGCGCTGCGGCACTGAGGTCGTCCAAAAAAGCCTCGAGCAGTGGTTCTTCCGCATCACCGACTACGCCGACCGCCTGCTCTCCGACTTCGAGCTGCTCGAGTCCTG
>JBQCIG010000245.1:0-4127 GCA_051953975.1 Solirubrobacterales bacterium | reverse complement strand
GCGCTTTTCGGTCTCGCCCCGCTCCATCGTGTAGTAGGTGAACTCGATCGTCTTGCGGCGGCTGATCGCGGTCTCGATCTTGGAGAGGCGCTGGGAGAGGTCGCGGCCGCCGGCGGAGGCGGTCATCGCCATCTCGACCGGCGCCCGCTCGCCCTCGGCGAGCGGGTTCGGGTGGCCCCAGGCGACCTGCTGCAGGGCCAGCCGCAGCGGCTCGGCGTAGGCGAAGCCGCCATCGGTCAGCAGCATCAGCGCCGTGCTCAGCGCCGCCAGCTCGTCGTCGGAGAAGCGGATCGGGTCGAGGTAGAAGTTCTCCGGCGGCAGCGAGTAGAGCTCCGCCTCGAAGAAGCCCTCGCCCGGCTTCTCGACCCCGAGCACGATGCCGAGGCTCTCCAGCTCCGCCCGGTCGGCGTAGAAGCGACGCGCGAACGCGTCGTCGTTCATGTCGCTATAGCCCTCCACCTCGCGCTTGATCTCGAGGGCCGAGACCGGCCTCCCCTGAGCCATCAGGAACGAGATCAGCGAGAGCTGGCGAATCAGCTTCTCGGTGTCCTTCGCCACTGCTCGGCAGGATAGTCTGCGGGCGGCGCATGGAAGTCCTCCGCAACCTCCTCGGCAACCTAACCGCGGGCATTATCCGGCTTTTGGTCGCGGTCGGGATCCTTGCAGCGGCCTATTTCTTCATCGTCAGGCCGGCTCTGGACACCACCGAGAAGATCAGCCACGAAGTCAACGTCAACGTCCAGAAGGGCTTCGAACAGACCAATCTGGGCGACATCGGCAAGACGATCGACGACGTCAACCGGCGGGTCCAGCGCGAAATCAGACGCTCGTTCCACCAGTCCCAGCAGCACGGGCACGCCCACAAGCTGGTCCACTGCATCCAGCGCGCCCACCAGGACGTCGACCGGATCCAGCGCTGCACCGCGAAGTACTGACCTGACGGTCTCGGAGAGAGAGAGAGAGAGAGAGAGAGGTGGCTCGGCCTCAGGCTGCTCTCTGGGCGAAGAAGGCGCTGCCAGAGAGGGCGCGGTCGAAGGCCGACCAGGACTCGCCGGCGGGGAGCTGGCGCTCGAGGCGGTCGAAGCTGCCGAGGCGACCGCCGAGGTTGTCGATCATGTGGACGAGGACGGCCTCGCGGGTGGCGGGGACGACCGGGGAGCCGTGCTCGAGCGAGCCGTGATGGCTGAGGATGATGTGGAGGACGCACTGGGCCAGCCCGGGGTCGAAGCCGGGCAGGTCCTCGATCGCCCGGCGCACCGTGTAGTAGCCGAGCGGGATCTCGCCCTGCAGGCGGCCGGCGTCGGTGAGGTCGATCGCCAGCGGGTCGTCGTTGTAGGCGCCGCACTTGCCGATGTCGTGCAGCAGGGCGCCGGTGACGGCCACCTCGCGGTCGATGCCGGGGAAGAAGTTGGCGGCGGCGGAGACGGCCTGGGCGACCGAGAGCGTGTGCTCGAGCAGCCCGTGCCGGTAGGCCTGGTGGTAGGTCTTCGCCGCCGGCGCGTCGCGGAAGCGCTCCCAGGTCTCCGTGCCCGCGGCAAAGAAGACGTCGAGCAGCCGCTGCAGATCCGGGTTCTGCACCGTCCCCAATAGTTCGCGCAGCTCGCCCTCGAGCTGCTCCAAGGAAAGCTCCGACTCGGCCGCCAGGTCCTCGGCCGCGTACTCGTGGGGCTCGGCCTCGCGCAGGGAGCCGATCTTGATCTTCGCCCCCCAGCGCTCGCTCACCTCGAAGACGCCGCTGACGAAGACCGGCGACCCGCTGCAGCAGAGCGCGTAGAGCGTCTCCGCCTCCTCCCAGCAAACCGCCTCGGCGGTGCCGGTGGCGTCGCCGACCGAGAGCCGCAGCCAAGGCTCGCCGTTGCGCTTGCGCCGCAGCTCCCGCTCGCGGACCGCGTAGACGCCACTCACGCGCTGGCCGTCCTCGAGGTCGCGGAGAGGAACTCGGCCAGCCGGCTCGGCGACTACCGGCTCGCTGGCCGCAGTGCCCGTCGAAGCCAGGCTTTCGATCTGCGTCTGCTCGGCCATCGTCCGCCCACGGTAGAGACGAGCGCGGACGGGCTGGCCATGGTGAGACTGGCCTCGGCTTCTCTGCCGGTGGACGTTAAACGGGCTCGATCACCCAGGTGAGCCCAAAATCGAGATGGAGTACACGTGAAGCCGCGGCGAGAAGATCGCCGCCAGGCACCGCCCTGGAAATGGTCGAAGCCATCTCCCTGGGTTCTTCCACGTCGTCCACCTGCCGCAAAAAGCCGTGGACCTCCTCCGGCACCCTTGCTCCCATCCACGCGTCGAAGAACAAGGTGTCACGATGCCGGCCCATAGAGCGAGCCACAACGGCGACTGCATCGAGGAGGATTCCCGCCACCTCTTCCTCTCGAAGCTCTCGACGATTCTCCTCCCGGCGGCGAATCTCGGCGCTGCGGTCACCCACCGATTGCCGCTCCGGCTCTGACCAGACCTGGACCCGGCCGCCATCGTCAAACGAGATCGTGTGGGTGCCGGAGTGGTCCCTGAGCGGGACGTCCATGAGGTCGATCAGGCGCGAGCCGGCAAACACGGTTCCGTTCCTGACGCGTTCCCATAGCTCCTCCTCCCTCACGAAGCTGGGAACGCAGTAATAAACACCGGGCTGGGTTACTCGCAGCTCCGTCAGCAAGCGATGCTGGCGGCATTCTCCCTGGGAATTGGAGTGGAGGGCGAAGCGTCGATAGGGACAGCGATGAACGTCCCAGATTGCCTTGTTCCAGCTGGTGCGTCGCGAAGCGTAGGTCACGATCTTGTACTGGAGAAAGTACGAATAGCCACTGCCGAGTTTGAACAGCGCATCCCAGCCCGTTTCAGCCTCCTGATTGGTCGTCGGAACCACCGGGACGGCCGGATGCATATGAGGACCCAGAGCAGTGGTCAACTCGATGTTGACCGCCGTCTCGAACTGCCGCTCGCTGAAGTCAGAGTTCAATGGTCACTCATATGAGGGAGACGAGACGAGTGGCGAGGGCCGGATTCGAACCGGCGACACCACGATTTTCAGTCGTGTGCTCTACCAACTGAGCTACCTCGCCTGGGCGCAGGAACCGCATGCGCAGGGCGAAGGCTAGCGGGAGCGGGGCTGGCGGGGCTGATTGCATTAGGGGATGGGCTGGGCTCGGGCAGCGCTGGCGCTGATCGCCGTGGTGGCGGCGGGGACCCTGCTCGTCTCGGGCGGGCGGGGGGCGGATCCGCGGACGCCGCCGGCGTTGCCGGGGCTACCGCCGCCGTTCCTGGGGACGGCGGTCGTCGGCGACGGGGGCCTGACCGCGGCGATCGACGCCTATGGCGACGTGGTCGACCTGCGGGCGCGGCCGGGAGGGGGAGCGCTGATCGACAACCCGTCGGCCCGGCAAGCGGCGGGAACGGTGCCGGCGAGCACCGGCATCGTGCCGTGGGTCTCGCTCAACGGCCACCAGGCGCGACCTCTCTGGACCGCCGACTCGGTCAGGCAGCGCTACCGCCGCGGGAGCAACGTGGTCGTCACCACCGCGCGGTTCGGGGCGAAGCGGGTGCGGATCGCCTACGCCGCCGGCGACTTCCTCGCCTGCCTCACCGAAGCCTCGAAAGGCGTCCGCATCTCGCTGCGCTCCACCGAACCGGCGGCGACGCAGCGGCTGCGGTACAACGACAGGACGGCTCGCCTGATCGTTCAAGCCGCCGAACGAAGCGACCGGCGCTGGCTGCGAAGATCCCGGCCGCTGGGTCCCGGTGCCCCTGCCTGGGCCAAGCAGACGTACCGGCGCTCCTTGCTCGTCCTGAAAGCGCTGACCGACCGCCGGACGGGAGCCGTCGTCGCCGGTGCTCGCGACGGCTGGGCCTACGTCTGGCCGCGGGACGCGGCGGCCGCTGCTCTTGCTCTCGACTCTGCCGGCTACAGGCGCGAAGCGCGGAAGGTCGTCCGCTTCCTGCTGCGGCTCGAACTCGGCAGCGGCGCCCGCTTCTACCGCAACGGAGAACCTGTCCCGGGTCGAGGCCCGCAGGGAGACGCATCGGGCTGGGTCTCGGCCGCGGCGCGCGCTGCCAGGCGGTGCCGGGGGGGGGGGGGCCGGGCGCACCACCGCCGGTGGGGCCCCCCCACCCCCCCGCCCCCCCCCCCCCCC
>JBQCIG010000244.1:0-5973 GCA_051953975.1 Solirubrobacterales bacterium | reverse complement strand
TCGTGGTGTTGCTGGTCGTGAAGATGCACTGGACGCCGAGGTGGATCACTTCTACTTCAGCGCCGTTTGAGACGAGTTCGCCGTAGCTGCTGCCCAGCCCCGTGATCGACAGGGTGCCGTCTTTGAGCACTTTGACCGTGTTGCCGCTATTGCAACTGGTAAAGGTCATGCTCGTAATCGGCCCGTGGACCGCTTCGCCTGCTCCGCCTGTGTTTTCGGTGTGGCCTTTGACGGTTGATTCGCATTCGACGTTGCCGAAGGGCGCATCGAGGACGGCTTTGCCCTCGGATTCGGATTCGATCGTCGTTTCGGCTGCGCACATCGATGCGCCACATGTCAATTCGGTCGCCGACGCGCTGCCGGCGCCGGCGAGCGCCATCAGCGCGGCCACCACAGCGACCGCGAGAACGAACAACTTCAGATTTCTCATGTCTCTCTCCCAAATTTGGCCGCGAGCGCACGGCTACGGCGGGTCCTCTACCGCCTATCAAGGAGCGAGCGAATAGTCAAGAACAACTGAGTTTGTAAGAGAGCGGACGACGGGGGTCGAACCCGCGACCTCAAGCTTGGGAAGCTTGCGCTCTACCAACTGATCTACGTCCGCGTGAGGTGGATTCTAGGGCGTGAGGAGGGTGCCGGGGCGGCGCGGGATCTAGTCTTCCGGGTCCGTGAGCGTTCGCTCTTCCATAGCGGTCCTGGCCGTGCTGGCCGTCGTCGGACTGCTCGTCTTCGGGCTCGTCAGCAAGGGGTCCTCCGGCGTGGGGGTGGGCGATCCGGCGCCGAGCTCGCCCCTGCCCAAGCTCGAAGGCGGCGGCAGCGGCTCGCTGGCCGAATACAAGGGCCGCTGGGTTCTGGTCAACATCTGGGCCTCGTGGTGCGGGCCCTGCAAGCAGGAGGCGCCGACCCTGGAGCGGTTCCAGCACCAGCACGGCGGTCCGGGGTTCACGGTGTTGGGCATCGACAGCCGCGACCTCAGCCAGGACGGCCGCGCCTTCGTGCGCCGCTACGGCCTCAGCTACCCACAGCTGCGCGACGGCGACGGGGGCGCCGCCCACGAATACGGCACCACCGGCGTGCCGGAGAACTTCCTCATCAACCCGGCCGGGAAAGTGAAGCTGCTGGTGCGGGGACCGGTGACCGGGGAATACCTGCGCGAGGCGGTGGCGCCGCTGCTGCCGAAAGAGAAGTCGTGAGGGCGCGGCTGGCACTCACCGTCCTCGCCGCCCTCCTCGCGCTGGCGCCGGCGGCCGCGGCCGAACAGCGCGCCTCGCTGATCGAAATCGAAAAGCAGGTGATGTGCCCCGTCTGCGGGACGCTGCTGCAGCTGGCCGAATCGCCGCAGGCGCAGCGCGAGAAGGCCTTCATCCGCCGCCTCGTCGCCGAAGGCAAGACCGAAGCACAGATCAAGGACGCGCTGGTCGCCGAGTACGGCGACGAGGTGCTGGCGCTGCCCAAGGGCTCCGGCTTCAGCCTCTCCGCCTACCTGGTGCCGATTCTCGCCTTCCTCTTCGCCGCGGTGGCGCTGGCGATCGGGGTCCTGCGCTGGCGCCGCAGCAGCCGGGGCGGCGGCGCGCCCCCCGCCGATGCTCCGAAGGGCGAGGACGCCGAACGGCTCGACGCCGACCTCGCCCGCTACGACCTCTAGCCTTCCGAGCCGACGGCGATCGTTCCGAGCGCCGGGATCGGCAGGCTTAGGATCCCGGCCCCGGTCGCCCTGCCGCCGCGCCCGCTCGCATCGGAGGCCGGCAACGCCGCCAACGCGGCGTCTGCTTGGCGAGCAGCGGCGAGGCACGAGCCGGGTTCGGCGACCACCGGCGGTCCGGTGAGGACGACTAAGTCGTAGGCGCCGCGCAGCTTCGCGACCATGTGGGTGAAGCTCTGCAGGCCGAGCAGAGTCTCGGTCTTGCTCGCCGGCCGACCGCCGCAGACGCAGACCAGCGGCTCGCTCGCCCCCCCGGCGGCCGATCCCGCCAGCACCACCGGCTGCAGCAAGTCGGCCGGCTCCGCCTCCCAGCGCAGGTACTCGTGCAGCCCTGGCGCCGCCCCAAGGCCGATTTGCGCCGCCAGCCGCGGCCTCGCCAGGTCGCACTCGACCAGGATCGTGCGCCGCCCAGCGGCCGCTGCCGCCGCGGCGAGGCCGATTGCCGCCAGCGGCGCCTCCTCCCCCTCGCCGCTGACCAGGGCCACGCGCACCCCCGCCAGCCGTGCCAGCGCCTCCTCCAGGCTCCTGAAGTCCGCGCGGCGCAGCGCCCAGGCGCGGGACCCATCCGCCGGACCCGAGATCTCCGCCAGGACCGGCAGCCTGGCGCGGCGGCGCAACATCACATCCGCTCGGGCGCGGAGATCCCCAGCAGGCCCAGCGCCACCGCGATCGTCCGCTTCGTCGCCAGGCACAGCGCCAGCCGCGAGCTTTCGACCCCCTCACCCTCGGCTCCGACTACCTGGCAGTCGCGGTAGAAGGCGTGGAAGTCGGCCGCCACCGCGGTCGAGTAGGCGCAAATCCGGTGCGGCGCCCGCCGGTCGGCGGCGGCCCGCACCTCCTCGGGGAACTCGAGCAGGCGCTTGATCAGCACCTTCTCGCCCTCCTCCAGCGGCGGCCGCCCGCTCGCCGCGGCGAACTCCCCCGGCTCCACCCCCTCTCCCGCTTTGCGAAGGATGCTGGCGATCCGCGCGTGCGCGTACTGGACGTAGTAGACCGGATTCTCGCTGGACTGGCTGCGCGCGAGCTCGAGGTCGAGATCGACCGTCGTCTCGTGGCTGCGCCAGAGCATGAACCAGCGGGTGGCGTCGACGCCGATGTCGTCGAGCAGCTCGTCGAGGGTGATGAAGTCGCCGGTCCGCTTCGACATCTGCACCCGCTCGCCCCCTTCGACGACGTGGACGAGGCTCATGATCAGCGCCTCGAAGGCCTCCGGGTCGCCGCCCAGCGCCTCGATCGCGGCGCGGATCCGCGCCACGTAGCCGTGGTGGTCAGCGCCGAGGACGTCGATCAGGCGGTCGAAGCCCCGCTGCAGCTTGTCCCAGTGGTAGGCGATGTCGGGCGTCAGGTAGGTCGCCTCGCCGTTGGAGCGGATCAGGACCCGGTCCTTGTCGTCGCCGAAGTCGGTCGTCCGCAGCCAGAGCGCGTCTTCGCTGCGGTAGGTGTGGCCGCGCTGCTCGAGCTCGGCGAGCGCGGCCTCCACCTCGCCTTTCGCGTAGAGGCTGCGCTCGGAGAAGAAGCTGTCGAAGCGCACGCCGAAGCGCTCCAGCGTCCCCCGCACGCTCTCCAGCACCAGCTCGACGCCGCGCGCTTCCAGCCGCTCGCGATCGCCGGGCTCTACTCCCTCCCCCCGCAGCTGCGCGGCGATCTCGCTCACGTACTCGCCGGCGTAGCCGTCCCCGGGCGGCTCCTTCCCCTCCATCCGCGCCGCGATCGATTCGGCGAAGCGGACGATCTGGCTGCCGCCGTCGTTGACGTAGTACTCGCGCTCGACCTCGTGGCCGGCGGCCTCCAGCAGCCGCACCAGCGAGTCGCCGTAGGCGGCGTGGCGGCCGGTGCCGACGTGGATCGGGCCGGTCGGGTTGGCGGAGACGAACTCGACCAGGACCTTCTCCAGCGCCTCGGTCGGGGCCGGGCCGAGCTCCTCGCCCGCCTCCGAGAGGCGGCTCAGCGCCCGCAGGTACCAGGAGTCGGCGAGGAAGAAGTTGACGAAGCCGGGCCCCGCCACCTCGATCCGCTCGAGGTCGGGGGCGAGCTCGGCGTCGGCTTCGAGCTCGCCACGCAGGCGCTCGGCCACCGCCCGCGGGTTGTCGCTGAGGTAGCGGGCGAGCAGCATCGCCGCATTGGAGCTGTAGTCGCCCAGCTCGGGCTTGGGCGGGCGCTCCAGGGTCGGGCGCGGATCGGTCGGCTCGCCGTCGCGCAGCGTCCGCGCGGCGCCCTCGACCGCGCCCCGCAACGCAGCAACGGAATCGGTGGCGGTCACCGGCCAATCGTATGGACCGCGGCCCGGCCTAGGTACGCTGCCCGCTTGCGCGTCGCCGTGATCAGCGACATCCACTCCAACCGGCAGGCCCTGGAAGCGGTCCTCGGTGCGGTCGACGAGGCCGGCGTCGAGGAGATCTGGTGCCTCGGCGACCTCGTCGGCTACGGCGCCGACCCCGACGCCTGCACCGCCCTGGTGCGCGAGCGCTGCGACGTCTGCCTGGCCGGTAACCACGACCTGGCGGTCCTGGGGGCGATCGAGATCAAGGCCTTCTCGGAGACGGCGGCGACAGCGGTGGAGTGGACGCGCGACAACGTCGAGGAGGCAACGCTCGACTTCCTCGCCTCCCTCGACCCCTATGGCTCCCGCGAGGACGTCGGCCTCTTTCACGCCTCCCCGCGCGACCCGGTCTGGGAGTACGTCCTCTCCACCGACCAGGCCGAAGCGGGCCTCGACGCCCAGGAAGAGCGGCTGGGGCTGATCGGCCACTCCCACATCGCCCTCTTCTTCGTGCGGCCGGTCGGCATCCGTCCCAGCTACGCCCAGGGCGCGCAGGCGGGGGACGGCACCGAGATCGAGCTGGTCGACGGCAAGTGGCTGGTCAACCCCGGCAGCGTCGGCCAGCCCCGCGACGGCGATCCCCGCGCCGCCTGGCTCGAGCTCGACACCGAACGGTGGCTCGCGCACTACCGCCGCGTTCACTACGACACCGAGGCAGCGGCCGCGGCGATCCGCGCCGCCGGCTTGCCGAACGTCCTCGCCGAGCGACTTGAGGTGGGCCGTTGACCTTAAATTCCAGGGGAAATAGCCTGCGCGGGCGTTTCTCTAGACTCGGGTCGCGATGGTCCGTCTGAGCGCATTCCTGCTCGCGCTCCTCCTGGGCGGCGCCAGCGCCGTCGCCCTCGCCTCCTGCGGGAGCGGCAGCGACGCCAAGCTGCTGCCCGGGACGACCGCGAGCGAGATCGAATCCAACCTCACGCAGGTGAAGGAACTGGCCGCCGAAGGCGACTGCATCGGCGCCGAAGACGCCGTCAGCAACGTCGCCTCCGAGGTCGAAGAACTGAAGGAAGTCGACCTGAAGCTGAAGGCGGCACTGCAGGAAGGGGCCGCGAAGCTGAGCGAAGTGGTCAGCCGCTGCGAAGAAGAAACCGGCGAAGAAACGGAACCGACGACGGAACCGGATGTTGAAGCCGAAGAATTGGAAGAAGAAAAGAAGCCGAAGAAGGAAAAGCCGGAAAAAGAACCGGCCGAACCGAAAGAAGAGCCCACGGAAACCGAAGAAGGGCCCGAACTGCCCCCGCAGTCGAACGGTAAAGGCGAAGAAAAAGGCAAAGGCGGCCCGGTAGCCCCCGAACCCGAAGAAGTGGCACCCTCGGGGGGGGTCGGCCCCGGCGTGGGGGTCGAAGAATGATGGAGGCGGGAGCGGGCACCCTCTCGGGCCGCTACGAGACCGGCGAGAGACTCGGCACCGGGGGGATGTCGAACGTCTACAAGGCGACGGACCTGATCCTCGAGCGGACGGTGGCGGTGAAGGTCCTCGCCGAGCACCTCTCTGACGACGAGCGCTTCGTCGCCCGCTTCAAGCGCGAGGCGCTGGCGGTGGCGAAGCTGATCCACCCCAACATCGTCCAGGTCTACGACACCGGCGTCGACGAGGGCCGCCACTACATCGTCATGGAGTACGTCGAGGGGCGCTCCGGGGCGCAGATCCTGCAGCGCAGCGGGCCGGTCGAACCGGAGACCGCGGCGGAGATCGGCGTCCAGGCCTGCGCCGGGCTCGACTACGCGCACCGGCGCGGGATCATCCACCGCGACGTCAAGCCCGGCAACCTGATGGTCATCGGCGGCCCGGTCGGCGGCGGCGAGATGATCATCAAGCTGACCGACTTCGGGATCGCGCGGGCGATCGAGCAGACGCGGATCACCCAGGTCGGCTCCGTCGTCGGCACCGCCGCCTACCTCTCGCCCGAGCAGGTGCGGGGCGAGGAGGCAACGCCGGCGACCGACGTCT
>JBQCIG010000243.1:0-19625 GCA_051953975.1 Solirubrobacterales bacterium | reverse complement strand
CTTCTACATCCTCGACGAGGTCGAGGCCGCCCTCGACGACGCCAACATCGACCGCTTCCTGCAGCTGATCCGCCGCTTCTCCGACCGCGCCCAGTTCGTCATCGTCACCCACCAGAAACGGACGATGGACGCCGCCGACGTCCTCTACGGCGTCAGCATGGGCGGCGATGGCGTCACCAAAGTCGTCTCCAGACGCCTTCCGCGCGAAGTGGCCGAGGACGCCGAGGACGGGGGCGAGGCACCGGGTCTCTCTGCGGTCGCCTAGCCTTACCGCGTGGCGACCAGCTGGCAGGAGATCGTCGACCTCGGGACGCGCAGTCCCGTCGCAGTCGCGACCGCCGAGGAGGCGCCCGAGCAGCGGCGCGGCGTCTTCCGGCGGCTGCGGGAGAGCCTTTCCAAGAGCCGGCAGGCGCTGACCGAGGAGATCTCGGCCTCTCTCTTCGACCGGATCGACGACGAGACTTGGGAGCTGCTGGAGGAGGCGCTGATCCTCGCCGACGTCGGCGCCCCGACGACCGCGGCGGTGGTGGAGCGGCTCGAGCAGGAGGTCGAGTCCGGGGCGGTGCCGATGGACGGAGTCGCCGTCCGCGACCGCCTGATCGAGATCCTCGCCGAGGTCGCCTCCACCGGTCGCGCCCCGATCGACCTCAGCGGCGAGCCGGCGATCCTGATGATGGTCGGCGTCAACGGCACCGGCAAGACGACGACGATCGGCAAGATCGCCTGGCACCTGAGCAAGGAGATGGGCCTCTCCGTCGTCCTCGCCGCCGCCGACACCTACCGCGCCGCCGCCGCCGAGCAGCTCGAAACCTGGGCCGAGCGCGCCGGCGCCGAGCTCATCCGCGGCGAAGAGGGAGCCGACCCCGGCGCGGTCGCCTACGACGCGATCAACGCCGCCCGCGCCCGCGGCGCCGACGTCGTCATCGTCGACACCGCCGGCCGTCTCCACACCCAGGGCAACCTGATGGACGAGCTGACCAAGGTCTGCCGGGTGATCTCCAAGCAGATCCCCGACGCCCCCCATGAGACGCTGATCTCGATCGACGCCACCACCGGCCAGAACGGGCTGCGCCAGGCCAAGGTCTTCTCCGAGGCGGTCGCGGTCGACGGCGTCGTCCTGACCAAGCTCGACGGCACCGCCCGCGGCGGCATCGCCCTGGCGATCGCCTCCGACCTCGGTATCCCGGTGAAGTTGATCGGCGTCGGCGAGACGCTCGAGGACCTGCGCCCCTTCGACCCCGGCGACTACGCCAAAGCCCTGCTCGCCGAGTAGCCCTCCGCCGAGTCTCTAAGCTGCTCGGGCATGTTCGACCAGCTCTCCGAACGCCTCCAATCGACCCTCTCCGAGGTCCGCTCGCGCGGCAAGCTGAGCGAGTCCGACGTCGACTCGGCGATGCGCGAGATCCGTCTCGCCCTGCTCGAGGCCGACGTCAACTTCAAAGTCGTCAAAGCCTTCACGAAGACGCTGAAGGAGCGCTGCCTCGGCTCCGAGGTGCTGGAGAGCCTCGATCCCGGCCAGCAGGTGGTGAAGATCGTCGACGAGGAGCTGGCCGCGCTGATGGGCGGCACCGGCTCAGAGCTGGCGATGGCCTCCAGCGGCCCGACCGTGATCCTGATGGCCGGCCTGCAGGGGTCGGGCAAGACGACCGCCTGCGCCAAGCTCGCCCAGTTCTTCGGCAAGCAGGGCTATGATGTGGCGCTCGCCGCCTGCGACGTCTACCGCCCCGCCGCGGTCGAGCAGCTGGCGACGATGGGCGGCCGCGCCGGCGCCCACGTCTACGAGCGCGGCACCGACGCCGACCCGGTCGAGATCGCCTCCTGGGCGCTCGACGAAGCCCGCGCCGAGCGCCGCGACGTGCTGATCGTCGACACCGCCGGCCGCCTCCACATCGACGAGGACCTGATGGCCGAGCTGGCGCGGATCCGCAAGCAGACGCGCCCGCACGACGTCCTCCTCGTCGTCGACGCGATGACCGGCCAGGACGCGGTCGGCGTCGCCGAATCCTTCGCCGAGGTGGCCGAGTTCGACGGCGTGGTGATGACCAAGCTCGACGGCGACGCCCGGGGCGGCGCCGCCCTCTCGGTCAAAGCCGTCACCGGCAAGCCGATCCTCTTCGCCTCGACCGGGGAGAAGATCGAGGATTTCGACAAGTTCCACCCCGACCGCATGGCCCAGCGGATCCTCGGCATGGGCGACGTCCTCAGTCTGATCGAGAAAGCCGAGCAGCAGGTCGACGAGAAGGAAGCCGAGGAGCTGCAGGAGAAGATGCGGCGCGACCAGTTCACCCTCGAGGACTTCCTCACGCAGATGAAGCAGGTCCGCAAAATGGGGCCGCTGAGCGGGATCCTCGGGATGCTGCCGGGGATGGGGGCGCTGAAGGAGCTGAAGAACGCGCCGCTCGACGAAAGTGAGCTCGATCGGGTCGAGGCGATCATCCTCTCGATGACGCCGCAGGAGCGGGCCCACCCGGGGATCATCAACGGCTCCCGCCGCAAGCGGATCGCCAGCGGCTCCGGGACCAAGGTCCAGCAGGTAAACCAGCTGGTCAAGCAGTTCGACCAGATGAAAGTGATGATGAAGTCGATGGCCAACGGGCGGATGCCGACGCCGCAGGAGATGGCCCGGCTGGCGGGCGGCACGCAGCGCCCGAAGATGAGAAGGCGCTAACCTGCCGGGCCGCTATGGCAGTTCGAATCAGACTTAGACGCGTGGGTTCGAAGAAGAACCCGATCTGGCGCATCGTCGTCGCCGACAAACGCTCGCCGCGTGACGGGCGCACGATCGAGACGATCGGCCAGTACAACCCGCAGACCGAGCCCTCGACGATCGTGATCGACGAGGAGCGCGCGCGCCACTGGCTCGAGCACGGCGCCCAGCCCTCGGAGACGGTGGCGGGCCTGCTGCGCACCAAGGGCATCCAGGCCTCAGGTAGTTAGGCCGGATCCGCGCCGATGACGGAGCTGCTCGAGTTCCTCGTCAAGGCCCTCGTCGAGGAGCCGGAGGCGGTACTGGTCGAGGAGCTCGAAGAAGACGGCGACCTCGTCTACGAGATCACCGTCGCCGAGGGCGATCTCGGCCGGGTGATCGGCAAGGGGGGGCGGATCGCCAACGCGATCCGGACGATCGCCAAGGCCGCCGCGGTGCGGATCGACCGGCGCGTGATCGTCGATATCCTCGACTGACAGGCTTCGCCCCGGTGAGGCTCGACGTCTTTACCCTCTTCCCCGAGGCCTTCCACTGGTTCCAGTCGCAGCGCTCGGTCCAGAACGCACTGCGCGAAGGCAACGAGCTCCGTCTCTTCAACTACCGCGAGACGACGCCGCTGAGCGCCGGCCAGGTCGACGACTCCCCCTACGGCGGCGGGGCGGGGATGGTGCTGCGCGTCGACGTCGTCGACGCCGCCTTGCAGGCCGCCTACGGCGAAGGGCCGCGGCCGCGGATCGTGCTGCTCTCGCCGACCGGGCCGCTGCTCGACGACCCGATCGCCGACGAGCTGGTCGCCGAACCGCACGTGGCGTTGCTCTGCGGCCGCTACGAGGGCTTCGACGACCGCGTCCACCGGCACCTCGCCGACGACGAGCTCTCGATCGGCCGCTACGTCCTCGCCGGCGGCGAGCTGCCGGCGATGGTCGTCGCCGACGTGCTGATGCGCAAGCTGCCCGGCGCTCTCGGCCACGCCGACTCGGCGGTCGAGGAGTCCTTCAGTCAGGTCTTGGAGGGGATGCCCGAGTACCCGCACTACACCCGTCCGCCCAGCTATCGCGGCTGGAGCGTCCCCGAGGTCCTGCTCTCCGGCGACCACGAGAAGGTGCGCCAATGGCGCCTGGAGCAGAGCCGGAAGCGGGCCGGGGAGTCCGAATCTCGCGACTCTTAGCTCCCACGGAGGCTTGCTTAAGGTCGGGCTTAGGCCCTTTTGGCTACCATTCCGCGACCGCGCGGTTCCCGCACTGGGTCCGGCGGTTTTTTCTCGTCATATGAGCTCCGTAATCGACAGCATCGAGCGCGCCCAGCTAAAGCGGGGGCTGCCCAACTTCGACCCGGGTGATCGCGTCCGGGTCCACTTCCAGGTGGTCGAGGGCAACCGCAAACGGATCCAGGTCTTCGAGGGCGTCGTCCTGCGCCGTCAGGGCTCGGGCGTGCGCGAGACCTTCACCGTGCGCAAACAGTCCTTCGGCGTTGGCGTCGAGCGGACGTTCCCGCTGCACTCGCCGAAGATCGAGAAACTCGAGGTGGCAGCGCGTGGGGACGTGCGGCGGGCGAAGCTCTACTACTTGCGCGGCCGCATCGGCAAGGCCGCCCGCGTCGCCGAGCGGCGTTGGGGCATCGACGACGACGTCGTCGCGGCGCCGGCGGCGGCGACGGACGCCTCCACCGCGGTCGACGCCGAGGGCGTCAGCCAGGAGGAGGCCGAGACGGTCGCCGCCCCGGTCGAGACCGAGGGTGGCGAGGAGGCCGTCGAGGCTCCGGAGGCAGGGGCCACTGAGAGCGAGGCTGCGGCCGGGAGCGAGGAGGCTGCAGAGCCCGAGGCGTCCGCCGAGGAGCCCGAGGCCGCAGCGGAGAGTGAGACTGGGGCGGAGACGGACGCGGAAGCGCCCGAGGCCGGGGAGACCGAGGACAGCTCAGCGCCTGAGGACGCCGAGGACGAGGAGCCGGCGGCTGCCGGTGCCTCCGACGAGGACTCGGCAGCCTGAAACTCCGGATCCCGAAGCCGAAGACCAAAGGCGGCGGGCTCATCGAGTTGGCCGTCATCGTTGCGCTGGCCCTGGGGCTGGCGCTGGCGATCCAGGCCTGGATCGTGAAGCCGTACCAGATCCCCTCCGAATCGATGGAGCCGACGCTCGACGTCGGCCAGCGGGTCCTGGTCAACCGCTTCATCTACCACTTCCAGGACCCCCAGATCGGCGACATCGTCGTCTTCCATCCGCCCGCCGGAGCCGAGAAAGGCAGCGCCGAATGTGGCGTGCAGCCTGAAAAAGGCGAACCGTGCCCGAGGCCGACTCCGGAAGAGTCGAGCGAAAACTTCATCAAGAGGATCGTCGCCGGCCCCGGTGACACCCTCTCGATCAAAGAAGGGCATCCGGTCGTCAACGGGGTCGAGAAGAAAGACGAGCCCTACATCAACCCCTGCGGGGCCGACGCGGAAATCTGCAATATGCCGAAAGCGATCAAGATTCCGCCGAACTATTACTTCATGATGGGCGACAACCGTGGAGCGAGCGACGACAGCCGCTTCTGGGGTCCCGTCCCCAAGGAATGGATCATCGGAGAGGCCTTTGCCACCTACTGGCCCCCCGACCGCATCGGCACCCTCTAAACCCGCCAAGGGCAAGATCCACCGGCGCCGCCTGGCGCGCAGCCGTCGCCTGTTCGCCTTCGACCGCGGGCTCGGCAGCCGCTACGTCGCCGGCACCGACGAGGCCGGCCGCGGTTGCCTGGCGGGACCGCTGGTCGCCGCCGCGGTGCTGATCGACTACGAGCGCCTCTCGCACGCCGACCGCCGCGCCCTCAGCGGCCTGCACGACTCCAAGCAGATGACCGAGGAGCGACGGCTGGAGATGTATCCGTGCGTGCTGCGGGCGGCCGAGCGGGTGAGCGTGGTGGTCCGCTGCGCTGCCGGGATCGACCGCCGCGGCCTGCACGTGACCAACATCGAAGCGCTCTCGCTGGCGCTGGAGCGGCTGGCGCTGCCGGAGGGGGAGGCGATCGCCCTCGTGGACGGCTTCCGCCTGCCCCGCTGCGCGGTCCCGCACCGGCCGGTGATCCAGGGCGATGGGACCAGCGCCGCGATCGCCGCCGCTTCGGTGATCGCCAAGGTCACCCGCGACCGCTACATGCGCGAGGTCGCCGGCCAGCACCCGGGCTGGGGCTTCGAGGAGCACGTCGGCTACTCGACCCCCGAGCACCGCCAGGCGATCGAGGAGCTGGGAATCTCGCCGCTGCACCGCAAGTCATTCCAGTCGGTGGCGTACTCGCAGCTTGAGCTGGGCTAGAAGGCGCCCTTGACGTAGTCGACGGCGACTGGCCGGTCGCTGCGGTTGAGGGTGACGCCGACGGCGTCGAAGCGGATCTCGTCGTAGGGCGGCAGGCCGCGCCGTTCTGACATCCAGGCGGTGGCCAGACGGCGGATGCGGCGCTGCTTGCGGGGGTCGATCGAGAGGATCGGCCGCTCGGGCCCGAACGAGGTGCCCGCGCGCGCCGCCTTCACCTCGACGAAGACGAGCGTGCGCCCGTCGCGGGCGACGATGTCGAGCTCGCCGTAGCGGCTGCGGGCGTTGCGCGCGAGGATCTCCCAGCCGGCGGCGGCCAGCTTCTCGGCGACGAAGTCCTCGGCGATCTGGCCGGTGCGACGGCGGGCGACGGTCATCTCCCGCCTAAGGCGCCGGAAGTCACGAACTCTCCCCACCTCCGGCGCAAAGAATTTCCTTTTTGCGCGCCACGCGTGCGACCTGGCTCCTTAGCGTCGCCTCCGTGCTCGCCACCGCCAGGACTTTCACCCTCGACGGCATCTCCGCCCGCCCGGTGCGGGTGGAGGTCGACGTCCACCGCGGCCTGCCGAACTTCGCGATCGTCGGTCTCCCCGACGCGGCGGTGCGGGAGGCGCGGGAGCGGGTGCGCGCCGCCTTGGTCAACTGCGGCTTCGAGTTCCCGCTGCGGCGGATCGTCGTCAACCTGGCGCCGGCCAGCCTGCGTAAGGCGGGCCCGGGGATGGACCTGGCAATCGCGGCGGCGCTGCTGAGCGCCTCCGATCAGCTCGAGTGGGCGGGGCTGGCGCGGGTGGCGCTGGTGGGGGAGCTGGCGCTGGATGGCTCGACGCGGCCGGTGCAGGGGGCGCTGGCGATGGCCGAGGCGGCGCGGGAGGGCGGGGCCGAGGCGATCGTGCTGCCGGCCGAGAACGGTCCCGAGGCGGCGCTGGCCGAAGGAGTCGGCGTGATCCCGGTGGAGGCGCTGGGACAGCTGCCGGCGCTGGTTGCCGGCGAGTGGGAGCCGCCACGGCCCGAGCCGCTTCCCCTGCGGCTGGAGGCGACCGCGGGGGCGCCGGACCTCGCCGACCTGCGTGGCCAGCCGCACCTGCGCCACGCGCTTGAGGTGGCGGCTGCGGGCGGGCATAGCCTGCTGATGGTCGGCCCGCCCGGCGCCGGCAAGTCGCTGGCGGCGAGCCGGTTGCCCTCGATCCTGCCACCGCTGGCAGCGGCGGAGGCGCTCGAGGTGGCGCGGATCGCCAGCGCCTGCGGGCGGCTCGGGCCGGAGCTGCCCGGCGGCCGGCCGTTCCGGGCGCCGCACCACACGATCAGCGCCGCCGGGCTGATCGGCGGCGGCACGCCGCCCCGGCCCGGCGAGGTGACGCTGGCCCACCGCGGCGTCCTCTTCCTCGACGAGCTCTGCGAGTTCAGGCGCGACGCGCTGGAGGCGCTGCGGGCGCCGCTGGAGGCCGGCGAGGTCTCGATCGCCCGCGCCGGCGGCCGGCGCAGCCTGCCCTGTCGCTTCATGCTGGTCGCCGCCGCCAACCCGTGCCCGTGCGGGCGGGGGGAGGCCGACCCGGACTGCTCCTGCGCGCCCTACGACGTCCAGCGCTACCAGGGGAAGCTGAGCGGGGCTCTGGCGGACCGGATCGACATCCTCGCCGCCGTGCGCCAGCCGGGCGCGGCCGAGATCGGCGGGCCGCCGGGAGAGCCCTCGGCGGCGGTGCGCGAGCGGGTCTGCGCCGCGCGCGAGCGCCAGGAGCTGCGCCTCGGCCCCGGCCGCTGCAACGCCGAGATGAGCCCGGCGGAGGCGCGGGCCTGCGGGCTGAGCGCCGGGGCCGCATCGCTCCTCGCCGAGCTTTATGCGCGCCAGCGGCTCAGCGGCCGCGCTCACGACCGCACGCTGCGGCTGGCGCAGACGCTTGCCGACCTGGCCGGGGTCGAGGAGATCGGCGAGGAGCAGATGGCGCAGGCGCTGCAACTGCGGAGGCGGGACCGTGGCTGAGCCGGTCGCCTGCCCCGAATGCCTGCGCCGCTCCTGGTTGCTGGCGATGCTCGGCCCTTACGTGGAGAAGATCGCCACCGGCGAGCCCGGCTCGCGCTCGCCGGAGCTGCTGCGGCTCTCGAACGAGGACCTGGTCGAGGTGGCGGCGCCGAAGGTGGCGGCGCAGGTGCTGGCCCGACTCGAGGCGCTGTCGGAGCAGCACTTGGCCGAAGAGCTGGCGCTGGCGGAGTGCTGGGCCTGCTGCCGCCACGGCGATCTCTACCCGGCCTCGCTGCGCGACGCCGACGACGCCCCCTGGGCGCTGATCGGCCGCGGTGACCCCTCTCTGCTCGACGGACTCGCGCTCCACGAAGCGGTGACGATCGTCGGCGCCCGTCGCGCCACCACCTACGGCCGTGAGGTCGCCCGCGAGCTGGGCCGCGAGCTGGCGAGCGCCGGCATGGTCGTCGTCAGCGGTCTCGCCTTCGGCATCGACGCCTGCGCCCACCGCGGCGCCCTCGACGGCGGCCGCACGATCGCCGTCCTCGGCTGCGGTCCCGACGTCGCCTATCCGGCCTCGCATCGCTCGCTCTGGCGGCGGATCTGCGAATCCGACCTCGTCGTCTCCGAGCTGCCGCCCGGCGCCACGCCCTGGCGCTGGACCTTCCCCGCCCGCAACCGGATCATGGCCGCGCTGGCGGGGATGACCGTGGTCGTCGAGGCAGCCCGTCGCTCCGGCTCGCTGATCACCACCGATCTCGCCGCCGACCTCGGTCGCGACCTGGGGGCGGTGCCCGGCCCGGTCACCTCCCGCGCCTCCGCCGGCCCCAACAACCTCCTCGCCGGCGGTGCCTGCGTCGTCCGCGACGCCCAGGACGTGCTCGATGCGATGCTCGGGCCGGGACGCCGGCGGATCGAGCGGCGAGGCCCAAGCCTTGACCCGAACTTTGAAGCCGTGCTCGCCGCCGTCGAGGCCGGCAACTCCAGCTGCGATGCCGCCGCCGCCGCCACCGGCCTCTCCGCTTCCGTCACGGCCGCCGCCCTCGCCCGCCTCGAGCTACTCGGCTACCTCGCATGTTCGCCGCTTGGCGAGTACTGTCGCACCGCCACGGTCGTGCCGGTTTGACGATGCTCAGCGATTGAGGTTGAAGAGGCGCTCGTGGAAGTCGCCCAGGCAGATCGACCGGTCCCCCCGAAGGCTAGGCTCAGCGCATGAGATGCGCGTTGTCAGCCTCTGTCCCGGGGTGCCCCGGTCATTTGTGCCGCTGTGCGGAGCAAATGACCGGAACCCCCGCCGGGAAGGGGTTCTCCAATGAGTAGTGGGCGCGTTCCAGCCGTCCTTTCGATCGCCGGCTCCGATTCCGGGGGCGGCGCCGGCATCCAAGCCGACCTGAAGGCGTTTGCGCGCGTGGGGGTGCACGGGATGACGGCGATCACGGCGATCACGGCGCAGAACACGGTGGGGGTGGAGGCGGTGCAGCCAATCTCGCCGCGGATCATCGTCGCGCAGGTGCGGGCGGTGGCCGAGGACATCGGCATCGACGCGGTGAAGATCGGGATGCTGGGGACGGTGGAGACCGTGGAGGCGGTGGTCGAAGCGCTCGCCTTCGTGGGCGAAGCGCCGGTGGTGATCGACCCGGTGATGGTCGCCGAGAGCGGAGCCGTGCTGCTCGACGACGACGCGCGCGCGGCGCTGGCCGAGCGGCTGTTGCCGCTGAGCGCGATCGCCACGCCCAACATTCCCGAGGCGCGGGTGCTGACCGGCCTCGGCGAGGAGGCGGGCCAGGAGGAGCTGGTGCGGGCCGTGGTCGCCCTCGGCCCCCGCGCGGCCGTTGTCACCGGCGGGCACAGCGAAGACGTCGTCGACCTCTTCTTCGACGGCGGACAGGCGGTCGAGATCCCCGGCGAGCGGCACCCTGATGGCGCCGCCCATGGCTCCGGCTGCACCCACTCCTCGGCGCTGGCGGCGTTCCTCGCCCGCGGCGAGGAGCCGCTCGAGGCGGCCCGCAGGGCGCGCGAGATCGCCTCCGCCGCGGTCGGAGCCGGGCTCCGTGATCTCGGCGCCGGTCCCGGGCCCGTCAACGCTCTCGGCCTCGAATGACCGGTTTGGTCATCGCGGGCACCAAAAAGGTGCACCCGCCGCCGCGGCCCCCTCAGTAGATTTCGACGCCATGAGCAGCAACGGCGACACCGCGACCAAGCTCCCCCGGCCTCGCTCGGCGACCGTCTTCGACGGTCCCGACCGCGCCCACTCGCGCGCCTACATGAAGGGGATCGGGTTCGACGACGCGGCGCTGCGCCGGCCGACGATCGGGATCGCCAACACCTGGACCGAGGCGATGCCCTGCAACTTCCACCTCCGCGGCCTCGCCGAGCACGTCAAAGCAGGCGTCCGCGCCGCCGGGGGCACCCCGATGGAGTTCAACACCGTCGCCGTCTCCGACGGGGTGACGATGGGCACCCAGGGGATGAAGGCCTCGCTGGTCAGCCGCGAGGTGATCGCCGACTCGATCGAGCTGATGGCGCGTGGCTACCAGTTCGACGCGATCGTCGCCCTCTGCGCCTGCGACAAGACGATCCCGGGCTGCGCGATGGCGATGGCCAGGCTCGACGTGCCCTCGGTCCTGCTCTACGGCGGCTCGATCGCCCCCGGTCACTGGCACGGGCGCGACGTCACCATCCTCGACATCTTCGAGGCGATCGGCGCCCACAACGCCGGCGACATGAGCGATGAGGAACTGCACGAGCTCGAGGGGGTGGCCAGCCCCGGCGCCGGCGCCTGCGGCGGCCAGTTCACCGCCAACACGATGGCCTGCGCCTTCGAGGCGCTCGGGATCAGCGCCGGCGGCTCGGCGATGGTCCCCGCCGAAGACGACGACAAGGCCACCGTCGCCGAGAAGATCGGCGAGCTGGTGATCAACGTCCTCGTCAACGATCTCCGGCCGAGCAGGATCATCACCCGCGAGTCGTTGGAAAACGCGATCGCCTGCGTTTGCGCCTCGGGCGGATCGACCAACGGGGTCCTGCACCTGATCGCGCTCGCGCACGAGCTCGGGATCGAGCTGACGCTGGACGACTTCGAGCGGATCTCCCGCGGGACGCCGCTGTTTGCCGACCTCAAGCCGGGCGGGCGCTTCGTCGCCACCGACCTCTACGCCGCCGGCGGCGTGCCGGTGATCCTCAAGCGCCTCGCCAAGGCGGGGATCCTCCACGGCGACGCGATCACGGTCACCGGTCGCACGATCGGCGAGGAGGCCGCGGCGGCGACCGAGGCACCGGACCAGGAAGTCGTGCGCCCGGTCGAGGACCCGCTGAAGGCCGAAGGTGGGTTGGCGATCCTGCGCGGCAACCTCGCCCCCGAAGGTGCGGTGGTCAAGGTCGCCGGCACCGAGCGCCGGCAGCAGACCGGCCCCGCCCGCGTCTTCGAGTCCGAAGAGGAATGCTTCCGCGCCGTCAAGGAGCAGAAGATCAACCCCGGCGACATCGTCGTCATCCGCAATGAGGGCCCGGTCGGCGGGCCCGGGATGCGCGAGATGCTGCAGGTGACGGCGGCGATCGTCGGCGAGGGCCTCGGCGAGAGCGTGGCGATGGTCACCGACGGCCGCTTCTCCGGCGCCACCCGCGGGCTGATGATCGGCCATGTCGCGCCCGAGGCGGCCAGGGGCGGCCCGATCGCGGCGATCCGCGAGGGCGACGAGATTACCGTCGACATCGACGAGCGCCGCCTCGACCTCGCCCTCTCCGCCGAGGAGATCGAGAAACGCATCGCCGAGTACGAGCAGCCCGAGCCGCTCTACGACCGCGGCGTGATGGCCAAGTACGCGGCGACGGTCTCGTCGGCCTCGGAAGGCGCGATCACCGGCTGACCGTCAGCCGATTGCCGTGTCGTCCTGCGCTGCCGTCTCCAGCGGCCGCGAGGACTCGATGAACTGTTCGACGAGAGGGTTGAACCTCGCCGGCCGCTCGAGCTGGGGCAGGTGTCCGGTGCGCTCGAAGATCTCCAGGCGCGAGCGGGGGATCATCCGGTGATATCCCAGCGCCGCCTCGACCGGGACGATCTGGTCGTTGAGGCCCCAGACGACGAGGGTCGGGATCTCGATCTCCGGCAGCCGCTCGCGGGTGTCGTAGCCGGCGATCGAGGTCATCGCGTCGGCGAACCCGGGGGCGCTCAGCGCCGGCCTCGTCTGCTCTTTCAGCAGCTCCGGCCGCAGCTTGTTCGGGTTGCGAAAGACGCGGCCAAAGGCGATCTTCCTGCCCAGCGGCCGGGTGAGGAAGAGGCCGCGGTCGCCGTTCAGGAGGTGGGGCGCCGCCGCCTCGATCGTCCGCGCGACCGCCTGGACCCGCCGGCCTTTCGCCTCCCAGAAGCTGATTCCGGCAGCGGAGACGAGGACCAGCCGGTCGAAGCGCTGCGGCCGCTGGATCACCGCCTCGGTCGAGATGAAGCCGCCCATCGAGTTGCCGACCAGCGCCGCCACCCGGTCGAGCCCCAGCCGCTCGCAGAAGTCGTGGATCAGCCGGCCGTAGTTCGGCATCGAGATCTCCCAGGACGGCATCGGGCTCTCGCCGAACCCCGGCAGGTCGAGCGCGATCGCCCGGTACTCGCGTCCGAAGTAGGGCAGGTTCTCGAGCCAGTTGCCCCAGCAACCGGCGAGGCCGTGGACGAAGAGGATCGGCTCGCCCTCACCGATCTCGGCGTAGTTGACCTCCGCCCCCGGCAGCTCGACCCGGTGCAGGTGCTCCCGCCAGTCGACCCGCCTCCATTCCGGCTGCGGGTCCGGGTTGCCGTAGTCGGTCCCGGGGAAGGGCAGCGCCTTCTCGTCCTCGGCCCGCTCAGGCATAGCCCATCCTTTCCAGCACCGGGATCTCGCGGATCTGCGGCGGTTGCAGGTGGTCCCAGAGGATGCCGCGCGGGCGGTCGTACTGGCGCTCGACGTCGATCACCGCCCGCGGCGTCGCGATCAGGTCGACGGGGAGGTCGTGGGTGGTGACCATCAGGTGCTGGCGGAGGATCTGGATCGGGTGGACGGTGGTGGCGACGGTGGTGTGGCTGTCGATCTTGCCGGCGTGGGTGAGGATCCCGTACTCGAGGTCGTGGTAGCCGCCCCCCTTGCCGATGCGGGCGCCGCTGAGGTTGACCGCGACCGAGCCGCAGAGGATCAGGTCGATCTCGGGTAGATCGTCGAGGGCGACGACGCGACCGTGCTTGAGCGCCCCCTTGATCGTCGCCGCCTCTTTCACCGCCGTCTTTGAGAGCCGCTTCGGTTCCAGCACGCGGAAGGGATGGGGGTCGCGCAAGCGCGGCACCGCCATGATCACTGTCTTGCCTTCGTCGAGGGCGATCCGCCGGGCGTGGGTCTGCGGCGAGTCGGGGTTGGCCTTGACCACCCGCGCCCGCTTCCAGAGCCGGTGCGCGGCGAGCTTCTCAGCCGCGAGTTTGGCGCCGGCGAAGTTCGGGATCCGCCCCTCGGCGCCGGGGAAGCGGGAAACCCCCTCGCGCTCCATCGCCTTCCACACTTCCTCGCGGACTTCGTCCTTGGTGCGCACCGGCGAAAGATATCCACCAACTCAGCCGATAAGACCGTGGCAGTGCTTAGACTTTGTTTTCCCGGTCCGCGACGTACTGAGGGTTGACTCCAGTCGATGGGTAAAAAGACTTCGATAGCGGCGATCGCCGTCGCCGTGTTGCTGGTGGTGTTGGTCGCCGTCGCCTACGCCTACGACAGCTCGCAAAAGGACAAGATCGCCGACGGCGTCACGATCGGCGGCGTCGACGTCGGTGGGCTGAACGAAGAAGAAGCCGCCGCCCGCGTCCGCCGCCAGCTGCTGGCGCCGCTGCGCCACTCGCTCCGCGTCAGCTTCGACGGAGAGACCTGGAAGCTCTCCGGCCGCAAGCTGACGGTCCGCGCCAACGTCGGCTCGGCCGTCGAAGAAGCGCTGGAAGCCAGCCAGGAAGGGGGCTTCCCCGGCCGCCTCGTCCGCTACGTCAGCGGCAGCGAAGTCGACGAAAGCATCGCCCCCCACGTCGCCTACTCGCAGGCGGCGATCAACCGCTTCGTCCGCCACGTCGCCGCCGAAGTCGACCGCGAATCGCAGAACGCCGACGTCGAACCGACTCCCGACTCGCTCGAGGTGGTCGCCGGCAAGAACGGTCGCAAGCTCCGCGACAACCTGCTCGAGAAGGAACTGAAGGCGGCGGTGCTGAACGCCAAGGCGCCGCACAAGATCGTCGCCAAGGTGCACGCGATCAAGCCGGAAATCACCAAGAGCGAAGTGGCCGCCGAGTACCCGTCCTACCTGACCCTCGACCGCGGCACCTTCACCCTGCGCCTCTGGAAGCACCTGAAGCTGGCCAAGGAATACACCGTCGCCGTCGGCATGGAAGGGTTGGAAACGCCGGAAGGGCTCTACCACATCCAGGAAAAGGAAGAAAACCCGGTCTGGCACGTGCCGAACTCCGCCTGGGCGGGGAGCCTCGCCGGCAAGACGATCCCGCCGGGTCCGGAAGACCCGATCAAGGCCCGCTGGATGGGCATCTTCGAAGGCGCCGGGATCCACGGCACCGAAGAGACCTGGTCGCTCGGCCACGCGGAATCGCACGGTTGCATCCGGATGTCGATCCCCGACGTGATCGAACTCTACGACCAAGTGGAAGTCGGGACCCCGATCTACATCGGCGACTGATTCGCAGGACGCCGGGCGAGCGGCGCGAATCAACCTCTCGTGAACTGGGAAGAGGCGCTCTCGCTCTATGACCGGGACCTGCGGGCGCGCGGGTCGGCCGAGCGCACGCGCCGCGCCTACGGCGTCGACCTCGGCGGCTTCGCCGAGTGGGCGGGGGAGCAGGGGCTGGGGCCGGATGGCATTCGTTATCGGGACGTGCGCCGCTACGCGGCCGGCCTCTCCAACGCCGGTGCCGCCGCGGCGACGGTCGCCCGCAAGCTGGCGGCGGTTCGCGGCCTCTACGGCTTCCTCGTCCGCAGCGGCCGCGCCGGCGCCAACCCGGCCGAGCTCGTCTCCAGCCCGAAGCGCTCCGAGAAGCTGCCCCGCGTCCTCACTACCGAGCAGATGCGCTCGCTGCTGGAGCGCATTCCCGCCCGCACGCCGCTGGAGCTGCGCGACCGGGCGATGCTGGAGTTGGCCTACTCCTGCGGGCTGCGCTGCGAGGAGATCGTCAACCTCGACGAGGGCGCGCTCGACTTCGAGACCGAGCAGCTGCGCGTCCTCGGCAAGGGCTCGAAGGAGCGGCTGCTGCCGGTCGGCGAGCCTGCCCAGCGGGCGCTGCGGCGCTATCTGGAGAAGGGCAGGCGGGCGCTGGCGAGCGACCCGCGCGAGCCGGCGCTGTTCCTCTCCAAGAGCGGTCGCCGCCTCTCCAACTCCGACGTCACCCGCCGCCTCGGCCTCTGGGTCAAGGCGGCGGCGCTGCAGGCCGGGGTCTCGCCACATTCACTCAGGCATTCCTTCGCAACTCACCTGTTGGAGGGTGGCGCCGATCTGCGTACGATTCAGGAGTTGCTCGGTCACGCGTCGATCTCGACCACCCAGGTCTACACCCGAGTCGACGCCGCCAGATTGCGTGACACTTACGCTGCAAGCCACCCCCGCGCATGAGACAAAC
The DNA here is from genome assembly GCA_051953975.1 of Solirubrobacterales bacterium. Taxonomy (GTDB): domain Bacteria; phylum Actinomycetota; class Thermoleophilia; order Solirubrobacterales; family 70-9; genus VAYN01. The sequence goes on along the minus strand of JBQCIG010000243.1, from coordinate 4,065 downwards.
CCCCGCAAACGACCATAGAATCGCCTGAGTGGAAACCGGCGTGAAAGAGGTGGAGCTCCGCGACCTGTGGCGCCGCTACAAGGAGCAGGGAGACGATGGCGCCCGCGAGCGACTCGTCGTCGCCTACTCGCCGATGGTCAAGTTCGTCGCCGGCCGGCTCGGCGCCGGGCTGCCTTCGCACGTCGAAGACGCCGACCTGATCTCCTACGGCCTGGTCGGGCTGATCGGCGCGATCGAACGCTTCGAGCCCGAGCGGGGAATCAAATTCGAGACCTTCGCGATGACCCGGATCCGCGGCGCGATCATCGACGAACTGCGTTCGCTCGACTGGGTGCCGCGCTCGGTCCGCTCGCGCGCGCGGGAAATCGAAGCCGCCCAGGCCAAGCTCGAGCACGAGCTGCAGCGGGTCCCGAGCGAGGCCGAGCTGGCGGCGAAGCTGAACATGACCGAGGAGGAACTGCAGGCGGCGCTGCTGGAGATCGCCAACTCCTCCGTCTACGCGCTCGACGAGCTCTGGACCGTCTCCGACTCCTCCGGCGACCAGGTCTCGCTGCTCGACACGATCGCCGACGAGGGCGCCGCCGACCCGCAGGAGGCGCTGGCGACGACCGAGGTCAAGGACCGGCTGACCGAGGCGATCGGCTCGCTGCCTGAGCGCGAGCAGCTCGTCGTCGCCCTCTACTACTACGAGAACCTCACCCTGCGGGAGATCGGCGAGGTCCTCGGGGTCACCGAGTCGCGCGTCTCGCAGCTGCACACCAAGGCGGTGATGCGGCTGAAATCCCATCTCCAGCAGGGCTGAGCCGATGGTTTCCTGCTCGATCTGCGGCCGGACGATCCTCGCCGGCGAGCGGGTGCACGGCTACGTCAACGGCGAGGAGGAGCGCTCGGTCTGCGATCTCTGCGTCGCCCGCGCCGACCGGCTCGGCTGGCGTCCCGCCGGCGAGCCCGAGCCCGAGCGCCCGCAGGGAGAGGGGCACGGGGGACGCTGGCGCCTGCGCGGGCTGCTGCGTCGCAGGCCGCGGCGGCCGGGGGGGCCGGTTCCCGGCGCCGCTCCTCAAACCGGCGAGGACCAGGCGGCGGAGCCGCAGCCCGAGGCGCCCCAGCCCGATCCCGCCGCGCCACCGCACCGGGCGCGCTCGACGCCGCCGCTCGACCCCGAGGCGCCGGCACCGTTCGAGCGGGCGGTCGCCCGCTTCAACTCCAGCGAGGCGGGGCGCACCGTCGCCGGCCTCGCTCGCACCCTGGGGACGCCCTGGGTCTCCGTCGGCGCCGCGGCGGGGGCACCGGACGAGGTGCGGATCACCGTTGCCTGGGAGCTCTCCTGGTACCAGTGGGGGGTCGACATCGGCGACGAGCTGCGCCCCGTCTTCCAGATCGACAAGGGCCGCGAGATCGACCAGCTCGACCACGCCGCCAAGCAGTGGAACGCGGCGCTCGGCGAGGACGGCAAGCTGCGCCTCACCTGCGAGACGGCGGCGGGGCGGTGAGCCGGCTGACCGTCAACGTCGACGGCGGCGCCCGCGGCAACCCCGGCCCGGCGGCGATCGGCGTGGTCGTCCGCGGCGACGGCGAAGTGATCGAGGAAGTGGGGGAGAGGATCGGCGAGGCGACCAACAACGTCGCCGAGTACCGGGCGCTGCTGAAGGGGATCGAGCTGGCGGCTGCCCACGGGGCGAGCGAGCTGGAGCTGATCGGCGATTCGGAGCTGGTTGTGCGGCAGGTCGAAGGCCGCTACAAGGTCAAGAACGCGGGCATGAAGGAGCTGCACGAAGAGGTGGGGCGAGCGCTGCGCGACTTCGATTCCTGGTCGATCCGCCATGTGCGCCGCGCCGAGAACGCCGATGCCGACCGGCTCGTCAACGAAGCGCTGGACGGGGTGCTCGATGGCTGAGGGCGCGGCGGAGGGACGGACGCCGGAGCCGATCGACCCCGGGGTCGACATCGGCCACGTCCACCTCAAGGTCGCCGACGTCGATCGCGCCCTCGACTTCTACTGCGGCATCCTCGGCTTCGAGCTGATGCAGCGCTGGGGAGCCGACGCGGCCTTCGTCTCCGCCGGCGGCTACCACCACCACATCGGGCTCAACTCCTGGCACTCGAAAGGCGGCTCGCCGCCGCCGCCCGGCAGCACCGGCCTCTTCCATACCGCGATCCGCTACCCGACCCGCCGCGCCCTCGCCGACGCGCTGCGGCGACTGAGCGAGGCGCGCTGGCCGCTGGAGGGCGCCTCCGACCATGGCGTCAGCGAGGCGCTCTACCTCTCCGACCCCGACGGCAACGGCGTTGAGCTCTACTGGGACCGCCCGCGCGAGGAGTGGCCGCGCCCGCCCGGAGGCGAGGGCGTGCAGATGGGGACGACGCCGCTCGACCTCGACGGTCTGATCGCCGAGCTGCGCGACTGACAAATCGTCCCGGTGCGCGGGACGAATGTCGGTTACGCGCCGAGGATGGCTTCCACCAGGTTCGGGTGGAAGGCCTGCGTTCCCGGCACGAGCTGCAGTTCCGGGAAGCCGTGTGCCCGCACGTAGGCGAGCTCGCGGCCGAGGTCGCCGACGCCGTTGGTGCCGGCGAGCGGCGCGATCTGCAGGGTGCTGAGGACGCCAATCGCCTGCCCAGCTTCGTTCATGAAGCCGCTGCCGGAGTCGCCGGGGATGCCTGGGGTGAGGGTGGAGACGATGTGGCTCCAACCGCCGCCTTCGTTCTGAATCACGATCCCTTGCTTGGGGCTCAGCTTGCTGACCCCGCCGCGCAGCTCCGAGTTGCCGTAGGAGTAGACGGTGGAGCCGAGTTCGCCGACGGTGCCGACGCCGGTCGGGCCCCCGAAGCCAGGGACAGACGGGTTGACCCGACCGACGTCGGCGGGATCGAGGCGGATCAGGGCAAGGTCGTTGTAGGCGCAGGTGTCGGGGTCTTTCTCACCGGCGGCCTGCATGGTCAGCCAGGAGTTGTAAGCGAGGGTGCCGGGCTTTTCGGCGCCGGTGACTTCGACCGACGTCCCGATCGGCAGCGAGCCGCTGGTGCAGCCGTTGGTTTCGGTTTGCCCGCCGGTGCCGGAGCAGTGGGCGGCCTGGCCGAGGTAGACGGTCGAGCCTTCCTCGAAGACGAAGTTGGAGGTGCACTGGGCGCCGGCCGTGAAGGTCTGGACCCCGGGATGGACGGCGGCGGTGCCAGCCGGCGCCCACGCGAACGCGAAGGCAGGGAGGAGCAGAATCAGGGCAACCGTGGCCAGGGAAACGACGGTCCCGCTCTTGATTCGACTCAAGGATGCTCCTCCTCTGCCTCCGCGCCGGGGGAATGGATCGATGTGGGAACGTGCTGAGCATACCCAATAATGAGTACGACAAAACGAAATCGCAAGAAATTTCCTAGAGAGGAAGGATTGAGAGATGGAGGTCTCGATTGCCGGAGGGCACGGAAAGATTGCTTTGTTGCTGGGCGGGCTCCTCGTCGAACGCGGCCATGCCGTCTTCGGCCTGATCCGCGATCCCGCCCAGGAAGACGACCTGCACGCGGTCGGGGTCGAGCCGGTGATCTGCGACCTCGAGGGCGATGACGACGTCGCCGAGGCGGTGAGCGGGGCGGAAGCCGTCGTCTTCGCCGCCGGCGCCGGTCCCGGCAGCGGCGCCGAGCGCAAGCGGACGATGGACCTCGGCGGCGCCGTGAAGCTGATCGACGCCGCCAGGGCGGAGGGGGTCGACCGCTACGTGATGATCAGCGCGATGGGCGCAGTCAATCCGCCCGCCGAGGGCGGCGACGTCTACGGCGAGTACCTGCGCGCCAAGGCCGCGGCCGACCGGGCGCTCACCGCCAGCGGCCTCGCCTATACGATCGTCCGGCCCGGCGGCCTCACCGACGAGGAGCCCACCGGCCTGGTCCGGATCGGCGAGCGCCTCGAGCGGGGGCAGATTTCCCGCGCCGACGTCGCCGCCGTCCTCGCCGTGGTGCTGGAGGCGGACAACGCGATCGGCAGGACGTTCGACCTGGTCTCCGGCGAGGTGCCGGTGGCGCAGGCGGTCTCAGGACTCTGAGCAGAGGACGTCGGCGAGCGGGCCGAGGGCGGCG
>JBQCIG010000242.1:0-6100 GCA_051953975.1 Solirubrobacterales bacterium | reverse complement strand
TGGTCGCCTTCGAAGCTGAGGTGGGGCTGGTCGTGCATGCAGTCGAGGCACTGGACGACCGATTCCTGCACCTCGTCGACGCCGTCGGCGAGCGCGCCCGACTCCGGATCGACGCGGCGGATCGCGTCGTAGTGGATCTGGATCTCGAGGTTCTGGGACCAGCAGCGGTAGCAGCGCAGCCAGGCGGCCCTGTCCCCGTTCAGCTCGCTCATAGCTCCATTGTTGCGAGCGGAGCGGCTCGGTGTCAGGCGAGCGGCGGCGGGCAGGCGATCAGGCGGCCGCGCCGGCGCCGGCCCGCTGGCCGACCAGCTCGACGATTTCGCCCATGATCCGGTTGACGTCGAAGTCCTTCGGCGTGTAGACGCCGGCGACCCCGGCCTCGCGCAGCCGCTCGGCGTCTGCCACCGGGATGATGCCGCCGACCACGACCGGCACCTCGAGGCCCTCCTCCCGCAGCAGCCGCACCACCTCGGGGATCAGCTCCAGGTGCGAGCCGGAGAGGATCGAGAGGCCGACCACGTCGACGTCCTCCTGCACGGCCGACTCGGCGATCTCCTCCGGGGTCAAGCGGATCCCCTGGTAGATCACCTCCATGCCGACGTCGCGCGCCCGCAGCGCCACCTGCTCGGCGCCGTTGGAGTGCCCGTCGAGACCGGGCTTGCCGACCAGGATCTTGATCCGATGGCCGATCTTCTCCGAGGTCTCGTCGACCCGGCGGCGGATCTCCTCCAGCTGCTCGCGATCGCTCGGCGCCGAGGCGCCGTCAACCCCGGTCGGCGCCCGGTAGGCGCCGAAGACCTCGCGCATCACCTGCGCCCACTCGCCGGTCGTCGCCCCCGCCTTGGCGGCGGCGATCGTCGCCGGCATGATGTTGACGCTCTCGTCCGCGGCCGCCTTCGCCAGCTCCTCTAGCGCACCGCGCACCGCGCCCTCGTCGCGCTCGGCCTTCCACTCCGCCAGCGCCTCGATCCGCTCGCGCTCGACCTCGGGGTCGGGGGTGAGGATGCCGCCGTCGGCACCCGCCGTCAGCGGCGAGTCCTCGGTCTCGGTGTAGCTGTTCTGGCCGATCACCTTCTGCTCGCCGGACTCGATCCGCGCCACCCGCTCGCGGTGGCTCTCGACCAGGCGCGCCTTCATGTAGGGGACGGCGTTGACGGCGCCGCCGTGCTCCTCGACCACGGCCATCTCCGCCCGCGCCCCCTCGGTCAGCTCGGCGACCAGCCCCTCCATCACCTGCGAGCCCGCGAAGATGTCGGGGTACTCGAGCAGGTCGGTTTCGTTCGCCAGCACCTGCTGGATCCGCAGGCTCCACTGCTGGTCCCAGGGGCGGGGGAGGCCCATCGCCTCGTTCCAGGCCGGCAGCTGGATCGCCCGCGCCCGCGCGTCGCGGCTGAGCGTCACCGCCAGCGCCTCGAGCACGATCCGCTGGATGTTGTTCTCCGGCTGCGCCTCGGTCAGCCCCAGCGAGTTGACCTGCACCCCGTAGCGGAAGCGCAGCATCTTCTCGTCGGTGACGCCGTAGCGCTCGCGGCCGATCTGCCGCCACAGCGCCGCCATCGTCCGCAGCTTCGCGATCTCCTCGATCAGCCGGATGCCGGCGTTGACGAAGAAGGAGATGCGGCCGAACACCTTCGGGAAGTCCGCGTCGGCGACCTGCCCGCGCGCTTTCACCTCGTCCAGGACCGCGATCCCGGTCGAGAGCGCGTAGGCGATCTCCTGCACCGGCGTCGCCCCGGCCTCCTGCAGGTGGTAGCTGCAGATGTTGGTCGGGTTCCAGCTCGGCACCTCATTGACGGTGAAGGCGACCATGTCGGCGATCAGCCGCATCGAGGGCTCGGGTGGGAAGGCGTAGGTCCCGCGCGAGAGGTACTCCTTGATGATGTCGTTCTGCGTCGTCCCCTTCAGCTGCGCGCGCTCGACCCCGTTCTCCTCGGCGACGGTGACGTAGAGGCCGAGCAGCCAGGCGGCGGTCGCGTTGATCGTCATCGAGGTGTTCATCTCGTCGAGCGGGATCCCGTCGAGCAGCTGGTGCATGTCGCCCTTGTGGGCGATCGAGACGCCGACCTTGCCGACCTCGCCGCGGGCGAGGACGTGGTCGGGGTCATAGCCGGTCTGCGTCGGCAGGTCGAAGGCCACCGAGAGCCCCGTCTGGCCCTTGGCCAGGTTGCGGCGGTAGAGCTCGTTGGAGCGGCGAGCGTCGGAGTGGCCGGCGTAGGTGCGCATCACCCACGGCCGGTCGGGCTGGGGAAGTCGGTGGTCGCTCATGAGCTGAATGATATTTGGCCCCGGGGAAAGCTGGAAGTGGCCATCGTCACGCGAGAGGCCGCCGAAATCCGCCGTTCAAGCCGCCCGGAGCCGCATCTTTCGGCCTCGCCTGTGTTTAGGCTGGCGACTCGTGAGGTTCCGCTTCCCAGCTGCTCTCCTGGCCGCGCTCGCCGTCGGCCTGCTCGCCTGTGCCCTCGCCGGCGCGGCGATGATCGGCATCTACCGCAACCCGATGGAGACCCTCGGCCAGCGCAGCCAGATGGTCAAGCTCTCCGGCCGCAACTGCGACCGCGCCGGGGTGGGAGGGGCGATGCGGATCATCGTCGGCAAGAAGACCAGCGCCTGCTCCTTCCGCACGCCGGTGCTGGGCCGCGACCTCGAGATCGCCGCCACCGAGCGCCTCCTCAGCGGCACCCCGGTCAACCTCCAGCGCAAGGCCTTCCTCGGGCTCGAGCTGCGCGCCGGCGGCGGCGCCAAGTACGAGCTGCTGGTCTTCCCGCGCCAGCGCAAGGCGCAGCTGATCAAGGTGACCAAGGAAGGCTCGAAATACCTGGCGGTCGCCAAGAACGAGAAAGCGATCCTCGGGGTGAACGAAGCGAACAAGCTGCGGCTGCGCGCGGTCAACGTCACCAGCGGGTCCGAAAAAGGCCAGGCCCGCCTTCTCGCCTACGTCGGCGGCACCGTGGTCGGCGAAGCGACCGACGCGGGCGCCGGCGAGCTCTCCGGCCGCGCCTCGGCGGTGACCGTCGGCACGATCAAGAACGGCAACGGGATCGTCGCCAGCGTCGACGACGTCGTCGTTCGCGTTCCCAGCCCGTTCTAGCGCATAATTTCTCCGATGGCGACGAGCACCGTCGAGCGCCCCCGCGTCTCCGGCCCCGGCTCCGACCTGGGCGGCAACTGGCGCGTGATCGTCTGCAACGACAACCACAACACCTTCGACCACGTCGCCCAGACCCTGGCGCGGGTGCTGCCCGGCGTCAGCCTCGAGCAGGGGCACCGGATCGCCGACCAGATCCACCACGGCGGCCAGGCGATCGTCTGGACCGGGGCGCGCGAGCCGGCCGAGCACTACTGGGAGCAGCTCGACGCCGCCGGCCTGACGATGGCGCCGCTGGAGCGCGCGTGAGGCGGGCGGCGAGCCGCGGCCTCCTCGTCCTGCTGACGGCGCTCCTCGCCCTGCTCGCAATCCCGGCCCTCGCCGCCGCCGACCCGGCGCTGCCGCCGGGCTTCCAGGACGAAGTAGCGATCGCGAACATCCAGCAGCCGGTCGCCTTCCGCTTCGCCCCCGGCGGCCGCGTCTTCGTCGCCACCAAGCCGGGGCAGATCTACGTCTACGAAAACGTCGAAGACACGACGCCGGAACTGTTCGCGGACCTGCGCACCGACGTCTACGACACCGGCGACCGGGGGCTGCTCGGGATTGCCCTCGACCCGAAATTCGATGAAGGCCGGCCCTACGTCTACGCGCTCTACACCTACGACCACATCCTCGGCGATCCGGAACCGCCACCGAAATGGGGCTCGCCGGAAAAAACCGGCGATCCCTGCCCTGACCTGAACGGCGGCGACGCCTGCCTGGTCAGTGGCCGCCTCGTCCGGCTCACCGCCGAAGGCAACCACGCCGCCCCTTCGGCGAAAGAACCGGCGCAGAAACAGCTGGCGGAAGGGTGGTGCCAGCAGTTCTCGTCGCACTCGATCGGGGATCTCCAGTTCGGCCCCGAAGGAGACCTCTACGTCAGCGGCGGCGACGGCGCCAGCTTCACCTCCGCCGACTACGGACAGCTCGGCACCAAACCGAACCCCTGCGGCGACCCACCGTCCCCGGCCGGCACCGCCGACAAACCGCCCAGCGCCGAAGGCGGCTCGCTGCGGGCGCAGAACCTGAGCAACCTGAGCGGCAAGATCCTCCGCGTCGATCCCAATACCGGCGAAGGGCTGCCGAGCAACCCGCTGGGCGGCAGCGCCAACGAAAATACCCGCCGGATCGTCGCCGAGGGTTTCCGCAACCCCTTCCGCTTCACCCTCGACCCGACCAGCGGCGAACTGTATACGGACAACGTCGGCTCCTCCGAGATCGAGGAGCTCGACCGCTTCCAGGCCCCGCCGCTGACGATCTTCAACTCAGGCTGGCCCTGCTACGAGGGGCCTTCGCACCAGTTCCTGTTCAAGGGCCTCGGGCTCACCGTCTGCGAAAACCTCTACAAAGCCGAGGCCGCGGGGGAACCGAAGACCGCCGAACCCTTCTTCTATTACAGCCACGGGTCGCCGGTCGTCGAAGGCGACGAATGCCCGTTCGAAAACGGCTCCGCCCTCGGCGGCATCTCGTTTTACGAGGGCAACCAGTTCCCCGCCGCCTACAAAGGCGCCCTCTTCTTCACCGACGCGGTGCGCGGCTGCGTCTACGTGATGTTCCCCGGCGAAGACGGCCGTCCCGACCCCGAAACCACGATCAGGTTCATGCGCGAGAACCAGATCTACCCCGCGGTCGACATCGAGGAAGGCCCCGGCGGCTACCTCTACTACGTCGACCTCTTCGGTAACGAAGAAGGCGGCAACGGCTCGATTCACAAAATCAGCTACGCGCCGGGGGCGCCGACGGCGAAGCTGACCTCGACGCCGCCCTACGGGACGACCTTCCCGGTCAAAGTCGAATTCGACGCGAGCGAATCGAGCGACCCGGAAGGGGAAGAACTCGAATACGAATGGGATTTGAACGGCGATGGCACCTTCGAGACCAAAGGCGGGAAAACCGGCAAAACCGAGATCGTCGAATACACGAAAGTCGAACTCGAAGAACATGAAAAAAACAACGAACCGCTCAACCGGCTGGTCGCCGTCCGGGTCAAAGACCCGGAAGGGTTGACCAGCGTCGCTCGGGTCACCGTCTATCCCGGGGACGCGCCGCCGACCGTTGAAATCCAGAAACCGATCGCGACCACCCAGTGGGCGGTGGGGGACGTGATCGAGATGGAAGCCCTGGGCGCGAACTGGAAAGGGGAAAAAGACTTCGCCCCGCTCGGCTACGACTGGTCGACCAGGCTCTTCCACTGTCCGAACCCGTCGGAACCGACCAAATGCCACACGCATCCACTGGGAACCTTCAACGGCGTCCGGCACGAATCGTTCATCGCGCCCGAACACGACTACCCCTCGCACATCGACGTCACCGTCACCTACACCGACGAACGGGGCTTGGCGGCGACGAAAACGGTGAGCATCTTCCCGCGCACCGTCAACCTCTCCATCACTTCCTCGCCGCCGGGGATCGAACTCACCGCCGGCCTCCTCCAGGGGCTCTCGCCGCTTTCGCTGACCGCGATCGAAAAGGCGCACGTTCTCCTCAGCACGCCGGAAACGGCGCAGCTCGGCGGCAAGACCTACACCTTCCAGAGCTGGTCCGACGGTGGGCCGCGGATCCACACGATCCTCGCTAGCTCCTCGGCCGAATACCGGGCCACCTACACGACGCCGGGCGAAGTCGAGCCTCCCAAGCCTCCTGAAGAAGAGCCCCCGGTGCCGAGCACTATCCTGCGCAAGCACCCGCCGAAGAAGACCCGCGCGACCACCGCCAAGTTCACCTTCGCCGCCGACGCGGCAGACGCCAAGTTCAGCTGCAAGCTGGACGGCAAGCCAAAAACCACCTGCCACTCACCGAAGACCTACAAGCGCCTGAAACCAGGCCATCACACCTTCAAAGTCTGGGCCTCATCAGGAATGCTCACCGACCCGACGCCGGCAAAGTTCAGCTGGAAGATCCTCCCCCGTCACTGAGAGCGGATTCGTCGACGCGAGGGGAGACCCCGGAGGAGCCTCCCCAATTTGCGACGGAGGG
>JBQCIG010000241.1:0-3688 GCA_051953975.1 Solirubrobacterales bacterium | reverse complement strand
CAAATGACCGGAGCGCTCAGCCGGAGCGAGGAGTCCAGCGGAAGAACTTGATCGCGAGCACAAGGCCGACGATGCCCCAGGCGGCGACCACGGCGAGGTTGTCCCAGGAGACGGCGGGGCCGCCGGCAGGGACGTAGGCGTCGAAGAAGGCATCGAAGAAGTGGCGGACCGGGAAGAAGTTGGCGAAGGTGATGACGCCGTTCGGGAGCTGGTCTTCGGGGATGAAGACACCGGAGAGGAAGTAGAGCGGCAGCAGCAGGGCGTTGACGATCGCCGCGGCGGCGTCCTGGGAGGGGATCAGGGCGGTGAGGGCGATGCCGAGGCAGCAGAAGGAGGCGGCGCCGACGACGAGGGCGAGCAGGATCGCCGGCAGCCGTTCCCAGGGGACCGAGACGCCGTAGAGGACGCCGCCGCTCGCCGCCAGCAGGATCAGCATCAGCAGGGCGACGACGATCGAGTTGCCGACCCGTCCGGCGATGAAGACCCAGGGCGGCATCGGGGTGCCGCGACCGCGCTTGAGGCGGCCGTCTTCGCGGGCGATCACCAGGGTCATCGCCAGCGTCTGCATCGTCGCCGAGATGATCGCCAGCGACATGATCGCCGGCACGTAGTAGGTCGTCGCCTCCACCCCGCCCCGCACGTTCACCGTTTCGCCGTTGAAGACGACGGCGAGGATGAGGAAGACGATCACCGGGAACATCACCGTGAAGAAGACCGACGCGGGGTTGCGCCAGAACGCCTTCTGGTCGTAGCGGAACTGGTGGGCGACGAGGGCGAGACCGTTCACTCGGCAGCCTCCACCGCTGCGTCCCGTTCGGCCTCCCCGGTCAGCTCCAGGTAGACGTCCTCGAGCGAGGGACGGGTGACTTCGAGGCCCTCGAGCTCTTCGCCGCGGGCGAGCGCCTCGCCGGTCAGCTCGTGCAGGGCCTTGACTGGCTCGGTCGTCTTCGTGACCACGTCGCGGCCGTCCTGGCGGTAGCGGATCGTCGTCTCGCCGCTCTCGCGGTCGCCGAGGTCCGCGGGGGTGCCGCGGGCGACGATCTGGCCGGCGGCGATGATCGTCACCCGGTCGGCGAGCCGCTGCGCCTCGTCCATGTAGTGGGTGGTGAGGAAGACGGTCTTGCCAAGGTCGCGCAGGCCGGAGATCACGTCCCAGGCCTGACGGCGCGCGGAGGGATCGAAGCCGGTCGTCGGCTCGTCGAGGAAGAGCAGCTCGGGGTCGCCGACCAGCGCCATGCCGACGTCGAGGCGGCGCTGCTGGCCGCCGGAGAGGCGGCTCGCCCGCTCGTCGGCTTTACCCTCCAGGCCTATCAACGCGATCACCTCCTCGGTCGGCCGCGGGGCGCGGAAGTAACCGGCGTAGAGCTCGATCGACTCGCGCACGGTCAGGTAGGGGTCGAGGCGGCCGCTCTGCAGGACGATCCCGATTCGCTCCCGCCACTCGCGCCCAGCCCGCTCCGGGTCCTCGCCCAGCACGCTCACCTCTCCCCCGCTCCGCCGCCGGTACCCCTCGAGGATCTCGACCGTGGTCGTCTTCCCCGCCCCGTTGGGACCGAGGAAGGCGAAGACCTCCCCCCGGTTCACCTCGAGGTCGATGCCGCGGACCGCTTCGGTCGCGCCGTAGCTCATCCGCAGGTCCGTTATGGAGATCACTGGCTCGCCCAAGGCCCGGCGATTCTAGGTCGATGGGCCTGAAAGCGGTCGATCTAACCGGTTTTCGTCCCGTCGGCGTAGATTTTCGGAGCAAAAAGACCGAGCGAGGGGTCCTGCCGCTGCTCGGGGTCGCGCTGGAGCTGATCGCGGTCGTCTTCGTGCTTCTCGCTGGGCTCTTCGGCCGCTTCCTTCTCGGCCGGCCGTGGATAGTCGAGGCCGTCAACCTCGACGCGCCCGAGGAACGGGTCGCCTTCGCGGCGCGAGGCTGGCGGCAATCCAGCGAGGCGCTGCGGGGAGCTCCGCGCCGCGATCGCGGCCGCCGGCCCTCCCGACCGGATCGCCGCCGGAGAGGCGCTGACGACCCGCTAGTCCAGCTCGACGTCGCGGTGTTTGACCCGCACGATCACGTCCTCGCGCGCGGACAGATCGCGGCGGATGCGGTCGGCGACGGTGATCGAGCGGTGGCGGCCACCGGTGCAGCCGACGGCGATCGTCAGGTGGCTCTTGCCCTCGGCGACGTAGGCGGGGACGAGGAACTCGAGCAGCGGCAGTAGGCGGCCGTAGAACTCGCCCGCCTGGGTCCCCTGCTCGACGTAGGCGCGGACCTCCTCGTCGAGGCCGGTCATCGGCCGCAGGTCCTTGTCGTAGTAGGGGTTGGGGAGGAAGCGGACGTCGAGGGTGAGGTCGGCGTCGCGCGGCGGCCCGTTCTTGAAGCCGAAGGTGAGCAGGGTGAGGGCGAGCTTGCCGCGCTCCTCCCGCCCCAACAGCTCTTCGGTGATCTGCCGCCGCAGCTCGGCCCCGGTCAGGTCGCTGGTGTCGATCACTTTGTCGGCGCGCTCGCGCAACGGTGCCAGCAGTTCGCGCTCGGCCCGAATCCCCTCGACGATCCGCCCTTCCGGCGCCAGCGGGTGGCGGCGGCGGGTCTCCTTGTAGCGATCGAGCAGCGTCTCCTCGCCGGCCTCGAGGAAAAGCACCATCGGCCGCAGCCCTTCGGCCTCGAGGTCGTCGAGCACCTGCAGCAGCTCGTCGAAGTATTCGCCGCCGCGCACGTCGGAGACGATCGCGGCGCGCTCGACGCCGCTGCCCTCGTGGCGGAAGAGCTCGCCGAGGCCGGCGATCATCCGCGGCGGCAGGTTGTCGACGCAGAAGTAACCGCCGTCCTCGAAGGCGGCGATCGCCTCCGACTTCCCGGCCCCGGAGTGGCCGGTGATGAGGACGAGGGTGACCGGCCTGGAGGGCAGGCTGTCGCCCCTTGCGCCCTCCAACTCCGTCTCCACCCGCTCCGCCATCTCTCCCTCAATTGGTCCGGTTGAGCTGCTCGTGTATTTCCCGACCTACTTTGCCAGGCAGGCCGGGCACTGCCTCGAGCTCCTCGCGGGTGGCGGCGAGAAACCGCTCCGGCGTGCCGAAGTGTTGCAGCAGTGCCCGCTTGCGCGCCGGGCCGATCCCCGGCAGCGAGTCGAAGACCGAGCTTTCCAGCAGGCCGCGGTCGCGACGGCCGCGGTGGTGCTCGATCGCGAAGCGGTGCGCCTCGTCGCGCACCCGCTGCAAAAGGCGCGAAGCCTCGGAGTCGGCGGCGAGGTCGAGCGGCTCGGAGCGGCCGGGGACGTAGACCTCCTCCAGCCGCTTGGCGAGGCTGAGAATGGTGACGCCGCGCTCGCTGAACGGCTGCAGCGCCCGCACCCCCGCCGCCAGCTGCCCCTTGCCGCCGTCGATCAGGATCAGCGAGGGCAGCGAGGAAAAGCTGGCGTCGCGTTTGCCGTCGTGGGGCGAGAGGTCGGCCTGATCGAGGTAGCGCGCCATCCGCCGCGAGAGCACCTCCTCCATCGAGGCGAAGTCGTCGGGGCCGCCGTTGCCGACCCCGGCCTCGCGCAGGTCGCCGCGGACTTTGAAGCGCCGGTAGTCGGACTTCTTCGGCGACCCGCCCTCGAAGACGACCATCGAGGCGACGGTGTGCTCGCCGCCGACTCCGAGGCTTCGCGCCTTTTGCAGCGGGTGCGCGACGAGGCGCACCGCTTCGCGATCGAGCACCACC
>JBQCIG010000240.1:0-12646 GCA_051953975.1 Solirubrobacterales bacterium | reverse complement strand
GGTCCTCCCGCTCGTTTCATCGCTTCCCAGCCCCCGCAATCGCCGATTTGCGTTTCGATTTTGAGGGCCTACATTCGAAATTGCACTTTTGTCGCTCTTGTTGTCACTCCGGAAGCATGAATCCTATTAGCTGTAAATCCCTGCAATTCACATACGCTAAAACTTTACACGCGCATGTTTAAAACCCGAGAATGTAGACACCTGCGGGCCTTCGCAGTTCTAAAAAGGTACGGCTGAGGCTCAGCTACTCGGCAGCTCCTGCTCCTCGCTCAGCAGCGGCGCGAAGAGGTCGCCTTTGGTCCCGACCCGCTCCAGCACGGCGGCGTGGTCGAAGACCAGCGCCTCCGCCTCGCCGGCCTCCAGCGCCTGTTCCACCTCGCCCCACTCCAGCGGCGTCGAGACCGTCGGCCGCTCCCTCGCCCGCAGCGAGTAGACGCAGACGGTGGTCTTGTGCCGGTCGTTCTGGCTCCAGTCGATCAGTACCTTGCCCGGCCGCTTCGCCTTCGACATCCGCGAGACGACCCGGTCGGGGAACTTCCGCTCCAGGGTCTCGGCGACCGCTTTCGCGAACGGCTTCGTCTGCGCGTAGGTGACGTCGCTGTTGAGGGGGACGTAGAGCTGCATCCCCTTCGAGCCCGAGGTCTTCGAGTAGCAGCTGAGGCCGAGCTGCTCGAACAGCCCGTGCAGCCAGACCGCCACCTGGGCGCAGTCGAGGACGTCGGCCGGGGCCCCGGGATCGAGGTCGAAGACCATCGCCGTCGGCCGCCCCATCGCCTCCGCCAGCGAGAGCGAGGTGTGGAGCTCGATGTCGGCGAGGTTCGCCAGCCAGACCAGGGTCGCCGCGTCTTCGACCACGCAGTAGTCGATCTCGCCTTCGTGTCGGTCGCTGTAGATGCTCGCCGTCCTCACCCACTCGGGCCGGTGGCTCGGGCAGCGCTTCTCGTAGAAATGCTTGCCCTCGACTCCGTCGGGATAGCGCTTCAGGGTCAGCGGCCGGTCGCGCAGGTGCGGCAGCAGTACCTCCGCCATCTGCGCGTACCAGTCGATCAGGTCGCCCTTGGTGAACCCGGTCTTCGGATAAAGCACCTTGTCGAGGTTGGAGAGCTCGACCTCGTGCTCCAGCTCGACCTCATGCGCCGGCTTGTCCTCGCGCAGCCCCTTGTAAGCGGGGTGGCGGAGGATCCCCTCCTTCGTCATCTCCCGGAACTCGATCTCGGCGACCAGGCGCGGCTCGACGAAGCGGGTGACTTGCGGCGGGTGCGGGCCGGCGCCGAAGGGGTTCTCTTCGCTCTTCAGCGGCGCCAGCCGGGCGGCCAGCGCGGTCAGGTCGCGCTCGCTGAACCCAGTACCGACTTTGCCGCCGTAGCGCAGCACCCGCCTGCCGCCCTCCTGCTCGAAGTAGCCGACGATGAGGGCGCCGATCTGATTCCGGCGGCGGCCTTCGCCGGGCGTCCAGCCGCCGATCACCATCTCCTGGCGCAGCGTGTTCTTCACCTTCAGCCAGGCACCGGTGCGCTTGCCGGGGGAGTAGGTGGAGTCGACGCGCTTCAGCATCACTCCCTCGAGGCCCTGCTCCCGGCTCGCCTCCAGCAGCTCCTTGGCGTGGCCGACCGAGTGGCCGGGCGTCTGCCAGCTCTCGCCGGAGAGCTCCAGTTCCTCGAGGATCTCGCGGCGGCGGCTGTAGGGCTCGGCGGTGAGGTCGCGGCCGTCGAAGTAGAGAAGGTCGAAGACGATGTAGACGATCGGGTGGGTTTTCATCCGCCGCCGGACCACGTTCTGGTCGGTGTTGTGGATGCGCTGCTGCAGGCGCTCGAAGCTGGGTTTGCCGTTCTCGTCGAAGGCGACCAGCTCGCCGTCGAGGACGGCGTCGCGGGAGCCGAGCCGCCGCGAGAGCCGCCGCACCTCCGGGTACTGGGCGGTGACGTCGTTGAGGTTGCGGGTCTGCAACTGCAGCCGGCCCGGCCGGCAGTAGGCGATCGCCCGCACCCCGTCCCACTTCACCTCGACCGCCCACTTGCCGTCGTCGCGCGGCAGCGTCGAGAGGCGCGCCAGCATCGGCACGACGTTCTCGGGGAACGGGTCGCGCTCGCGCGAAGGCGGGTCGATCCGGTGGATCATCCAGTCCTTCTCGGCCTTGCCGGCGCGGAAGAGCGCGTAGCGGCCCTGCAACCGCTCGCCGTGGAACTCGACCATCACTTTCTCCGGCTCCCACTTCTCCAGCTCGTAAGTGCCGGCGTCCCAGATCTTCATCGTCCCGGCGCCGTACTCGCCCTGCGGGATCTCGCCCTCCCACTCCAGGTACTCGAGGGGGTGGTCCTCGGTATGGACTGCCTTGCGGTTCTCGTCGGGGCTCTCGGGGATCCCGTTGGGGATCGCCCAGGAGGCGGCGACGCCGTCGTGCTCGAGCCGCAGATCCCAGTGCAGGCGACGGGCGCTGTGTTCCTGGACGACGAAGCGCGGCGCGCCCTGCTCCTCGCGGCGGCACTTCGGTGCCGGCTCTGAGGTCTTCGCGAAGTCGCGTTTGCGCTCGTACTCGCCGAGGGCCTTCTTCCCCTTAGGCATCACTGAAGGTTTACCTAAAGAAGGAAAGACGCTCCGGGGAAGAGCGCCTTTCCTTACTCAGGGAAAGAAGGGGACATGAATATGAGGCCCCCTTGCAGCGGGAATCGAACCATGTCCCCGGTCCGTGAAACAAACAAAAATGCCAACAGGTGAACGAAAAAGGCGGAGACGCAGGCACTGGAGCAGAGATTCCCTGCAAATGCCAAGGCGCCAGCATTTCACGCGCTTAGCTCGAAGCATGTTGACTCTTCTGGTTAGGAGAACGTCGGCAGAGGTGCGAGCGCGCGAAGAGCGTCGATCACCGCTTTGGCGAGGCCGGTATCTCCACCTCGCCGCAACTGGCTCTTGCCATGGCCGTTCATTTCCCGCAGCCATGCGACCGGAGTGCCGGAGACCCAGGCTTCCGCCTCGCCGTCCAGGCGGGGGGAGCAGGCAACCACCCGACCCTCTTCAATGCATACCAGGACCCCCGCGAGGACCAGCGAGGCCCCGTCTTGAAACTCAACGGCGAGGCGGCACCTGCCCGTCAGGCTGGAGGGCAGCTTCATCAGGGGGATCGCCAGCAGAAACGCCGCCTCGATGTCTAGGCGGCCGATCGGGCCGCCGTCTTCCCGCAAGTGTTTCCGTTCCCAAGCGGCAGCGGCGGCAAGGGGCACGGCAGCGTGACGCAGCCATGTCGTCGCCCGATACGAAGTGCTGTGTCCGTTGCCAGGTTGGGGCTCGACCAGACCGACCAGGCGCATCGCTCCGAGCCTGCGCTCAAGCGACGGGTAGTTCACCGTTGGGATCAGCTGGCTCAGCTCGGTGAGGGAGACCGGCTGGGCCGCGACCGCTCGGACGATGTCGGTCGACCATCCCTCTGCCAGAGCCTTGATCGCGCTCTTCGACGCTGCACTGCCAAGCAGTGTCGGACGGTCCGGCGCCGCTGCCAACCAATCCTCTGCGGCTGCCGCGACCCGAAGCAGCGCTCGACCGGACGCGGTGATCTCGCACTCCGTGGAGGCTGGAAAGTCGTTCCTGCGGCGCCGCTCGATCAACCCAGCCTCTGTCAGGGTCCGCGAGTACACGCGCATCGTGCTTTGCGGTGGCAGACCAACGGCTCGGCGGAGATCGAGCAAGGGCATCTTCCCCGCCTCCAGGGTCCGCAGGATATGCACGTTCAACGGTGCCGCCAGAAGCGCCAGCGCCCTCCCTCCCGCGCGTGTCATTAGAGGGATATTTCGCGCGCTTGGGAAAAATGGTCAAGAAATAGCCAAATAAATGGCGCGGAAATCGGCGGCCGCGAGGATCTCGCTCCAAATCCCCTGCAAATCACAGTGGACACACAATCGCGTGTGTAACAACAAATGCTGTATTCGGCTGGGGCTGACGCCTCTCATAGCTCATCACCATCCGGGCAGCGCTGCCTTGTCGAAGCTTCCGGCCACGCCTCCCAATACCGGCGCAGACGGCGTTCGAAGGCCTTCGGCTTCTCGGCGTAAAGCCGCCGCCCGAGGCCGAACGCCTCGCCCGCGAGGTCCTTCTGCCGCTTGAAGATCGCCCCTTCCAGCGCTGCCGCCTCCCTCTCGCCCAGTTGCCGTTCGTGCAGGTCCTCCCGCAGCAGGGCGAGGTCATGATGGTCGCCGAGCAGCTCGGTCAGCCGATGGGCCTCCCCGGCGGCGGCCTCCATCGGCCCCCTCCAGGCAGGACCGAGGAGGACGAGCTCGTACCAGAGGTCCTTCGCGCGTTTGCGCCAGCGATGGAAGCCCTCCTCGCTCGCTTCGCCTGCGGCGACGCGCATCGCCTGCAGGCCGCGGCGGTAGGTGCGCCCGACCGCGCCGTCGATCGTCTTCCACGAGTCGCCCTCCAGCGGCCACCGGCGGCTGCTCGCTAGGCCGGCCTCGATCAGATCGATCGCCGCCCGCTCGTCCCCGCCGACGTTGGCGGCCGCCTCGCGGTCGCGATCGAGGATCTGGCGCCAGCTCTCGATCGCTTCCCGCGGCAGCTCCCCTCCCTCTTCGGTGAGACCGTCGAGCGTCTTCAGCTTCACGGTCGCGTCGCGGCTCGCCGAGAGCGCCCGCCCCGCGTCTCGGTAGCGCCGCATTTCCTCTCTGTAGAGGTCCTTCGGCAGCTCGCTCTGGACCAGCCGCAGGACCGTGCGCAGTTTCTTCATGTCCTTGCGGGCGCCGTGGATGGCTTCGGCGCGATCGTCCTCGTCGCGGAGGCGCTCGATCGCCTTCTCCGCCCGGCCGGCGGCGATGCGCTTCAGCCCCGCGCCGAGCTCCTCGTCCTCCCTCAGCTCGTAGCTGCGATCGGGTTCTGGCGGCATGGGCGCATCGTAGGATGCGGTACTTGCGCGCGCCACCGTTTTTCTTCCTGCTTGCCTGTCTTGGTCTCTTGGCGCTCGCTCCCCAGGCGACCGCAAGCGAACCGTTCTTCCCGCACGCCGGCAGCCGCGCCTATGACGCGCGGGAATACAAAGTCAAGCTCGCCTACGAACCGGGTCGAGGCGGGCGCATCCAGGCAACGACGACGATCGTCGCGAACGCCAGCCGACAACTCGCCGGCTTCTCCTTCGACTTCTTCGGGCCGCGCGTCATTCGAGTTCGGGTCGACGGGGAAGACGCGAGGTTCGAACGCGAAAGAGGCAAGCTCGTCGTCTTTCCGCAGCGGCCGATCGCCGAGGGAAGCAGGTTCGTCGCCAACATCCGCTACGCCGGCAAGCCGCCGAAGGTCACCGACCCCGACGGTTCGCAGGAGGGTTGGTATCCCACCGACGACGGGGTGCTCGCGGTCGGCGAGCCAGAGGGCACCGCCGCCTGGATCCCTTGCGACAACGTCCCCACGGACAAGGCGTCGTTCTCCTTCGACATCACCGTCCCCAGGGGTCTGAAGGCGGTCGCCAACGGCCGCCTGACGAGCGTCAACCGGCAAGCCGGCGACGTCCGCTTCCGCTGGCGCGAAAAGGCGCCGATGAGCACCTACCTCGCTGTCCTCGACATCGGCCGCGGCAAGCTCGTCAGGAGCCGGGTCGGCGAGCTGCCCGCCTGGACGCTGGTCGACCCGCGGATGGAGAGGCAGTCGCGGCCGGTGCTGGCCGAGCTGCCGCGGATAATCGGCTTCGAGTCCCGCCTCTTCGGCGGCTACCCGTTCGACTCGGCCGGCTCGATCGTCGACTACGCGCCGCGGCTCGGCTACGCGCTGGAGAGCCAGAGCCGACCGATCTACGCCTTCGTCCCCGACGTCACCACGGTCGTCCACGAGACCGCGCACCAGTGGTTCGGCGACTCGGTCGGACTGAAGCGCTGGCCCAACATCTGGCTCAACGAGGGCTTTGCGACCTGGGCCCAGTGGTACTACGCCGAGCGCCACGGCCGCCGCAGCGCCCACGCGATCTTCAGCCGCCTCTACCGGGTGCCGGCATCGAACAAGGGGTTCTGGGACCCGCCGCCCGGCCATCCCGGCTCGCCGCGCTACCTCTTCGACCCGACCACTTACGTCCGCGGCGCGATGGCGCTGGAGGCGCTGCGGCTGGCGATCGGGACCAAGTCGATGCTGCGGGTGCTGCGCAGCTGGGCGGAAGAGCACCGTTACGGCAGCGGCGACATCGAGGAGTTCACGGAGCTGGCGGACCGCGTCTCCGGGCGCAACCTCGGCCCCCTCTTCCACCGCTGGCTCTACCAGCGGGGCAAGCCGCGGCCGGAGCGCAAGCCGGCGGCGCGGCCGGTCGTGGTGAAGCCGCCGCCCTCGGTCCAGATCGGCCACGCCTTCCTCGGCACCTCGGCCGACGGGCATCCGGTCGTTCTGGTCCCCGTCACCTATCCGATCCAGCTGGTCGGGCGCAAGGCGCCGGTCGCGATCTCCGTGCTGGACTCGGCCGGCAAGACGATCGCAGCGCGCAAGGCGCGGATCCGCCTCACCGGGGGCAGGCTGCGCCGGCCCGAGCGCCGCCGCCGCTTCACCTTTGTCCACCGGCTCGACCTCTGGGAACTGCAGCCGCAGGATCTGGAAGCCGGCATACGGGTTCGCGTTCGCGCGCGCGGCTGGCTCGACGCCAACGGCGACGGCAAGCCCGAGCTGCAATCGGGGGACAGCTCGGCCCAGGCGCTCTCGCTGAGCGCTCCCGGCGAAACGGTCTGCAGCACGGTCCCGGCCTCCCGCCCCCGCTCCGGCCGCCGGACGATGCTGCAGCTGCCGGCCTGCACCGCGCCGGTCCGCTGGCAGATCGTCAAGCAGCCGCGGCACGGCTCCGCGCACCTCGAAGCAGGCAGCCTCGTTTACCGCTCCGGGCCGCGCTTCCGCGGCACCGACACGCTCACCCTCAGCGGCGGCCGGGAAGTGCGCTTCACCGTCGGGCCGCGCGGCTCACCCGTCGTCCGCGCCCTCGGCGACTCGGTAACCGCCGGCTTCGGCTACTACGGCAACGGCACCTCGATGACGTTCGGTCACCTGTTCGAATGCCGACCGCCGGAAAAGGAGTTCGACGACGCCTGCTCTTCGAACTCGCTCACCCGCGACAACGAAGGCAAGCTCGAATACGCCCCCGACTACGGGCTCTCGAACAACGTCTCCTGGGCGGCGCAGTGGGCGAATGAGAACGGCATCACTAATTACGAGAACCTCGCCGTCAGCGGCTCCGAACCGGCCAACTGGGCGCCGGGTGGCTTCCTGCATCCGACCACCGCCCGGATCGAGTCCGAAGACCCCGACTACATCCTGCTGACGCTGGGGGCGAACCCGCTGCTCTCGGAAGTGCTCTTCGGGGTCGACCACATGGGCTGCGCGATCTACGCGCAGATCTTCGGTAGCTACCGGGAATGCATCGAAGAAGCGTTCGCCGAAGTGAAGCTGCGGGAAAACCTGAAGAGGCTCTACACCGACCTGGTCGAACACACCTCGGCGACGATCTATCTGATGCAGTACCACCTCTCGGTCCCCTCGATCGCGCTCGCCTACAGCGCCACCCAGATCGCCGAGATGGGCAAGTTGCTGAACCACGAAATCGCCTCGGTAGCCGCCGAAGTGAACCCGCAGCGGCTGCAGGTGGTGACCCCGCCCCATTTCAACGTCGGCATCGACATCTCCCCCGTCTATCCCTCGCACTTCACCTGCTCCCGCCTCGGCTACAAGGTCGACGGCCCGAGCGTGCAGGCGACCCCGACCCAGGTCGAGCTGAAGATCCTCCACCCGCTCTCTTTCTGCAAGGGCCCGGCGGGCGGCGGCCCGCCCTGGGTGATCAGCGGCGACACCGGCATCCATCCCAGCGCCGCCGGCTACGCGCAGATGGCTTCGCAGGTGCCGCCGCCAGCCGGCTAGGCGATGGCGCGCTTCCTGGTCGCGCCGGACTCGTTCAAGGGGACCTTCGACGCGGCCGCGGTTGCCGAGGCGATCGCCACGGGGATCGAAGCCGCGGGCGGTGAGGTGGACCGCTGCCCGGTCGCCGACGGCGGCGAAGGGACGATGGCGGTGCTGCTGGGCGCGCTCGGGGGCGAGCTGCGCCCTGCGCAGGTGCACGACCCGCTGCGGCGACCGCTCGAGGCGACCTTCGGCCTCCTCGGCGACGGGGAGACGGCAGTCGTCGAGACGGCGCAGGCGTCGGGCCTGTCCCTGCTCGCAGCCGCGGAGCGCGACGCCGAACGGGCCGACACCTTTGGCACCGGGGAGCTGGTCGCGGCCGCGGTCGCAGCCGGAGCGCGGCGCGTCCTCCTCGCCGTCGGCGGCAGCGCCAGCACCGACGGCGGCCGCGGTGCGATCGAGGCGCTGCAGCAGGCCGGCGTCCTCGACGCCGTCGCCATCGAGGTCCTCTGCGACGTGCGAACTCCCTACGAGGAAGCCGCCCGCGTCTTCGCCCCGCAGAAGGGAGCCGACCCCGCCACCGTCGCGCGCCTGAGCGAGCGGCTCGATCGCTTCGCCACCGAGCTCCCCCGCGACCCGCGCGGCGTCCCGATGACGGGCTGCGCGGGCGGTCTCTCCGGCGGCCTCTGGGCCTACGGTGCCCAGCTCCGCCCCGGCGCCGCCTTCATCCTCGACGCCCTCGGCTTCGACTCCCGTCTCGCCCGCGCCGACGCCGCCGTCAGCGGCGAGGGCCGCTTCGACCCCCAGAGCCTCGAAGGCAAGGTCGTCGGCACGATCGCCGCCCGCTGCGAAGCGGCCGGCAAGCCCCTGCACCTGATCGTCGGAGCCAATGGCCTGCGGGCAGCTGCTCCAGCAGCAATTTCCTCGATCGAGGAAGCAGGCGACCGGGAGGAAATGAAGCGCATGGGGGAGAAGTTGGCGCGCCGGGCCCTTTAAGGAGCCGTGAGCGCAGCTACGCAACCGAGGTCTGAGTTAAGGCGACAGCATCTGGCGCTATCATCAGGCGACATGCCTTCCGATACCGCCACCATTCGCGTTCCCCGGCAGACGCGCGACCGCCTGGCCGCGCGGGCCAAAGATCGCGGCGTCTCCCTCTCGGCCCTGCTCACCGAATTGGCCGAGCGAGCCGAGCGAGCAGACGCCTACCGCTCCGAGCGCGAAGCGACCAGGGCCGACATGGAAAGTCCCGAGGCCCTGGCCGAGTACCGGCTATGGGAGGGCACCCTCGAAGATGGAATCGACTAATCCACGGCGCGGTGAGGTATGGCTGACCGCTTTCGGTGCAGGCCGACGAGGGGAGCCGGGGAAGAACCGTCCCGCGGTCGTCCTCTCAGTGGATGAGCTGCTGATCGGTAAGGCCGGCGAGCTGATCGTCGTCGTCCCCTTCTCCAGCTCCGTAACTCCTTCGGTTTTGCGCCCCGCGATCGATCCGAGCACCGGCATCGACCGGCCCAGCGCCGCAATCTGTCGTGGAATCCGGGGCGTTGCGCGTTCGCGACTGCTGCGCCACCTGGGGGAAGTCGATACCGGGAAGATGGCCGAGATAGAGCGGGCGGTCAGCCTCGTCCTGGCGACCGCCTAGTCGGGGAGCTCGCAGCCCGCGGCGATTCGGTCAGGGCAAAGGGGTGCAGGGACGTTCGACCGCGCCAAATCCGCCGTGGTCGTGCTCAACGGCAATCGTGATGACGATCTCCGACGGGGTCAGAAGAGTGAGGTAGCTGCCGGCGAGGAGGTTCCTGATGCCGTTCCGCACACCGGCGTTATAGACAGTCACTTCGCTCGGGATCGGGGGTACCGTCAACTCCGGAAAGTGGATGTCGGTGACCATCTTCCCGGTCCCGATCAGCGCCTTCTTGCACCTCTGCCGAATCGGCATTTCGTCGACATTGCCTGGACGGCACACCGGCACATCCTTCAAGTTCAGCCGCGCGTGCCGGTCCACTCCGATCTCGAATTGCGTGCAGAGCCGGCATATGCGAGCCGTCGAGCGTTTGGAACCCATCGCCGCCTGCAGGGCGAGGGGAGTCTGCTTCGTCTTCGCGAGCGCCTGTGGAGAGACGCTGGCGTCGAAATGGGCCTGAATGTTGCCCAGTTCGGTCGTCACCGCCCCCGCGACGGCACTGCTGCCGGCGACCAACCCGAAAGTGGCCGCCAACAGCAGTGCCCAGGGGGAGTCAGCTCAACCCTTCCCGGTGCAGGGCCGGGCCACGATGCCGGAGGCTACGGTGCCGTCGGCGAACACGGCAGTGCCGCGGGCGTTCAAATGGCCGTCCGGGCAGGAGGCGGAGAGGATCCCCTTCTGCAGCGTCAGGCTGAACGATTTCACCGAGCCGGAGCCGCCGGCGATTTTCGGGATCGTGGCCACGGATCCGAGGCCGTAGCGGCCTTTGTGGGTTTTCTTGACCTTCACGACAGTGACGATCGCGGCCGGGGTCGGGACGGTGATGTAGGCGTGGATCAGCAACGTCGTGACCCCGCCCTTGACGCCGCCGTTGAACAGGAGCAGCTTGCTTTTGACCGGTATCTCGGGCTGTTCGGGGAACTTGATTCCCACTTCCGTTTTGCCCGTGCCGATCAGCGCCGGCCCGCACGCTTTGCGAGCCGCCTGCGTATCGGTCGACTGGATCTTCCCGCTCTTGCAGGTTGGTATCCCCTTGACCGAGATGCTCACGTGCTTGTCACCTTCGAGCAGGAATTCCTTCAACGCCGGCAGGTGCGGTTCGGTCGGATCGAGGCTTTTCAGCTTCCCCGAGATGTTGAAGCTGATCGGCGTCGGCTTCTTCTTCGAAAGCACCTTCGGCGAGAACCCACCGTTGAATTCGGCGTGGATTTCGCCGGCGACCACTGTCACCGGTTTTTCGGCAGCGGCCATACCTGCCGTCACGAGCAGCGCGGCAACGCCGAGCGCCGCGACCAATATCACGTACTTCCCCAATCGCTTATTCATGACTACCTCCCTTGGATTGGGAGGCTATACGGTCAGCGCCATGAGAGTGCTCGCGATCGTCCACCAGCGCGACGCCGGCCCGGGTGTGTTCGCCGAGGCGATCGCCGATGCGGGCGGGCGGCTCGACGAGTGGACGCCGGCGGAGCGAGCCGAGCCGGCGGCGGATCCATTCGGCTATGACGCGGTGCTCGTCCTCGGCGGCGCGATGAACGTCGACGAAGGCGACCGCCACGGCTGGATCGCCGAGGAGGAGGCGCTGCTGCGGGAGCTGCTCGAGCGGGAGGTGCCGCTGCTGGGCCTCTGCCTCGGAGGACAACTACTCGCCGCGGCGGCGGGGGCGCAGTCGCGTCGTGCCTCCCGGCCGGAGATCGGCTGGCACCCCGTCGAGGTCACCGCGGAGGGCGAGGGCGACCCGCTGCTCACCCCCCTCGCCCCCTCCTTCGAGGCCTTCCAGTGGCACAGCTACGAGTTCCCCCTCCCGTCCGGCGCCGTCCCCCTGGCCCGCAGCGAGGTCTGCCTGCAGGCATGCCGGATCGGCGAGCGCGCCTGGGCGCTGCAGTTCCACCCCGAGGTCAGCCGCGCCGACGCGCTCCATTGGGTCGCCGACTACGAGGCCGACCCCGACGCGGTGCGGATCGGCATCGACCCGGCGATCCTCGGCGCAGAGACGGAGGGCAAGATCGGCGCCTTCAACGAGCTCGGGCGGGAGCTGTGCAGGCGATGGCTCGACGTCTGCTCTGGTTAGGATCCTTTCGGTACCGGTACCGCTGTAGTCAGGTACCCGTCATACTCTCGATCTTGACCACTCAGGATCAACCTCGGGTCGGGGATCCCCCTCCTCCGCGGCAGAGGTTTAGGAAATGGGTTGCGGGAGTGATCGGAACCATTCTCCTGGCCGCTGTCGTTGCATTCGCAAGCGGACTTGGAACCAAGGCCGCCGAAGATGTCGGAAAGGAAGAGAAGCCCGCGATCAGCTATTCGGTAGCAACCATGGCCACTGACTGCGTCGCTGGGACCTTTCTCCCTGTCAAGGCCGCCGAAAAGGTGCTCCAACAAAAGCCTCCGGTTGACTGGCGGGTAATCGAAGACCAGGCTGGTGCTGTCCCGGTGGGGCGAGACCCAGTCGAAGTCGATATCCAAGGAGAATCGGAGCGGAAGGTCACCCTCACTGGAATCGCCTTTCATGTTCATCGTTTGCCGCGGCCAAGCGGGACCGTCTTTTATGACCCTTGCGGCGGGCCAACCGTCGGCCGGTCGCTTGAAGTGAACCTCGAAACGAGGCCTCCTCGGATTCTCAACTCAAGTGCAGAGGCCGATGGTATGCCTACCACCAAGCCATATCCCCGCCTGCACATGCGGCCGATCCGATTCCCGTGGACCGTTTCCTTGACTGATCCCCTCCTCCTCGAGATAGTCGCCGACACGAAACGTTGCTACTGCAGCTGGAGTGCGGAAATCCCATGGGTGAGCGGTGCCATGCGGGGAGTGATTCACGTGGATGACGGCGGTAAAGGGTTCACCGTCGCCGACGGGACGGGACTACACGCCTTCGGTAGGTTCCCTGAAGGCTGGCAGGAAAATCCCTTTTGAGGGCTTCTTTTCAGTCGCGCTGGATCGGGGTCAGGTAGGCGGCGGAGAGGCCGCCGTCTACCAGGAAGGTGCTGGCGGTGACGAAGCTGGAGTCGTCGCCGGCCAGGAACAGGGCCGCTTTGGCGATCTCCTCGGGCTCGCCGAAGCGGCCCATCGGGATGTGGACGAGGCGCTTGGCGGCGCGCTCGGGGTCCTTGGCGAAGAGCTCCTTGA
>JBQCIG010000239.1:0-7275 GCA_051953975.1 Solirubrobacterales bacterium | reverse complement strand
CAAGCCCGAAGGCCGAGCCCTCACCGATTCCTTCGATCCCGCCCCCTTCAACTGCGCCTTCGTCAAGCACGGCACCCACGTGCCCGGCCTCAACAAGGGCTGAGCGCGCAAGCGCCTCTCAGGATCGTTTTTTAGTTTTTTTGCGCCGTCCCTCGACCCGGCGGATCGTCCAGAAGTCGCTCGAGAGAGATTGCTGGAGGAGGTACGGGTAGGGCATCGTGAAGTAGCCGGCCATCCCCCATTTGGGGCCCCAGGAGTTGCGGACGATGAACCGCTGTTCGCCCTCGTCGTAGCCGACCGCGAGCACGGCATGGCCGCCTTCGAAGCCCTCGCCCGCCCGCGGCATCGGCACTTTGCCCGTTTTTGCCACTTTGGGGTCGCGGAAGCTTGCGTAGACGGAGAAGCCGAAGACGAAGGGGAATCCCTCGGCCAGACAGCCCTTCAGCTGCCCAAGCGACTGGGTTACGCGCATGTATTGGAGTGCCTGGTATTTCTTCGCTTCGACGTAGCAGGCTTTGCTCGGTTTGTCGCGGAGGCGGTCGATCTCGAACGGCCAACAGCTTTCCTTGCAGGCGCCGCGCTTGGCGACGCTCTTGACGCCGTCGCGGATCGCCGCGCCGTTGTCCGACTCGATGGTCCCCTCCATCGCCCGCTCGTTGTAGTAGATGAAGAGCCGTGAGGGCGTGAAGACTTCTTTCAGCCGCTCCTTTTTCTGGTCGAACTCCAAGGCGGCGGCGATCGCGTTGGCGGTGCAGCTGTTCGTGTTCCCCTGGTCGTAGACCCCGGGGCACTGTTTGCGCAGGTCGACCCTGTCCGGGAGTTTGGCGAGGGGTTTGAGGGGGGCGCCGTAGAGGAGGTCGCGCCCGTCCGGTAGGTCTGGAACCCACCCCAACCCTTTGTTCTCCGCCATGAGATGTCCAATCTTCGTCGTGGTTGCTGACCGCGATGATCTTCTTGTACTGAAGAAACAGTGTCAAGCTAAATCGGTACATTCTGAGTTCTAGTGCGGTCGGCAATCCTGCTCCGACCGCTTGATCTAGGCTTCATCCCCGTGGCACGGAAGACCGCCAGCGGAGACGAGGCAGCGGCCGTCGCCGCCGCGATCGCGCGGTTCGAGGCCGAGCTCGCCGTCGCCGCCCCCGCCGAGGCAGAGCCCGCACCGGCCTGGCAGCGGGCCGCCCTGCTGGAGGGGATCAGCGCCAAGGAGACCATCGAGGACCTACGAGGAGGATCCGCATGGCTGTCGTGAAAATCATCGAGCTGGTCGGCAGCTCCAAGACTTCGACCGACGACGCCGCCAAACAGGCGCTGCTGCAGGCGCAGGGATCGCTGCGCAACATCCGCGCCGTCGACATCGTCTCCACCGGCATCCGCGGTGAGAACCTGGACGAGTACCGCGCCCACGTCCGCGTTGCCTTCTTGATCGAGGGAACGGAGGTCGACTGATGGCAGCAGAGCAGGGGAATGAGGCCCGCGAGGTCTCCCGCGAGGAGGCTCGCAAGATGATCGACGAGGGAGCGCAGCTCGTCGACGTCCGCGCCGACCACGAGTGGGAGGCGGGCCGGATCGTCGGCGCCACCCACGTGCCGCTGCCGCAGCTGCCGGAGCGGCTCGGGGAGATCGACAAGGACCGGCCGGTGGTCGTCTATTGCCGCGGCGGCAACCGCTCCTCGATGGGCACCGCCGCCCTCGCCGACGCCGGCTATGACGCTGTCAAGCTGAGCGACGGGATCGTCGGCTGGGAGGAAGAGGACCTGCCGATGGAGCCTGAGGGCGGCTACGTGGCCGAGTCAGGCGAAGCGGCGGCGATCCTGCAGGCGCAGAAAAAACCCTCCCACAGCTGAATCACCAACTTTGCGGGGCCTTTGGGCGCGCGGGCCGACCGCTCAAGAAATTAAATACCTGAATCCCAATCGGGTTTGCTACCTTTCTTCCCCATGGAGGCAGCAGTAGCAGAGAACAAGGTGCAGGAGGGCAAGGGCCGGGTCGGGACCCTTGAGAACCCCGAGACCTACGAGAACGTTCCCGGCCACGTCATCCCGATCATCGAGCGCGAGTTCGACGACTTCGACAACGAAGCCGAGCAGTTCCTCGCCGGCGAGCTGGAGGAACACCAGTTCATCGGCTTCCGCCTCAAACAAGGCGTCTACGGGCAGCGCCAGCCCGACGTCCAGATGATCCGGATCAAGCTTCCCTTCGGCGGGGTCACCCCCGAGCAGATGGATGCCTTCGCCAGCGTCGTCGAGAAATACGCGCCGCTGAACAAGGGCCACATCACCACCCGCCAGAACATCCAGATCCACCACGTTCCGCTGCGCGACGCCGAGCTGCTGCTGCGCGAGATCGCCGAGGCCGGCCTCTCCTCGCGCGAGGGCTGCGGCAACACCATCCGCAACGTCACCGGCGACCCCTGGGCCGGCGTCGCCGCCGACGAGGTCTTCGACCCGACCGCCTACGGCACCGCCTACGTCCGCTACTTCGTCCGCCACCCCACCACGCAGCTGATGCCGCGCAAGATCAAGACCTCCTTCACCGGCTCCGCCGAGGACCGGGCGATCAGCGGCATCCACGACATCGCCTTCCTTTCCCGCGAACGCGACGGCGTCAAGGGCTTCGAGGTCCGGGTCGGCGGCGGCACCTCGATCATGGCCCGCGTCGCGCCGACCCTCTATGAGTTCGTCGAGGCCGACAACGGCGACTACCTCAAGATCGCCGAGGCCGTCCTCCGCATCTTCGACCGCCTGGAGTGGCTGCGGGTCAACCGCGCCCGCGCCCGGATCAAGGTCCTGATCGACAAGATCGGCATCGACGCCTTCCGTGAGCAGGTCGACGAGGAGCTCGAGGGCGAGTGGGTTCAGGAGCGCGAATTCGGTCCTGAGCTGGTCGAGCGCCTCAGCTTCAGCGTCGACGAGGAGGCGAACGCCCCGGAGGCGCCGCTGAGTCCCTCCTCACCGAACGGCGACCGCACCGAGTTCGAGCGCTTCCTCGCCGGCAACGTCGAGGCGCAGCGCCAGGGGGGCTTCTCCACGGTCGAGGTCAAGGTCACCCGCGGCGACCTCACCCCGGAGCAGTTCCGTGGCCTCGCCGAGATCATGCGCGAGTACACCGGCGGCGCCGCGCGCAGCACCGTGCAGCAGAACTTCGTCCTGCGCTGGGTTCGCGACGAGTCCCTCTACGACGTCTGGGAGCGCCTCAACGAGCTCGGGCTCGGTGAGGCCGGCGCCCGCGAGATCACCGACGTGGTCAGCTGCCCCGGCACCGACAGCTGCAAACTCGGCATCACCGCCTCGATGGGCCTCAACCGGGCGATCAAGGAGCGGGTCGAGTCGATGCAGATCAGCGACGAGCTGTGCAAGCGCATCCACATCAAAATGAGCGGCTGCCCGAACGGCTGCAGCCAGCACCACATCGCCAACATCGGCTTCTACGGCGCCTCGCTGAAAGTCGGCGGCCGCCAGATGCCGGCCTACATCCCGCACATCGGCGGCAACTTCGAGGGCGGCGAGGTCGTCTTCGGCAAGCGGCTGAAGTCGCGCCTCCCCGCGAAACGAGTCCCCGAGGCGGTCGAGCGCTGGGTGAGGATGTACGAGTCCGACCGCCAGGACGGTGAGGAGTTCAACGCCTTCGCCGCGCGCGTCGGCACCGAGCCCTTCGAAGCGGAGGTCAAGGACCTGACCCTGCCGGCCGAGTTCAGCCTCGAGACGATGCAGCAGTTCATCGACTGGAACCGATCGAGCCCCTATGAGGTGATCCGGGGCGAGGGCGAGTGCGCGATCTGAGCAAGCGATGAAACCGCCTCCCGTCACCCTCTCCGGCACCGTGCCTACACCGGCCGACCTCGACCACGAGGCGATCGCCGCCGAGCTCGAGCGCAGCACGGCCGAGGAGGCGCTGGAGTGGATGTTCGAGAACTTCGGCGAGCGGCACTACATCGCCTGCTCGTTCCAGAAAACGAGCTCGGTGACGGCGCACCTGGCGAGCACGGTCAACCCGGAGGCGCGCTTTTTCTACCTCGACACCGACGTCCTCTTCCCGGAGACCTACGAGACCCGTGACCGCCTCGCCGAGGCGCTCGGGATCGAGTTCGACCGCTTCCACAACCTGACCCTGGAGGAGCAGGCCGCCGAGTACGGCGACGAGCTCTGGAACCGCGACCCCGACGCCTGCTGCGGCATCCGCAAGGTCGAGCCGATGCGCCAGGCCCTCTCTTCCGTAGACTGCTGGGTCGCCGGCGTCCGCCGGGCAGACTCCAGCACCCGCGCCAAGACCCCGAAGTTCGGCTGGGACAAGCGCTTCAACCTCTGGAAGCTGAACCCCCTGGCGGACTGGACCGAGCGCGACGTCTGGAACTACATCCGTGAGCACCACCTCCCGTACAACCCGCTCCACGATCAGGGCTACCCCTCGATCGGCTGCACCCACTGCACCAAGCCGGTCGAACCGGGTGGGGATCTGCGCGACGGCCGCTGGAACGGCCTCTCGAAGACCGAGTGCGGGATCAACTAGCGGTTTCAGGCAAGCCGCCCCGAACCCTAATTCCCTTCCCCCAACCCACTAGGTGATATGAGCGAGACGATGGCTGAGTTGTCCCTGACCCTTTCCGAGCGCCACACGGCGGACTTCGAGATGATCGGCAACGGCGGTTTTGCGCCGCTGACCGGCTTCCAGGGGTCGGCCGACTGGGAGCGCGTCTGCAGCGAGATGCGGACCGCGGCCGGCGACTACTGGCCGATCCCGATCACCCTCGCCACCGACCTCGACTGCGCGGTCGGCGACGTCGTCGAGCTCTCCAGCGACGAAGGCAAGAAGCTGGGGCGGCTGACCGTCGAGGAGATCTTCGAGCGCGACAGCAAGCGCGAGGCCGAGCAGGTCTACGGCACCGCCGACGACGCCCACCCCGGCGTCGCCGCGATCTACGAGGAGGGCAGCCGCTGCATCGCCGGCCCGATCGAGGTCGACGCCCTGCCCGACCACGAAGACGCCTTCATGCGCCGCTACCTCACCCCCGAGGAGTCGCGCCAGGCCTTCGCCGACCGCGGCTGGAAGAAAGTCGTCGCCTTCCAGACCCGCAACCCGATCCACCGCGCCCACGAGTACCTGACCAAGGCCGCGCTGGAGACCTGCGACGGGCTCTTCATCCACCCGCTGATCGGCAAGACCAAGGCCGGCGACATCCCCGCCGAGGTGCGGATGCGCTGCTACGAGGTCTTGATGGAGAACTACTACCCGCAGGACCGGGTGATCCTCGGCGTCTTCCCCTCGAAGATGCACTATGCGGGTCCGCGCGAGGCGATTCTGCACGCGGTCGCCCGCCGCAACTACGGCGCCACCCACTTCATCGTCGGGCGCGACCACGCCGGCGTCGGCGACTACTACGGCACCTACGACGCGCAGCGGATCTTCGACGACATCGACACCGCGGAGCTGGGCATCGAGCCGCTTTTCTTCGAGCACAGCTTCTGGTGCAACGAGTGCGAGGGAATGGCGTCGGGCAAGACCTGCCCGCACGACGGCTCCGCGCACGTGTTCCTTTCCGGCACCAAGGTCCGCGAGATGCTCGGCAACGGCGAACGGCCGCCGCAGGAGTTCTCGCGCAACGAGGTCGCCGACATCCTGATCGACGCTTACAAGGAGGACTGACAAAGCATGGCTGGTGAGAAGGGCTTCACCCTCTGGTTCACCGGGCTCTCCGGGGCCGGCAAGACGACGATTTCCCGACTGCTGGAGGGCCACCTTCGCGAGCGCGGCTGCAAGCTCGAGATCCTCGACGGCGACGTCGTCCGCGAAAACCTCTCCAAGGGCCTGGGCTTCTCGAAAGAGGACCGCGACACCAACATCCGCCGCATCGCCTTCGTCGCCGACCTGCTCAGCCGCAACGGCGTGCCGGTGATCACCGCGGCGATCTCCCCCTACGCGGCGATCCGAGGGGAGGCCCGCGACCTGATGGGCGATCGCTTCATCGAGGTCTACGTCAAGGCCTCGGTCGACACCTGCGCCGAACGCGACGTCAAGGGCCTCTACGAGAAA
Source organism: Solirubrobacterales bacterium (assembly GCA_051953975.1). Lineage (GTDB taxonomy): Bacteria > Actinomycetota > Thermoleophilia > Solirubrobacterales > 70-9 > VAYN01. Next base: position 1,248 of record JBQCIG010000239.1, on the reverse strand, counting down.
GCCTTCAAGGGTGAGATCAAGGAATTCACCGGCGTCTCCGACCCCTACGAGGTTCCCGAGAACCCCGACTTCGTCGCCGATACCGAAAGCGAGACCCCGGAGGAGTCGGCCGAGAAGCTGCTCGCCTACCTCGAGCAGCGCGGTCTGATCCCGGCCCACGAGCCGGCGGCCGCTTAGCTCGAAGCGCTTTTAGGAGGGGCCGAGAGTCCCTCTCCAGACACCGCTCGCGTATGGCTCGCGGTTGAGTGTCTGGAGAGGGAATCTCGGCCCCTCTTTATTGCTTCGGCGCGGCCGCGAAGTGGCTAGGGCTTAGGCGGGACCTGGGGTTCGCCTAGGCCGTAGGTGTCGTAGGCGCCGAACTTGGCGAAGGTCTTGTGGGTGGGGCCGTGGTAGTCGGAGGAGGCGGTGGGGACGAGCTCGAGCTCTGTGCAGAGCTCGAGCAGGTGCTCGGTCTGCTCCTTGCTGTGGGTCGGGTAGTAGGTCTCGACCCCGTCGGCTTGCAACGAGCGGATCAGGTCGTCGACCTCGTTGGGCGCGGAGATGTCCCAGTAGGGGTGGGCGATGACGGCGATGCCGCCGGCTTCGCGGATCAGCTCGATCGCCTGCTCGGCGGTCGGCCAGCGGCGCGGCACGAAGGCTTTGGCGCCAGGCACCAGGTACTCCTCGAAGAAGGGGCCGAGGTCGCCGGTCGCGCCGGCGGCGCGGGTGATGTGGGGGCGGCCGATCGAGAGCGCGTCGCCGGCCTCGCGCACCGCGTCCTCGAGGTGGATGTCGAAGCCGTAGCCGCGCAGCTTCTCGATGATCTCGCCGGCCCTGGTCACGCGCTCGTGCTGGGCGCGCTCGCAAGCAGCCGCGATCTTCCCCACGTCGATCCAATAGCCGCAGATGTGCAGGTCTTCCGCGTACTCGTGCACGCAGGACATCTCAATCGCCGGCACCAGCTCAAGCCCAAGCTCCCCAGCAGCCCGCTGAGCCTCGCCCACCCCAGCAATCGCATCGTGGTCAGTAAGCGCCAGCGTCGTCACGCCAGCCTTTGCAGCCTCGACCACCACCTCGGACGGTCCCAACTGCCCATCGGAGACCGTGGAATGGCTCTGCAACTCGATCAACATCAGCGGCGCACCCTATCTGCGGCCTGGTTGGGGGGTGGGGGGGGGGGGGGCCGGCCCAAAAAACCCACCCCCCCCCCCGCAGCGGTGGTGGGGGGGGGGGGGGCCCCCCCCCCCCCCCCCAAAAGAAAGCGCCCGC
>JBQCIG010000238.1:0-11095 GCA_051953975.1 Solirubrobacterales bacterium | reverse complement strand
TCAGGCTGACTTCGTGCAGCAGGGGGCCGACGCTTGAGATCGCCTTGACGAAGGTCCCGTTTTCCTTGAACTGATAGACGCGGTGGGAGCCGGTATCGGTCACCCAGAGCGTTTCTTCGGGGCCGGTTGCCACGGCATAGGGTTCGGCCATCTTGCCCTGGCCGAGGAGGCCGCCGGCATAGGTGAGGCTGCGGATGAATTCGCCTTTTTCGTTGAACTCCTCGACCCGCTTGTTCCCGGGATCGGTGACCCAGACGTTGCCCGAGGAGCTAATTGCGATCCCCTGGGGACTGGAGAGCTGGCCGTTGCCGGACCCGGGGGCGCCGTAGCTGGAGCCGAACTGCCGGATCAGATTGCCGCTGGGGCCGTAGACCTCGACGCAGTTGTTTTCTCGGTCGACCATCCAGACGTTGCCGCTTTTGTCGACGGCGACGCCGAAGGGGCGCTGCATCTGGCCCTGCCCAGTGCCGGCGGTGCCGATCGGCGCCGTGGCGGCGGGGGCGGTTTCGTCGCCGTCTGCGGCGGCGTAGTTCAGGGTGTAGGAGCTGAGTTTGGTGCCGACGCTGGCCTGTTCGGTGAGGTTGCCGGAGAGGGCGAGGGTCGGGGCGGTGTGGTCGATCTTGATCCGGGCTTCGCCGACGCTTGACTGATTTTCGACCGGATCGCTGGCGGTGACCTGAACCCAGTCTTCTCCCTGGGTCATAGTTTTCGGTTCGTAGGAGATCGTGCGGCCGGCTGCTTCGGTCGTCCGAGGACAGGGATTGCCGGCGGTGCCGAGGCACCCGTTGGAGGTGGTGATCTGTTTGAAGCCACCCGCGGATTGGGGCTGCTTTACCTGGAGGGAGTAGATCCCAAGGCCGGGATCGCTGACCTTGTAGGGGATCGCGCTCGCGGCCGTTTCGTTCATCCAGCCGCTCGGGTTGCCCAGCAGGCCGAAGGAGGGCGAGTCTTTGTCAGTTACTTCCACCGTCGCCGAGCCTACGAAGGCCTGGCGGGGGTAGCTGGCGGTTTCGACCGTGGCAAGTGCGATCCCGCCGTTCTTGACGTCGGTGTATTCGCTTTCGTTTTTGAGAGCGATGGTCTGGTTGCTGTAGCCGCCCTGGGCGCCGGTGCGAGTCCCCATCGTCGAGAATTCGCCTTTGTTCTCGTCCCATAGCCCGACGAGCAAGTAGGGGTCTTCGTGCACCGGCGAGCCTTCTTCGATCAGGTAGTAGACCTGCGAGAGAGTCATGTTGCGGATGAAGCTGGTGGGGCGTTCGTGGATGGCGGGGTTTTCGTAGTCGCTGAAGAAGCGCGGCACGTAGTAGTTCCAATTGGCCTGATAGCCCGGCGTCGCCGCTCCGGCGTAGGAGCGCAGGTCTAGCCCCGCGTGCATGGTTTCGCCCCAGACGCCGATCCAGCTCGGCTTGAAGACGGCTTCGTTGCTGGAGGCCGGCCGCCAGTCGCTGTAGATGCCGGTATTGGTGCCAGCGTTCATCCACGAGTAGCTCTCGTAAACCGGATCCAGCAACAACGGATAGACCGCTTCGGGCTGCGGGTCGACGTGCAAGAGGATCGAGTCGCCCGAGACAGAGAGGGAAACTGGGACGTCGTTCCCTTCGGCATCGATCGCCGAGGGCGGCGGCACCGCCACCAGCACTTCTTCGCCACGGACGATTTCCGCGCCGCCGTCCTGGGAGGCCGTGAGCCTGGCTCCGGCGGGCAGGCTGAGGTGATAGGTCTGGCTCTGCGGCGCTTCAGCGGAGCGTAGCTGCGTGAAGGTCTCCACGCCGGTGGGCGTCGGTGCGACAGCCAGGTCGGTGTCGAGAGCGACGTTGGGATAGAAGGTCGCCGAGCCCTCGACCACCGAAGCGCTGCGTTCACCGGTCGTGCCGGTGAGATCGATCCCGACATTGGATTCCGGCAGGGTGATCCCTTCGCCGAGCTCGGCGGGGATCTGCACTTCGACCAGCGGATTCGTCGGATCGACTTCGCCTTCGGAGTGTTCAAGTTCGAGGTTGACCGCTTCCTTTTCGCCTTCTGCGTCTTCGGTGCGCAGCGGCAAAAGCGAGGAGAGGAGGCCGGGCTGAGCGCCCGGGCTCGGCGGGGCGACGACCGCCACATGGTCGGAGTGGAATTCTTCGACTTCCAATTCGCCATTGAAGATGCCGGCGGGTTCTTCGAGGGCCGAGGGGAAGACGGAGGTGAGGAGTTCTTCTGCTTCTCCGCGGTCGAGTTCCGTGTGGGGGAGTTCCGCGGCGGCTTGGGGGTTCGTCTCCGGTCCGGCGACTACCGAGGTGCCTTGGCCTGCTGGCAATTCGCCGGCCTGCGATTCCGAAATCAGAAGCGATGCTTCGTTTGCGCCCGGTTCTTCGGGTCCCGGGTCCGCCACCGCCAGCCCGACGCCGACGCAGAGCAGAAAGCAAAGGGCCCCCGCGAGGAGAATGCCCCAGCGTGAGCGGTTGCCGCCTCGAAAACGAACCTTCGCCATTGCGCGCCTCTCCCTTGCATCGTGGTTGTGGGGACCAAATCCGCGACACGACGCGTACCCAGCCCGAGGCGGCGCATCTTTTCGGTCATGGAAGCGAGGCACAACCCCAATTTTGCGATTTTTCTTTGTCGAGCAATTGTCTGCGGGCTATACGCCCTGACTAGTTACTTCAGGGCGTCCCGCCCAGGAAGATGGCCGCCCCCGTCGTTTTGAGCTGGACAAAAAATCCTTCAGGTAATGTCGAATACCTAAGGGCGAAGGCGGCTGAAAATCCGGCTAGCGAAGGTTGAGGGCCACTGGTGGCTATGAGCAGTGCGCGCTGAAGAGTCGCGTGCGCGCAAGGCCGGTTGGAGCTGAGCTGCTGGACCCAGCATCTATCTCCCAATCACTTCAGAAACCTCGTTTGACCACGAAGGATTGCTCGCGTACCTTGGCGCCGGCTTGGAGGCCAGCTTGAGGTCGATATCCGACCAGCGAGCATCGGCGAAGGTTTGGCTGCGCGACGGCGCATAGAACGCCCACTTGATCAGGAGCCGCGCCTTCGGGAGCCCTTGGACGGCGAATAGCCGTTTGACCTCTTCAAGGGTCGGCGTGAACCCGACCTTGTGAACGACCTTGGGGGAGGGCACCATCGCGGTCGGGTTTATGTCGGGGAGATCGTCTTCGACCTGGAAGTGGAGATAGAGGAACCGCAGCGCCGACAGATAGCCCTTGCGAGTCGAGGCTGAGTAGCCCTTTCCGTTGCGGCCGTCAGGGTAGCCGCGCTCCTTGCACCACTCGCAATGCAGTCGCGACTCGTCGGGCTTCGCGCCGCCCTTCTGCTCCAGGTGGGCCATGAAGAGGAGGACGTGCTTTCGCCGCGCCGTGTAGAAGGTCTTGCGAAGTGGACTAGGAACCCCCGGTATTCGTTGCGGGTGGCCTCCTTGCCGACATGCGCGTGATTGACAAGAACCGCCTCGGCGATTATCTGCTCATTGGAAAGGTCCATGCGTAGCTCCTCGAATAAGTCGAGGAACCGGCCAGGGGCGGCGTCGAGCCGGGCGAGCTTTGAGCTTTCGCGAGTGGCCACGCAAGAGGTATGCCGCGAAGGGCGGCACCGACCCCCGTCGATTCGGCCACTTGGGCTGTCTGCGCTTGCTTGATCGGCTGCTCCTGATCCTGTTCCTCTGGCTTTGAGGGCAGGACCACCGATTCAAGCTGTAGGGCCAAAGTTTTGAAGGGACACGAACCACCCCTTCGTTTTTGGCTCTACAGCGGGAAGTAACAAGCGGCTGAAGGGATTCGAACCCTCGACCTTCTGCATGGCAAGCAGACGCTCTAGCCAGCTGAGCTACAGCCGCATCGGAGGGCAGTTTACCCGAGGGGCGCTTGGTCAGGTGCCGGCGAACTCAAGGGGAGGCCTTCCGCCTTCCAGTCTTGGACGCCACCGATCACGTCGCAGGCGTCGAGGTCGAAGCGCCGCAGGGTCGCCGCGGCGAGGCTCGACTGGTAGCCCTCGTCGCAGATTAGGATCACGCGCCGGTCGCGGCGGGCGAGCCCAGGGTTGCGGTGCTCGCCGTTAGGGTCGAGGCGCCACTCGAGGACGTTGCGCCCGACGACGGTGGCGCCGGGGACGAGACCGTCGCGCCGGCGCTGCTCCAGGGGCCGGATATCGATCAGCAGATCGCCGTCGCGCGCCGCCGCGAGCGCTTCGGCGGGCGAGAGGCGGTCGATTTCCGCCCGCGCCTCGGCGAGCAGCTCTTCCACCGTCGTCAGCGTCGCCGTCTCCCGCACGGAAGCTCACTTACCCGCTTCGCCCAACCGCTAGCCTGCTCGCACAGGGAGAAGATGCTTTTCCGTCAGATCATCCACGAGGACCTGGGCTGTGCCTCCTACCTGGTCGCCGACCGCGAAGCCGGGGTCGCGGCGGTGGTCGACCCGCAGTGGAACATCGACCCCTACCGCCAGCTGGCGCGGCTGCACGGGGTGCGGATCGGGCACGTGCTCGAGACCCACAACCACGCCGACCACGTCTCCGGCCACGGCCGGCTCTGCCGCAGCACCGGCGCGACGGTCCACGTCCACGAGCTGGCCGAGGCCGAGTACCCGCACGAGCCGTTCATGGACGGCTGGAAGCTGGAGCTGGGCGACCTGACGATCGAGGCGATCCACACCCCCGGCCACCGCCCCGAGCACACCTGCTTCCTGCTCAGCGACGCCGGCCGCGGCGGCGCTCCCTGGGCACTCCTGACCGGCGACTCGCTCTTCATCGGCGACGTCGCGCGGCCAGACCTGGCGGTCGAGCCGCGGGCGGGGGCGACCGACATGTTCCGCTCCCTGCACGAGCGTCTGCTGACCCTGCCCGACGAGGTCGAGGTCTGGCCGGGGCATCTCGGCGGCTCGCTCTGCGGCGGCTCCGGCCTCGACCTCAAGACCTCTTCGACGATCGGCTTCGAGCGCCGCCACAACCCCGCCCTGCAGATCTCCGACGAGGAGGAGTTCGTCTCCGAGCAGGTCGGCTCGCTCGGGGACAAACCGCCGAACGTCGAGCGCATCGTCGGCCTCAACCGCGGCCCGCTGGTCGAGGACTTCGGCACCCCGGCACCGCTCAGCCCGCACGAGGTCGAAGAGCTGGTCGAGGACGGCGCGCTGGTGATCGACGGGCGCACCAACGAGCAGTTCGACGAGGCCCACATCGAGGGGGCGCTCAGCACCTCCTCCTACGACACCGGCTTCGCGACCAAGGTCTCGCGGGTGGCGCCGGAGGGCACCGACATCGTCGTCGTCGCCGCTTCCGATGGCGACGAGCGCCACGCCGCCGAACTGCTGTCCTCCGTCGGCCTGCCGGTGCGCGGTTACCTGGAGGGCGGGATGACCGCCTGGCGCACCGAGGAACGGCCGGTGCACCGGATCGAGCTGATCGACACCGACGAGCTGGCCCGCCGCCTCGACGGCGAGGGCGGGCTGCTGATCCTCGACGTCCGCAACAACGACGAGTACGCGGGCGAGCACATCCCGGGCTCCCTCCACATCCCCTACGGGGACCTCGCCGCCCGCCTCGACGAGCTGCCAAGCGACCGCCAGCTCGCGACGATCTGCCGCGGCGGCAAGCGCAGCGGCCTCGCCGCCTCGATCCTCCAGCGCGCCGGCTTCGACGTCGTCCACGTCGGCAAGGGCGTCCCCGCCTGGCGTACGAGCGGGCATCCGGTGGAGAGCTCCGCCGCAACTGCCATCTCGGGGGCCTGAATAGACGCGTCGGCGATGAAGCTGGCGATCTTCATCTGCGCTCGGAACGAGCAGCAGACGATCGGCGAGGTCATCGCCGACAACTGTGCTGCAGTCGACGGTCTCGTGCAGGTCACCGAGACGATCGTCGTAGACGACGGCTCCGACGACGACACCGTGACGGTCGCCACCGAGGCCGGAGCGCGAGTAGTGTCAGTGAAGGTTGCGGGTGGGCTGGCTAATGCCTTCAGGACCGGAGTCAGCGTCGCCCTCGAAACGGACTGCACCCACCTCGCCCATACCGATGCCGATGGCCAGTACGCGGCGGATTCGCTGGCGCGCCTGTGCGGCTCGGCACGGGCGGGTGCCGACGTCGTCGTGGGGGACCGGCTCTGGCGGCGACCGCCAGGGATGTCGGACTTCAGATACGTCTGGAACCAGCGCCTCACCGATCTCGTCTCGCTGCTGGCCGGCACGCCGATCGCCGACGCTCAGTCGGGATGCAGGATCTTCAGTCGCACCCTTGCTGAAGAGGTCCACATCGGCTCCTCTTTCACTTACACCCAGGAGCAGCTCGTGCGGGCTGCGAGGCTTGGGTTCCCGATCGAGAGCGTGCCGATCGACTTTGGTCCCCGCTCCAGCGGCGCCAGCCGCCTCGTCAAGAGCCCGCTCAACTACCTCGCCCGCGTTCTCGCAGACCTCGACTCGCTGGCCGTGGAGTTGGAACTCAATCTCGAGGGCATGAAGTTCATGGAGGAGTGACGAGCGCATGGGTCGCAGGCTCCCGGCTCGCGTTCGCAGGGAGGCTCTCGAGCGATCAGGGGGCCGCTGCTCCCTTTGTATGGTCTCACTCGTCTACCCCGAGAGCCACCACGTCGTATTCCGCTCCCGCGGTGGCGGCGACGGAGTCGAGAACCTGATGGCGGTCTGCCCCACCTGCCACCGCGTCTTTGGGCACCGGCTCTATTCGCCGCAGGAGGCCTTCGTCCTGAAGGGTGCCGCCGACGAGTGGCGGTTGCTGGTGAAGGCTGAGCGACGGATGCGCAGGGCCGACTCTTGGCAGGCGGCGGCGGAGGTGGTCCTCGATCCCGCCGTGCGTCAGGCGGCGCTGCTGCTGGGCGCTTACGAGCAGGTCTTCGCTTGGCTGGAAGAAGTCATTTCCGAGAGCAACGCCGAGGACTCCGCGAACGCCGCCCTCCGCTGCCGGCTGATCCTGCTCGCCTGCGAGGTCTGCACTTACTTTGGCGCTGCGGGCGATGTTGTGGACCGGTTGGACGAGGCTCGCAAGGTGAGCGGGAGGGGAGGCCTCGATCGAGCGGCCGCCAACTCGATGGCACTGGTGGAAGCCAAATGCTGCCAGCTGAAAGGGGACGTGGATGGCGAGGAACAGGCGCTTGGCGCCTACGTGCCGCCAGCAGGAGACGATCCGGAGTTCGGTTTTCGAACCATCTCGCTTGCCCTGAAGGTGGACCGGCAGCCCCCGGTGGAGGTTTGGAACGTAGGACTCGACGCTGCTGGCTCCCTTGCCGACCGGATGGCGGTCGCCAACATCGTTGGCGACCGGGGAAGGTGGCTACAGCGCGAAGACCGGCCCGAGGACGCCTATCGGGAGCTGGCGAGGTCCTTCTTGATGACGCGGATGTCCTTCCATCGCCGCGGGATGTTTGTGAAGGCGATGCTCCTCTCGGACTTGGCGCTGCAGATGGGGGAGGCGCAGATGGCGGCGGACTGGTGGATGATCGGGGATCAGTTCAAACTGGTCGGTAGGAACCTGGTGCTGACCCCGGAGCCGCTCAGGGGGCGGATAACGAAAGCGGCGGGAGAAAGGGCCTTTATCGAGAGTGGCGTCCGCCGGGCTTCCCTCGCCAGGCTGGTTCCGCCGGAGGTGCTGACGGAACTAGACGGCTCCTTCCAGGAGGCGGCAGTCGATCGCCGCCGCGACGACCCGAGCTGACTCGCCCGAGACCATCCCCACGTGCGGTCCCGGGACGCGCTCGATCTCAATCTCGCCGGCGGTGACGCGGCGCCAGACTGGGAGGGAGTCGGCGAAGAGGTGGAAGCGGCGGACGGTGGGGAGGAAGTAGGTCATCGAACCGCGGTAGGGACCGGGGCGGTAGGCGGCGGCGGCTTCGAGTGAGAGCTCGGCGAAGCGCCGGTGGGTCTCGGAGGCGCCTTCGGTCCAATCCTCTTCGGTGAAGACCGAGCGCAGCGCCCGGCCCGGCTCGCGCAGGGCGGCGCGGGCGTAGTGGAAGGGGAGGGCGAGGCGGTGGCCCCAGCGCCGCCCGGGCGAGTGAGCGGCGGTGGCGAGCTCGGCGTCGATCATCCCCAGCCAGCCGACCTCCTGGCCTTCCTCGCCGAGGCGCCGGGCGATCTCGAAGGCGAGCAGGGAACCGAAGGAGTGGCCGGCGACGCGATAGGGCCCCTCGGGCTGGAAGTTGCGGATCAAGCGCACGTAGCTCGCGGCCATCTCCTCGACGCTCGTCTGCGGCTCTTCGCCCGGGTTCAGCCCCAGGGCGCGGATGCCGTAGACCGGCACCTCGCTGCGCATCGCCATCGCGATCTGGCGCATCCCCAGGACGTCGCCCCAGATCGAGTGGACGAGGAAGAGCGGCGGGCCGTTCGAGCCGGGGCGCATCGGCACCAGCGGCTGGAAGTGCTTCGCCGGGTCCTCGATCACCTCCGCCAGCTCGGCCACCGTCGGCGCCTCGATCAGGCAGGAGAGGGGGAGCTCGACGCCGAACCGCTCGAGGATCAGGTGGAAGACCCGCGCCGCCTGTAGCGAGGTGCCGCCCAGCGCGAAGTAGTCGTCGTGCTCGCCGATGCCCGGCAGCCCCAGCACCGCTTCCCAGATCGCCCGCAGCCGCTCCACGGTGGGGGCGTCCGCGGAGAGCGATTCCCGCGCGCGCTCGGCCAGTGCCGCTTCGGCCTCCGCCACCGCCCGGCGGATCTGCGCCAGCGCCTCCGGGTTGGCGAGGGCGCGCTCGTTGCTCGCCGCCCGCCCTTCGACCGCGTCGCGTCCCGCCCGCTCGGAGCGCTTGCCGCTGTGGGTGACCGGCAGCGCCGCGACCGCGACCACCAGCTCCGGCACGTGGAGCGCGGTGGTCTGCTCGCCGATCGTGCGGCGGATCCGCAGCGTCAGCTCGCGGTCGAGTCGCTGCCCCGCGCGCAGGACCGCCAGCAGGATCAGCCGCGCGCCCTCGTCGCGGCGTTGTTCGACCGCCATCGCCTCCTGCACCTCCGGCGCCCCGCGCAGCGCCTGGTAGATCTCGCTGGGGCCGATCCGGACCCCCTGGATGTTCAGCACCCCGTCGGAGCGGCCGTGGATGCGCGCCTGCCCGTCGTCGTCGAACTCGATCAGGTCGCCGTGGGTCCAGACACCCTCGTTCTGGGCGAAGTAGGCGTCGTGGAAGCGGCTGCCGTCCTCGTCGCCGAGGAAGCCGAGCGGGCGCGAGGGGAAGGGGTTGCGGCAGACGAGCTCTCCCGCCGCCGAGTCCGAGGGCGTGTCCCCGCTTAGCAGCGCCTGCACGTCGAGGCCGAGGCTGCGGGACTGGATCATCCCCCGGCGCAGCGGCAGCTCCGGGTGCCCCAGCACGAAGCAGCCGATGATGTCGGTGCCGCCGGAGATCGACTGCAGCTTCACCGGCCCGACCTCCTCGGCGACCCAGTCGAACTGCCAGTCGCGCAGAACCGAGCCGGTCGAGAGGACCGAGCGCAGCGCTGGCGCGGGTGCCTCGCGCTTCGGCGAGTAGCCGCTGTCCTCGCAGAGCTGCAGGTAGGGCGGGCTGGTGCCGAAGACGCTCACCTCCTCCTCGGCGACGATCCGCCAGAGCGTGCCCGGGTCGGCCAACGGCCCGTCGAAGGTGACGACGCGGCTGCCGCAGGCGAGCGCCGAGAGCTGCCAGTTCCACATCATCCAGGCGGCGCTGGTCTGGAAGAAGAGGGTGTCCTCGGGCCCGAGGTCGACGTGGAGGCGGAGCTCCTTGAGGTGCTCGAGCAGCGTCCCCCCGGCGCCGTGGACGATGCATTTCGGCGCCCCGGTGGTGCCGGAGGTGAAGAGGATGAAGAGCGGGTGGTTGAAGGGGAAGCGTCGCCAGCCGTCGGGCAGGGGGCCGCGGCGGGGGAGAGGCGAGGAGGTCGTCGAGACGGTGGACGGGGATCCCGAGGTCACTGACAGGGGGAGGGGAATCGAGTGCGACGACCGCCTCCAGGGTGGGGAGGGAGGCGACCACCTCGGCGACGCTGGCGTTGCCGAGGCTCGCCAGCAGGAGCTTCGGCGCGAGTTGCTCGAAGCGGCTGAGGATCGCCGGCGCGCCCATCTCCGGCGCGGCGCTGGAGAAGGTGGCGCCAAGGGTGGCCGCGGCCAGGGCCCCGGTGATCGCCCCGAGATCGTTGGCGGCGATCGCGACGACGCGGTCCCCCTCGCCGATGCCGAGCGCCTGAAGGTGGGCGGCCAGCCTCCGCACTCGCTCTCGCAGTTCGCGCCGGCTGACCTCCTCCCGCGAGTCGTCGCCGTGACGGGCTACCACCGCGATCTGCTCGTCCTGCCCGGCGAGCCGCGACTCGAGCAGGTTCTCGGCATAGCTCAGGCGCAGGTTCGGGAAGAAAGTTGCGGTCTCGCAGCGCTCGTCGGTGCAGACCGGTTCCGGCTCGCCCTCCCGCAGCGGGTCGGCCCATTCGAGGAAGAGGGACCAGAACTCGCGGAAGCGCGCGACCGAGAAGGCGTGGAAGGCGGCGGGGTCCTGGAAGCTCATCCCGGTGCGCCCTTCGCAGCCCGCAACAAAGTCGCTGAGTTGTGATTTTCCCGCAATTTGCGGCAAACTCGGCACTTATCCCTACCTGCCTTTTTGACTCTGCCCTGACACTTGTAAAAGACCCCCCGTTAGAGATCTGCACGTGCAACGGGCGTCGTGGTCGCTGACTGGTCGTCTGCGGCGCCCGTTTCAAGTGCGGCCCTCCCGCGAGCATCGCTCCTGAGAGAATGTCGCAGATGGAGGGCTCGCGCCAGTACGACTTGGTTCTTTTTGGAGCGACCGGCTTCACCGGCGGTCTCACCGCCGAATACCTGGCCGCGCACGCGCCGGACACCATGCGCTGGGCGCTGGTCGGGCGCAGCCGCTCCAAGCTCGACGCCGTCGCGGCCCGGCTGGCCGCCGCCTCGCCCGAGGCGCCGAAGCCGGACGTGGTGGTCGCCGACGCCGCCGACGGCGAGGCGCTGCACGGGGTCGCCGAGTCGACCCGGGTGGTGATCACCACCGTTGGCCCCTACGCGCTTTACGGCGGGCCGTTGGTCGCCGCCTGCGCCGCCGCCGGCACCGACTACATCGATCTCACCGGCGAGCCCGAGTTCGTCGACCGGGTCTGGGTCGAGCACCATGCCGAGGCCGAGCGGACTGGCGCTCGGCTCGTCCACTGCTGCGGCTT
>JBQCIG010000237.1:0-9385 GCA_051953975.1 Solirubrobacterales bacterium | reverse complement strand
AGCTTCTAACTAAGCGGCGAGGGCGAACTCATGGTCCGCACGTATTGGTTTGTGACGGGGTTTAACGAGGCCTCCGTCAACCTCGACCTGCAACCGTTCGCACGAGTCGACCACGTCGAAGCCTGTCGCCCCCGTGCTTGGAATGCGCTCCAATTGTACGGCCTCGGGCAGGGCGGCCTGGGATGATGACGGCGGTGAACGAGCGCAGCTACGACGCCGTCGTCCTCGGCGCCGGCCCCGCCGGGGAGGTCTGCGCGGGGCGCCTGGCCGACGCCGGCTGGCGGGTGGCGATCGCCGAGCGCCACCTGATCGGCGGCGAGTGCTCCTACTACGCCTGCATGCCCTCGAAGGCGCTGCTGCGCCCAGCCGACGTGCTGGCCGAGGCACAGCGCATCCCGGGCGTGCCGACCGGCAACGGCGAGCTTGAACCGCAAGCCGTCCTCGACCGCCGCGACGAGGTGATCCACAACCTCGACGACTCGGTCCAGCTGCCCTGGCTGGAAGACCGCGGCATCGACCTCTTCCGCGGCGAGGCCCGCTTCGGCGGCGAGCGGCGGGTCCTCGTCGGCGAGGAGGTCCTCGTCGCCGAGCGAGCCGTCGTGGTCGCCGCCGGCAGCAAGGCGGCGATGCCGCCGATCGACGGCCTCGATCGGGTCGAAGCCTGGAACAACCGGGCTGCGACCACCGCCAAGCAAGTGCCGGTGAGCATGATCGTGCTCGGCGGCGGCCCGGTGGGAAGCGAGCTAGCGCAGGCCTGGGCGAGCCTGGGCACCAAGATCGTCCTCGTCGAGGGCGAACCCCACCTCCTGCCGCGCGAGGAGGCCTTCGCCGGCGAGGAAGTAGCGGCAGCGCTGCGTGAGAGGTTCGGGATCGACGTCCGCACCGGGGCGCTGGTCGAGAGGGTCGAGGCCGGTGGAGCAGGGGTGGTGGCAACGCTGAAGAGCGGTGACCGGGTCGAGGCGGCCGAGATCCTCGTCGCGGTCGGCCGCGTCCCCAACACCGCCGAGCTCGATCTCGGCGCGGCGGGCGTCGCGCCGGACGAGCATGGCTTCCTCCAAACCGACGACCAGTTGCGAGTCGGCGGCAGCTACTGGCTCTACGCGATCGGCGACGTCAACGGCCGCGCCCTCCTCACCCATATGGGCAAGTACCAGGCCTGGGTCGCCGCCGAGAACCTGCTGGGCCGCCCCGTCGAGGCGGTCGCGGAAGGGATCGGCTCACCCCGGGTCACCTTCACCGACCCGCAGGTCGCCGCCGTCGGCAAGACGATCGAGCAGGCGCGCGAAGCCGGTATCGACGCCCGTACCGTCGACGTCCCCACCGACGGCACCCCCGGCGCCAGCTTCCAGGGCAAGGACACCGGCGGCACCTCCCGCCTCGTCGTCGACCGGGCGCGCGAGGTGATCGTCGGCGCCACCTTCACCGGCTTCGAGACGGCCGACTTCCTGCAAGCGGCAACGGTGGCGATAGTCGCCGAGATCCCCATCTCAAAGCTAAGGCACGCCGTCGCCCCCTACCCCACCCGCAGCGAGATCTGGCTAAAGCTGCTGGAGAAGTACGAAGAAGGAACCTGAGCCCGAAAAGCCGCTTGTGAAGGGGCCGGGGGAGGTATTCGACGGACCCTCCCCGCTGTTGTCCGGCGAATGCCTCCCCCGGCCCCCAACTCAAACGGTCGAGCGACTCTTCAAATCGTCCAGCAACTCCTGCGGGAACCCAGCCACCTGATCGAGGTCGTCGGTCGACTTGAAGCCGCCAAGCCGCTCGCGATGGGCAAGCAGGCGGGTCGCCTGGGTGACCGAGAGGCCATGCTCGCGCAGCTGCTCGAAGGTCACCGTGTTGAGGTTGAGCTCGCCGCCTCCACCACCGGCCTGCTCGCCGAAGCCCGGCCCCGCCTGGGCAGGCGGCGACGTCGAAGGCGCGCCTCCGAAGGTCTGCGGTTCAGCCGGAGCCGGAGGTGGCGTCGGCGGTGCGAAGGATTCGGCCGACGGCGGCGGGCCCGGCGGGGGCGTCGATGCCGGCGGGGGCGGGGGCGTCGGCGGCTCTGCTTGCTGAGCCGGAGGTGGTGGCGGCGCCAAGGGCTGCTCCTGCACCGGCGGGGGCGGGGGCGGGGGCGGCGCCGCCTGGAAGGTCTGCGGTTCGGCCGGCGGCGGGGGTGGCGTCGGCGGCGCGAAGGGCTGCGCGGGGGGAGGCGCCGGCGTGGCGGGTGGCACCGCGGCGGCACCGCCCTGGACCGAGCGGACGATCGCCTGCTCGGCTTCGGCCGCGCGCTGCTCGGCCTCGCGGGCGCGCGCTTCGGCCTCGGCGACGTTGCGGCGCATCTCCTCGAGGCGGCGGTCGCGGGCTTCCTCTTCGGCCCGCTTTTCCTCCAGCCGTTTCGCCTCGGCGGCCCGCTCTTCAGCCGCCCTGGTCCGCTCTTCGATCTGGCGCAGGCGCTCCTCGGCTTCGGCCATCTCGCGCTCGCGCGCCTGCCGTTCTTGCTCGAGTTTCTGCTCGACGGCGGCTTTCAGGTCAACCTGCGGCGGCTGCGGCGGCGCGGCATCCGCGCCCTGGGCCGGGGACACGCCGACAGGCGGCGCTCCGCCCTGCTGCATCTGCTCGGCCGCCGCGAGGCGGCGGTCGGCCTCGGCGCCGATCCGCTGCTGCTCCTGGCGGACTTCGGCGACTTTGTCGCGGACCCGCTGTTCGGCGGCCGCCGGGTCGTAGTCGCCGGGCGCCGGGACCCCGCCCGGAACCGGAGGTGGCGGCACCGAGGGAACCGCTCCGAGCTCGCCGGTCGGCGGTTGCACGGTCGTCGCCTCCTCCCACGGGGGCAATTGCCCCGAAGGCGGCACCTGTCCAGTGGCCTGAGCCTCGGCGACGGCACGTTCGTTGGCTTCGCGAGCGGCGGCCAGGCGCTGTTCGGCCAGCGCCGCTTCGCGGATCTTCTTGCGTGAGCCGAGGGTGATTCCGAAGAACTTCTTCGGTTTGGAGGGCGCGGCTTCGGGCGGCGGCGTCATCCCGGGCGCCGCCCCAGGTGCGGGCGAACCGACAGGCGCCCCGGGTGCGGGCGGACCGGCAGGCGCCCCCGGCGCGGGAACGGCCCCGCCCTTCCGCTGCGCCCTGCGCTGGGCGCGCTCTTCCTTGCGCCGCTGCAGCTCGGCCCGGCGCGCCTCGCGCAGCTGGGCCCGTTTCGCTTTCTGTTCCTCGCGCTGGCGGCGCTTGCGATCCTTGGCGCTCTCATTGGCGGGCGGAGGCGCCTGGCCCGGCAGCGGCGGTGGCGCCGACTGGCCCGGAGGCGGCGGCGCCTGGCCGGGAGGGGCGGACTGCCCGGGCGCCGCTGCTGCAGCGACACCCGCGGGCACGGCAGCTATCTCGGCGGTCTGAGCGGTAACCGGGGGCGCTCCCGGCGCCGGCTGAGCGGCCGGCGGCGGAGCCTGGCCGCCAGCCGGCACGGCGGCGGGCTGCGCGGCCTGCTTGCGTTCCTTCTCCTTGGCGCGGCGCTGGGTGACGCGGACGATCAACAGGAGCAACAGGATCGCCGCCAGCAGCGCGGCGACGAAATAGCCGGTGTGGTCGCTGACGTAGTTGCCGGCCTTTTCCGGGAAGGATTCGGCGCTTGCCTGCGCCGGCACGGCCATGGCCAGCACGATAACCCCTGCGATGGCTGCGGGAAGACTCTTCCGGCTCAGCATCGCCCTGCATCCTTGCACGTAGCGCGACAGTTTCAACTTCAACGCATCCTTCCCTTGAACTCGCGTTCCACCTCTCGACGAACGTCGCGGTCGGCGATCTCCCGCCTGCGGTCGCGACCCTCCTTGTTTCGCGCTAAAGCAAGCTCCACCTTCGCCCGCGGGCCTTTGAAATAGATCCTGGTCGGAATCAGGGTCAGACCTTTCTGCGCGGTTTTGCCGATCAGGCGCTCTATCTCGCTCTTGTGCAGCAACAGCTTGCGCGGTCGCTCGGCGTCGTGGGCGTCGGCGGTCGCGTACTCATACGGCGGGATATGCAGCTTGCGAAGCCAAACCTCGCCGTCGTCGACGACCGCGTAGGCGTCGGTCATCTGCGCCTTGCCCCCCCGCAGTGCCTTCACCTCCGAGCCCCGCAGGACGATCCCGGCCTCCATTTTCTCGACCAGCTCGAATTTGTGGCGGGCGCGCCGATTGGTGACCACGTCACCGGAGGCAGGCTCTCGTCTCTTCTTCTGCTTCTTGCTCATTTCGGTGCATCGGCCGGTTCCAGCAGGGCGCGACCGCGCGGGGGATCGACGCCTGCGACCCGGACGGATATCGGATCGCCGAGGTTGATGCGGGCACCCGAGCCGTGCCCGACCAGCGCCACCTCGGCCTTGTCGAGCTCGTAGCGCTCTCCCGGTAAGAGCCGCGCCGGCAGCATCCCCTCGTAGACGTCGCCGAGCTCGCCCTCGAAGGAGACGAAGGCGGCGGAACGGATCACCCCCGAGACCTCCCCCGCGAAGACCGCGTCGAGGCCGCGCTCGCCGAGCTCGCGTTCGAGCAGGAAGGCAGCACAGACGTCGTCGGCGGCGCGCTCGATCTGGGCCGAGGCTCGCTCGCGCGCCGAGCAGTCGGCGGCGGCATCGCGCGCCTCGGCGAGCTTGGGCGCCGCCTCCCCCTCCCCCAGGTGCGCCAGCAGCGCCCGGTGCACGACCAGGTCCGAATAGCGCCGGATCGGCGAGGTGAAGTGACAGTAGGCCGAGCTACCGAGGCCGGCGTGGCCGAGGTTGCGCTCGCTGTAGTAGGCCTGCTTGAGGGAGCGCAGCACCAGCGAGGTGTACGCCTCGCGGCCGTGCCCGCGCCGCGCCGCCTCGCGCCGCGCCAGCCGGCTCGCTTCGGCGGCGACCCGCCCCGCCTCCCGCGGCGCCAGTCCCTGTTTCAGCGGCGGCGTCGGCACCCCGAGCGCGGCCATCTGCTCGAGCAGCCGCTCGATCCGGGCCGGGTCGGGCTGGGCGTGGACGCGGTAGATCGCCGGCACCCGCTCGCGCTCCAGCAGCTGGGCGACCTGCTCGTTGTTGAGGATCATCAGCCGCTCGATCAGGCGGTGCGCCTCAGTCTGCCGGGCGCCGTGGGCGGCGACCACGTTCCCCTCGGCGTCGAAGCGGAACTCCGGCTCGGAGGATTCGACGTCGAGGTTGGCCTCGCCGCGGCGCTCGCCGAGGCCGGCGGCGACCTCCCGGGCGGCGGCGAGCGGTTCGGCAACCTCGGCCGACGGCCGCTCTCGCCCGGCGAAGATCTCGTCGAGCTGGTCGTAGTCGAGGCGCGCGTCGGAACGGATGCGGCTGCGGTAGAAGCGCGTCCGTCGCGGCTCCATCCCCGGCCCCAGCTCGATCTCGGTCGTGACCGCCAGCCGCACGACCCCCGGCGCCAGGCTGCAGGCGTCGCTGCTCAGCGCGTGCGGCAACATCGGCTCCACCGCTCCCGGCACGTAGGTGCTGTTGCCGCGCCGACGCGCCTCCCGGTCGAGCGGCGAGCCCGGTCGCACGTGCGCGGCGACGTCGGCGATGTGGATCCAGACGCGGGCGCCGTCCCCCTCCAGCTGAGCGGAGACGGCATCGTCGAAGTCGCGCGCGGTGGCGGGATCGACGGTGAAGGTGGCGAGCGCGGTGAGGTCGCGACGCCGCCCGGGGTCGCGCTCTACCCGGTCGGCCGCCGCGCGGGCTTCCTCCTCGACCGCGACCGGGAAGCCGCGGAAGCCGCGCTTGTCGCGCAGCAGCTCCTCGACCGTCTCCCGCGCCGAGCGCGGCTCGGGGTCGCGTCGGCGCGGATGCCGCTCCGCCCGCGCCATCCCTCCCCGCCTGCCGCGGCGCCGCGGCGCCTCGCGGCGGTTGCGGTCGCGCCGACCCCGCCCCGGCATCAGGAGCCGACCTGGCCGGCGAGGACGCCGAGCGCCCGCTGCTTGGCCTCGTCGACTTTGGTCGCGGGGTCGTCGGCGACCTCGACGTCGGGGTGGACGCCGTGACTCGCGGCCAGGTTCACCCCCTTCGGGGTGTAGAACTCGCCCACCGTCAGCTTCAGGGCGCCGCCGTTGGAGAGGCTTTGCTCCTCCTGGAAGACGCCCTTGCCGTAGGAGCGGGTGCCGACCACCTTGTCCCCGCCGTCGTCGGCGAGGGCGGCGGTGAGGATCTCCGCCGCCGAAGCGGTGCCACCGTCGATCAGGAGGACGACCGGCTTGCTCCAGATACGGCCGCCCGAGGTCTTGTGGACGCCGTCGCCCTGGGTCCGCGACTTGGTCGAGACGACGACTTCCCCCTTCGGCAGGAAGATCCCGGCGCAGAGGACCGCCTGCTCGAGCAGGCCGCCGGGGTTCTGGCGCAGGTCGAGGACGATCCCTTCCGCCCCTTCGCCTTTGACCTTCCTAACCGCCCTGGCGAGCTGGCCGCTCGCGTCTTCGCTGAAGCTGAGCATGCGGACGTAGCCGAGCTGATGGCCTTCGACCTTCTCCACCCGGCTGCTGACGTTGGGAAGCGCGACCTCGGCCCGGATCAAGGTCAGGCGTCGCACCTTGCTATCCCCGCCGCGGACACCGATCGTCACCTGCGTGCCTTCCGGCCCTTTGATCTTGTTGGTCGCTTCGGTGATGCTCAGTTTCGCTACCGGCTCGCCTCCGACCGAGACGATCTCTTCCCCCGCTTCGATGCCGGCGGCTTCGGCGGGCGTGTGGGGAAGAACCTTTTCCACCTCCAAGCCCCTCTCGACCGGCTTGATCGTGACCCCGATACCCGAGAAGCGGCCTTCGATCTCCTGATTGAAGCTTTCGAGGCTTTCCGGCGAGAAGTATTCGGAGAAGCGGTCGCCGTGGCGGCGGCGCAGCTCTCTCACCATTCCCTGCAGCGAGGCGTTGCTCAGTTCCTGCCTGCCCACCGGGCGGTAGTAGTTGTCTTCGATCACTTCCGCCGCCTCGGCGGTGAGGCCGCCGGGTTCGGAGACGAAGATTTCGCGCACCGGTTCGGGCAACGAGGCCGGGTGCCCGCCGAGCCAGAGCCCGGCGACGAACAGCGCCACCAGCGCGGCGGCGAAGGCCACAGCCCCGCGCCAGCTCACGCCGGCCTCAGACCTTGAGGAAGCGACGCAGGGTGACGCCGGAGCCGATCGTCGAGACGAGGATCGAGGCGGCGAAGAGGATCGCGATCAGCGCCGGGAACCCGAGGGTCGAGCTGTTCTGCGCCGCCAGCAGGCCGATCGAACTGCTGAGGGGGTCGACGATCGTGATCTTGCCAATCCACAGGATCAGTATTGCCAACAGGCCGCCGGCAAAGCCGACGACCACGCCCTCGATCATGAACGGCCAGCGGATGAACCAGCGGGTGGCGCCGACCAGGCGCATCACCTCGACCTCGCGGCGGCGGGTGTAGATCGAGAGCCGGATCGTGTTTCCGACCAGCATCAGCGAGGCCAACACGAGCAGCGCCGTGATCACGCTGAGGACGATCTTTAGCGCGCTCGTCACCTGCTCGATCTTCGCCGAGGCCACCTGGCGGTCGAACGGTTTGACGATGATCGGCGAGATCGGCTTGCCCTTGGGTCCGTTGGGATAGACGGCTTCGCGGATTCCGGGCAGGTTGGAGGCATCGTCGGCCTTTACTTCGAAGCTGTTGGGGAGCGGGTTGGTGTGCAGCTCTTCGACGATCGACTTGTCCTTCAGTTCGCTTTTCAGCGTTTCCAGCGCTTCTTTCTTGCTGATGAAATTGACTTCGGAGACGTGCGGGATCGCTTCGAGCTGGCCCTGCAGGTGGGCGATTTCGGCTTTGGTCGCGTCGTCGTAGAGCTGGTACTGCACGTTGAGCTGGCTGCGGACTTCTTCGCTCTTGCCCTGGGCGGTCTGGAAGATCGGGATCAGCATCCCGAGCAGGACGACGGTGACGACCGTGGTCACGATCGCGGCCAGGCTGGGGGCGCCGTTGCGCTTCAACGCGCGCAGGGCCTCCTGGAAGAAGAAGACGATCCGGCCCATGACCTAGCTCAGGGCCTCGTGATCGGCGTGTCCGTTGGTCTGGGTGCCGCCCTCGGGGCCGACACCCATCTCGGCCCGCATCCGCAGGCCGAATTCGGTCGTCGACTCCTCGGTGTAGCCGCCGGAGACCTCGTCGCGGACGACGCGGCCCTCGTAGAGCTCGATCACCCGGCGGCGCATGTTGTCCACCATCTCGCGGTCGTGGGTGACGACGACGACGGTGGTGCCGGTCTTGTTGATCCGGTAGAGCAGCTGCATGATCCCGATCGAGGTGACCGGGTCGAGGTTCCCGCTCGGCTCGTCGGCCAGCAGCAGCGGCGGGTGGTTGACGAAGGCGCGGGCGACCGAGACGCGCTGCTGCTCGCCGCCGGAGAGCTGGTCGGGATAGCTGTGCAGCTTGGTCGAGAGGCCGACCAGGCGCAGCGTCGCCGGCACCTGCTCACGGATTTCGGCGCGGCTGGCGCCGATCACCTGCAGCGCGTAGGCGACGTTGTCGTAGACGGTGCGGTTGGGCAGGAGCTTGAAGTCCTGGAAGACGGTGCCGATGTTGCGGCGCAGCTGCGGGATTTTCTTCTCCGCCAACTTGCCGATGTCGCGGCCGGCGATCTTGACCGAGCCTTCGGTAGCGGCCAGCTCCCGGATCAGCAGCTTGATCAGGGTCGACTTGCCGCAGCCGGTCGGGCCGACGAGGAAGACGAACTCACCGCGGCCGATCGCCAGGCTGACCCGGTCGAGCGCCATATGGCCACCCGGGTAGACCTTGGTGACCTCGTCGAGCTCGATGATCGGGGCGCGGCGCCCGCGGGGACGCCGCGGCTCCTCGGGACCGCGATTTCTCTTCTTCGATCTGCGCATGCGGGGGTGCCTTCTGCGAAGACAGGGTGACTCCTCCGCCACCCCGACCCCGCAAGATCCCACCCACGCAGGCGATCTTTCAGGAATCGCGCAGCATTTCCGCCCGGTTGCGCCTCTGTTCCTCTTCGGCGGCTTCCTGCGCCGCTTCGGCGCGCTGGTGGCTTCGCCAGAAGAGCGTCATCACGACCAGGCTGAGCACGGCCAGCACCGTCACCATCACCCAGAACCCCCAGTGCCGACCCTGCCCCGGAACCCAGGTATTGGCGCCGTAGAAGCCGACGACGAGGGTGGGAACGAGGAAGCCGGCCGCGAGCAGCTCGTTGCGCCGCTGCACCCGTTCGCTGCGCTTCCGCTGTGCTTCGGACTGCTCCAGGTGGAGACGGCCGAACGACTGCCGCAGGGTCGCACTCAGCCGTCCCAGTTGCTCCAGCGCTTTGTCGATCCGCTCATCGACTTCGATCGCCGCCTTGTGGTCGGAGACCGGCAGCCATGCCTTGTTTACGTCGGCCCGCAGACCCGACTTGTTGAGTCGGCCGAGCCAGTCGCGGAGCACCGCCATCAGGCTCCACAGCTCCGGCAACTGATC